>CAYWHE010000025.1:0-29066 GCA_964458125.1 uncultured Flavobacteriaceae bacterium | reverse complement strand
AGTCCGAAGTGAAAGTCGTAGTCGAATGAATCCCGGTCGCGAAGCGAATCGGGATAGATACAGCGCTTGCCCTGTGGTTCATACCCTTGATTAAAAAAAGGAGCGTTGAAAATAAGGATTAATAAATCACCAGTAGACTTCCGGCCCGGGGATCCGATGCTAACAGGCGTGAAATGAAGAAGGGCGATCACGATTGCGGGACCTTCCTGCTTAAGGGTTATTTACGGAATGGCCGCCGTTATCCGGACAACAAACCGCCAGCCGGTAAAAGGGAATGACGCTGTCCAGGTAATTTTTAAAGGGATAGCCGGCAGGTCCGGCTGATGCGCAAGCCTGCAATAAACCAATAATATTCCAAAACCAGTGCTGAATTTCTGAGTTGCATTTCATACAGCGAAACTGACCCATCGTACATTTTTTATTATTAAACAACATTAATTATCTATAATTACGGTATATAAAACATCAGGCTTGTTATGATTCAGATTCTTTTATTCAGCATTATTTTTATTGGAGGAGTGCTAGTGACCATTTTATATATGAAGAAGAAGTGGAAGGAAACGGGCGCTGAACTGAATGCCAGATTTGACAAACTTTTAAATGCAGGGGTATTGAAATTAAGTCCGGCTTCCGACTCCATTAAATTTCAGTCAGGGATGGAAGGACTGGTCCGTAAAATGGAAAGTGTTTCAACAGCGGCAGATCCCATCATTCCGGGACGCGGACCGGAGAATCGGAAAGACAAGGATAAAATCGTTGAACTTAAAACCTTGCTGGATAATTCACGCATTGTGAATGAACTCGGCCAACGGGTTACCTCCTCCTTAAAATTATCCGATACGTTTCAGCATTTATATCAGACGATTGATTCGATCATGGACGCAGCCATATTCGAACTGGGAATTTATTCGTGGCGGGATAACAGCTGGCAGATCCTGTCCAACATCGAGTCGAAGGGCAACCCGGACGGATCCGTTTACAGGAACCACCTTGCCGAATGGTGTCTCCAGAATAACAGGGAAGTGCATTTAGGCGATGCGCAAAAGGATTTTGAGCGATACGTCTTTAAGCCACTTGCACTGGAAGACGGAAGAATGCCTCAGTCGATCATGTCATTCCCGGTTTTAAGAAATGAAAAAGAGGTTGGAACACTGAGCGTCATGAGTTTTAATAAGGATGCCTATAATGATTATCACATAGAAATGATACGTTCCCTGATTCCGTATACTTCCGTTGCCATAGGCAATGCGCTGATTCATAACCAGCTGATCAGTGCTCAAACGCAGCTTATACACAATGAAAAGATGGCCTCCCTGGGCGAAATCGCCTCCGGGTTTGCACATGAAATCTTAAATCCGCTGAATTTTGTGAATAATTTTTCCCAGATCAGCAGGGACCTGGTTCCCGAGATGGACCAGACCCATACCAAGGAGGAGCAGGACGAATTAAAAGGCCAACTGTTAAACAACCTGGATAAAATTCACTTTCACGGGCAGCGGGCCTATAGCATAGTCAAGAACATGATGATGCTGAGCAGGAAGGGAAGAGGTGTAAAAACAAAGATTGAGGTGAACAGGACGATAGACGGGTTTTTGGATATTTCGATGAACGGCATAAAAAACAAAGTGGCAGGATTTGAATGCAGCATAGAGAAATTATATGAGCCAAAATTACCTCAGATTGACATCGTGGCTGAAGATTTTGGAAGCGTTCTTTTAAATATATTCAGTAATGCCTTTTATACGATGAATGAAAAAAGGAAAAAATTAATGACGCCGGAAAACACTTCCGGTCATACGGAATATATGCCGGTATTACAGATCAGGACAACCGTTAAAAATGCCATCCTGATCATCGCCATTCGCGACAATGGCATGGGGATTCCGGAAGAAATCCGGAACAAGATATTTCTGCCGTTCTTTACGACCAAACCAAGCGGTGAGGGAACGGGGCTGGGGCTTTCGATCAGCCATGACATTATTACCAAGGGCAATAACGGCGAACTTTCGCTGGTAAGCGATACCGGAAAAGGCAGTGAGTTTATCCTGTCCATTCCGTTGAAATCATTAGAATAAATTAATTAAAAGGCTAAATTCACCCGTTTATTTTCCGGTACTTCAACACGAGACCCACATGACTGAAGTTACTAAAAATCCGTTTCCCGGTTTACGTTCCTTCGATTACGAAGAGAGCTATTTGTTTTTTGGAAGGGAGCAGCATATCGGTGATTTATTAAACAAACTGTCGCAAAACCACTTCGTGGCCATTGTAGGCACTTCCGGAACCGGTAAATCCTCCCTGGTCAGGGCCGGGTTGTTGCCTGCCATTCACCAGGGAAAAATGCAGGACAGTAAAAAAGCGTGGTGCATTGCCTCCATGAAACCTGGAAATACGCCGGTAAAAAATCTTGCCGCTGCGCTGATCCGTAAAAACATCCTGGGCACGGGTGATCCGGAAAAAGATCAGCCGCTTTTGGAGCGGATGAACCAGCAGATGAGGGCCAGTTCCCTGGGTTTGGTTCAGGGAGTGCGCAATTTGCTGCCGCCTGATACCAACCTGTTAATTCTGCTGGATCAGTTTGAAGAAACCTTTCGGTTTTCAAATGATTCCATGGAACGTAACGATACAGAATCAGAAAATTTCGTAAGGCTTATTACTGACGCCGTCAGGCAGCGTGACGTGCCCATTTATGTAGTACTGACCATTCGTTCCGATTTTCTGGGTGACTGTGTAAGGTTTGAAGGATTGCCGGAGGCGATTAACGACGGGCATTACCTGGTACCAAGGCTCAATGAAAAGCAGAGCAAGCTGGTCATTACCGGGCCGGTGCAATATGCAGGCGGGAAGATATCCCCGCGGCTGGTGCAGCAGGTATTCAACGATCTGGGAGATAATCCCGACCAGCTTCCGGTATTGCAGCATGCCCTGATGCGCACCTGGGATAAATGGGTGGAAACAGCCGAACCCGGGGAACCCATGGATATCCGTCATTATGAAATGACGGGTACCATGCAGCATGCCTTGTCTTATCATGCCGACGAGGCATTTCATGAACTGAAAACCGAAAAACAGAAAAAGTTACTGGAAGCCGTCCTCAAATGTCTTACAGTAAAAACCGGTGAAAACAGGGGTATCAGAAGGCCCACTGCCATTAAAAGCTTAATGCAGATTACCGGGGCAACTTATGAAGAGTTGATGCAGGTGATGTATCCATTCCGGAAGGCCGGCCGGACCTTTGTTTTGCCAGGGGAAGAAGTGGCGGTATCGGAGACGACCATTCTGGACATCTCCCATGAAAGCTTAATGCGGGGGTGGGAGCGCCTTCGAACCTGGGTTGATGAAGAAATGGAGTCGGCAGAAATGTATAACCGGCTTTGCAACGGAGCCGGTTTATACAAAGCAGGACAATCGGCCTTATGGAGGGATCCTGAACTGCAGGTTGCGCTGGACTGGAAAAGAAAAAACAATCCGAATGAAGCATGGGCCGGACAGTATAACAGCCAGTTTGGAGAAGCCATGCGGTTTCTGGATGAAAGCAACGCCGAACGAGGCCGCGAAATACAACGCAAGAAGCAACGTACGCTTATTATCCGGGGAGCTGTTGCCACATTCCTCGTGACCGTTTCGATATTGACGGCATGGGCCCTGGTTCAAACGAAAAAGGCCACCGACAAAAGCCATGTCGCAGAGCAGAAAACGACGGAAGCGCTGAATCAGAAACAATTGGCGGAGAAGGCAAAGGAAATGGCGCTGGAGGCTTCCAGGCAGGCTATGGACGCCAAGTCTTTCGCCGAATTGCAATCGAATATCGCCGGAGAACAGAAAAAGCTGGCCGATCAGCAAAAAATCAAAGCCGAAGAGGAGGCATTACGTGCAACCCAGCAGCAACAGCTTGCATTGGAACAGAAAAAACTGGCCGAGCAGAAAAGCGCAGAAGCCTTGAGTCAGAAAATGAAGGCAGACTCTGCTACGTCCGAAAAGGAACGTCTGCGGCTGGTTTCCATCAGTCAGAATATTGCATTTAAATCCTTACAGGAAAAAAATGATGCCCAACTGGCGGGACTTCTTGCCTACCAGGCCTACAAAATTTCGGATGCCAACGGCGGCAATATGAATGATGCGCAGCTATATAATGCACTGATTACCTCGGCCCAAAAAATTGATGTCTCCTATAAACCCATGGTGATTCGTGAAAACGATGACATCAACGCCATGGCGCTGTCAGGGAAAACCATCACCGCACTCTTGAAGAGCAATTCCGTTAAAAATTTCGGCGCTGAAAATTATGCCGCAGGAAATCAAAACAGGTTAAGCGGGTTAACCTCCGGAGGCAACACGTATTACTTAAGCGAAAACGCAGGTTTTGCAGCCATCGGAATGGACAATAATGCAGTCGCCGTTTTTGACCTGAGGAACACATCGCAACCAAAAATACTCGCTGGCCATGACGGATTAATCCGTGCAGTTGCGTTCAGCAGCGATGGAGCAACCATTGTTACGGGGGGCCGTGACAGTTCCTTAATCATCTGGAAGAATAATTCGCTGTTCAAAAAAAACAAATGCTCATCGAAAGTCCGGGCCATTGCCATGAGTGAAAATAACTCCAGGATATTTGCGGGCAGTGAGGACGGAAAGGTAATTCAGATGAATGCCGACGGCAGTGATGTGCAGTCATTTACTGCTGCAAACGGAAGAGTGCAGGCCATTACCTGCAACGGAAAACTTATTGCTGTGGGATATTCTAACGGAACCGTTCAATTACTCAACGGTAGCGGACAAACGGTGCGTTCCATTAACGAACCGGCAAGTGCTGATTTTATCTGCCTCAATGAAAGGAATGATTTGCTGGTAATCGGACTGTCAAACAAGCTGATTCATATTCATCGCCTGTCGGAATCAGGCAAACCGATTGAAATCAATAACACCAGCGTGGTTACTTCGCTGGGCATGAACAGCGATTTCATATATGCTGCCTGTGCTGATAACGGAATCCGGTGTTATCCCGTCAAAACATCTTACTTCGAAAAAATATTCTCACAAAACCTGAAACGCAGTTTCACCAGGGAGGAATGGAATACATTCATTGGCGGCGATGTCCCTTATGATAAATAATATCCAGCTAAATTCAGTCAAACCCGATTAAACCTTAACATGATGAACCACTCAAGAATCCTTACGGCAATGCTCCTGATTTTTATATCAGGAATCTGGAGTGCAGCGGCGCAAACGGACAGTTGCATAACCTATTTAAAAACGGCGAATTCAAATTATGATCAGCGCGATTTTGATGGCGCCATCAAACTGCTGCAGGCGGCTTTAAGCAAATGTAACCTTGACAAAGCTGATAAAATTCAGGCCCACAAGCTGCTTGCCTTAAGCTTTCTGGGCATTGATAACCTGGAAGGTGCTGACAAAGAAGCGGAAGCTATCATTAAAATCAATCCGAATTATTCGCCCGATAAATTCAAGGATGAACCGAAATATTCTGCTTTGTTCGAAAAATTCAAACCGGTTCCGGTTTTCCGGATCGGCATGTGCGCGGGAATTAATAAAACCATGATTGATGTGAAACAAACCTATTCCATTGTACATGACGACAATGCCCCGGACCTTGGAGAGTATAAAGGCAGAACCGGCTTTCAGCTTGGACTTCAGGCGGAGTACCGGGCGTATAAAAACCTGTGGGTGGAAGCTGCGGGTCTGTTTCGCCAGTCGCAGTTTGAACATACCTTGTTTGATGTGGAGGGAACCTCGATTAACTACAGTGAAAAACTTTCCTACATGGATGTACCGGTCTCGCTGAAGTATTATTTCCCCGTTAAGGAATTTGGTCCCTACCTGGAGGCCGGTGCGGCCTTTTCATTTTTGACCGGTGCCCTGGGAACCACCTCGCGTGATGACCTGAAAGATATCGTGAACCGTACGGATTACCGTAACAATTCAGCGGTGGGATATTTCGGAGGGGTCGGAGTTGCATACAAATTGAAAGGTTTTAATGTCTTTCTCAATTTCCGTTACTCCTTTTATCCGGATAATGTGAACAAGGAAGGAACACGTTATGCCGATCTCACCAATGTATTCAAATACTATTATATTGACGATGATTTCAGAATGGACAACTGGCAGTTAAAGGCAGGATTGCAGTATTCACTTTGGTATAAAAATAGGAAGGTGAATAAACCTTAAAATGGTATCCGCCAAGTGGTACCGGAAAATTCAATACGCGGGTTAAAAGCAAGGGGTTGCTTCAGGGATGTAAAAGCCTAAAAAAATGTTCATGAATCGTTCAGTGGTTTTTTGCATATTCATGCATTTCGTGTAATTCGTTTAAACTGTGAGTATGAAAAGGAAACTCAATACGTGCATACTATTCATTTTTGCAACGGCTTTCATTGCCGGCTGCGAAAAATCAGAGACTGGTATGTTGTCTGATTTTAAGCTGGTAAGAGTTTATGACGACACCCTGGCAAGCGCCGATAATGAGTTTTCGAGAATTGCGGCCGGCAACTACGGCATGTTTATGATATATGGTATTACCGGAACCTGGTTGTGGTATAATTCAAACACCATTCCTTTAACGGCAAGGGCCCGTATAATGGCCACCGACAGGAAGGGCAATTTTTTATGGCGGCAAAACCTGGCGGAAGGATTGACCCAGGGCGACATTCTGCCGCTGGATGATGGCGGATGTTTGGTTGCTGCAACTATAAATGCAGATGTAAATCCCTCGTTAACCTATAATTGTATTTATATATACCGTTTCGATAAGGACGGCAATAAAATTTCCAGTGATTCCATATCGGTGGTTCCTCATGTCGGTACAAATCCTTATTCGGTTAATAACAGCCATTTTCTGAAAACCACTTCAGGGCGCATAATTATTTATGGCAATGCATATTGTGATTTGGGCAATAGCAGCTATTCAAAGGGTTTTATTATCGATTATTCATTAGGCGGCGGTGTGCAATCATTCAAAACAATATATTTTCCTGCACCCGGAACCCGGCACTATATTGTACTCACAGGCGGCATGGAAACTCCTGATGGTTTTCTGTTTTCAGGTGAAATAAGTGATTCATTGCAGCAACCCCTCCTTGTTAAAACCAACAGTTCGGGGGATATGCTTTGGCATAAAAGATTCGGTCTTTTTGGCAATTATGATTTCTGGAACATAAACATGATCTCCGCTCCCGGGGGTAATTTCAGATTTTGCACCAACAACAACCTGTGGAGTTCCCCATTGAAGGCAACGATGAATGTTTATGAAGTAAATGCCAATGGCGATTCGGTTGGCTTTGCAAGATATGATGAACTTGAAGCTAACCTCGCTTATACGCTTCTTGCAACTGATGACGGAGGGTTTTTTACATTGGTAAATAAAACGCCTTATTACATCAATCCGTTTTTTGATGCCATTTTTGAACAGACCAATACACGCAAAGTGTTTTTCAATGCTGAAATGAAAAAAATGACCGACGGGGCCGTTCAGGCCATGACGACAGATTTCTTTACATCTGCCTGCAAAACCCCGGAAGGCCGCATTGCCTGTTTTGGGTTTTTTAAACCTGTTGGCAAATCCTATTACCGTCCTGAATTAATTTTCCTGAACTGACGCCACGATGAAACGAATTCCCATACTTGTACTGATAACAGCCTGTTTTATTTCATCCTGTAAGAAGGAAAATGCAACTGTGCGCCAACCAGGTTTTATAAAGGTATTTGAATGCGACTCTGATGTTGTTGCCGTTGGCAGTATAAAACTCCATAATAACAGTTTGATAATTGTTTGCCGGTCCATGAAGGAACAGGCTGCCGGTTACATGTATAAAACAGATTCAGGCGGAAAACTGGTGTGGAGCAGGCGAGTGCCGCTGCAAAATAAGGTTTTATGGCAGGTTTACGACACGCCCGGAAGCGGTTTTGCAACAACAGGATACAATTACGACTATGGAAATGCACTGCAATTGTGTTTTTATGATGATGATGGAGTTTTTCTGTCCTCAAAAGCGATCCCCGTTCCCGATATGGCCTATATCAGTTATTACAATCCATGTCTGATGCAGGGGTTATCGAATGGCAATTTTATTTTTGCGTTTGGGAATCCCGCCTATCAGCAGGCATACCTTGCCGTTACAAATAACACCTTCGACACCCTGGTAACCCGAAAAATAGATCCTCCTCCGGGGTACTCCTCATTTTTTATCCGGGGCCTATGTGAAATGCCCGACGCATCAATTGCCTTGTCTGCCTTATGTGCAAGTATAGGCTTTGAAGGTACCTTGCAGCAATACTGGAATACTGCAGTTACCCGGACCGATTTGGACGGGAATATTAAATCAACCATTGTCTTTCACGACTCATTGCACACCGAAACGCCAAACGCGGTGCTGCCATTTGGAAATGAAATGCTGATGGTTACGGGTCGTATGGGTACGATCAGCGAATACAACGGCACGCTCGTGGGTTATTACAACGACCCGTATTCGGAACTGTGTTCAGGTGAAATTAACCTGGTGCATTTAACGGACAGCGGTGAATTTATATCACGTCAGGGTATTAGTGATTATCCGTCAAACGGTATGATCAGTTCAGCACGCCCGACCAGTGACGGAGGATTTATTTTGTGCGGAACGGTGAATCAGCTGGCTAACCAAAGTATTGAATCAATCACCAAAATATACATCATGAAAGTTACGGCTTCCGGAAAATTTCAATGGTCAAAAATGTTTGAAACAACCTATCCATCTTATGGAGTTGATGCCATTGAGTCTTCAGACGGGGGCTTTTTCATAAGTGGCCACGAAAAATCGCTGAACAGGAATTTCAATGCTGTTGTAATTAAAACAGATGAGGATGGAAATGTATAATACGGCCCCCAATCCCCTGCCCGACCGGCGGGCCGGAACCAGGGATGCAGCTGTTTCGCAGCGGATCTTTTCCAGCATATGGAGTTCACATGGTAACGCCGCAACCCAAACCCTGAGAAGTGCAGCCCGTATCCTGACCCCGGTTGGTGTCCCTGCCGGCAGCAGGCAGATCCTCTTTCAGCAAACAGGATTTCAATCTTCATGGATGCGGGGGCTCTTGTGGAGGAAGGTTGCGGAAAATAATTTAATTCTTCTTTTCACCTGCCTGTCTTTGTTTCTGTTTCTTTTTTCTGTCACAGGCTGTAAAAAATCCGATTTTTCAAATACGGATGTTGACTTTCAGGTCATGAAAGTTTATAGCGACACATTGGCCAGCGCCGATAATGGTACTTTTAGCATTTCAGCGGGTAACGGACGACTATATATGACCTATGGTTATAACAGATATTATGTTTCGGCAAGCGGAGCATTTGATTACACCAACTTAAGACCAGCAGTGATGGCCACCGATAACCATGGAAATTTTCTTTGGAAAAGGGCACTTCCCGATGCTATGGAAGAATCTGCTGTGGTTGCGCTGGAGGATGGCGGTTGTATTGTAGGTACCAATTTTTCGTGGGGAGAAAATCCAAATTATTCAAAAAATTATTTTTATATTTTTCGTTACGACAAGGATGGAAACAATTTAAAAACTGATTCCATTGACCTTATTCCGATTGTCGGAAACAGTGGAACCAATATCGGATGGACGTATGCGTTGAAGACCTCGAAGGGCAAAATTATTTTTTATACGGATTGCTGGGAAAGCAGCGGAAATTACAACGGACTGGCTTTTGAGTATTCACCTGTTTCGGGATTGACCTGGATTAAAAAATACTTTTTAAATGTTCCCGGAATAACCGGTCAGGAATTTTATCCGATGGGATGCATAGAAACGGCCGATGGCGGTTTGTTGTTCAGCGGTACGGTTAATGATTATTTTGGTGCAACATCTTCGTCACATCCAGTGTTAATGAAAACCACTTCAACAGGGGATACTGTATGGACCAGGCGTTTCGATGCACCTCCAGCATTGGCTTTTAATATCATTGCGACAAGTCATGGTCATTACCGGTTTGGCTTTAATGAAGGAAACGGCACCTCCGCCTCCAAAGGAATAATGCATCTGTATGAAGTAAATGAAAATGGGGATTCACTGAATGCAACAATAATTGACAATCAACCGCAGAATTTCGGTACCAGGATCCTTCCAACTGATAACGGAGGATGCCTCGCCCTGGTGAATCGTTCAGGTCGGGATGTGATAAGCGATTACACTGAAAATATCTTTCAGCAAACCAACACCCGCCTTGTAAAATTTGATGGAGATTTGAACGTAACACATGATGCTCCCCTTCAAAGGGCGTCAACTGATTTCCTGTCTGTCGCCTGCAGAGCTTCAGATGGAAACATGGCCTGCTTCGGTTTAATGCAGCCGGTCGGAAAAACTTACTACCTGCCTCAGCTTTATATTCTTAAATAGTCTGACTATGAAAAGGCTCATCACTCTTATAACCGTCATTTCGGCATTTGTTTCTTGTCAAAAGGAAGCCGCTGAAAATGGAAATCCGGGTTTTATAAAAGCGCTGGTGTGCGATTCTGATATGGTGGTTGTAAATAATATTCTTTTGAGCGATAACAGCGTGATAGTCGTGTGCCGTTCGTTGAATGAAAGCATTCCGGGCTATCTATACAAACTTGATGCATCCGGAAAACTGATCTGGACAAAACGTGTATCAGAAAAAAACAGTGTGCTCTGGCAAGCGTATGATCTGCCGGGAAACGGGTTTGCTACTATTGGATTTGGAGATGGAATTGCAATGGCATTTGAGATTTGCCTGTATGATGATGACGGAAACTTACAGTCATCAAAGCAAATACCGGTGTTTATGAATAGCCAGTGGGACTATATGGGAGGTTTCAGCCCGCTGCAAATGCTGAAACTCAGCAACGGTAATTATGTTTTTGCAGGTAATTACAATGCCGATTTGTTTGTGTGCATAACAGATAACTCATTCGATACCCTGGTTGAAAAAAAACATGTCCCTTCCCTGGTAGACAATGGCTGTTTTGTACGAGGCGTCTGTGAACAGCCAGCCGGAACGCTGATTATGTCTTCCTCTTTTGGCAATCTGTCGCCTGATTATCTGCACTTCGAAATGGACCCCTATGTTTACATCACCGATTTGCAGGCAAATTTGATTTCTCAAAACAATATAGCTGCCGATAGTTTGCATAATGAAACACCGGGCGCGCTGGTGCCAATAGGCGGGAACTTTCTGATGATCACCGGCAGAATGGGTGGGAACCATGACGGATCGGGCACGTATGTAAATTATTTAAATAACTACTGGGGCAGTTTATGTGCAGGTGAAATTAACCTGGTGAAACTGACGGCTGATGGGCAGTTTATTTCGCGGCAGGGCATTCACGATTACCCGGCAAGCGGAGTAATACTTAATGCACGGGCAACTTCCGACGGCGGTTATATTTTATGCGGTACGGTTAACCAGGCAGCGGTTCAAAACATTGTTTCGCCAACAAAAATCTACATCATGAAAGTAGATGCAACCGGAGGATTTCAATGGTCAAGAATTTTCAACACCGCATACCCGTCAATCGGCGTTGATGCGGTTGAAACATCGGATGGTGGTTACCTGATAACCGGGTATGAAAAGGCTTTAAATAAAAAATATAATGCTATTGTAATTAAAACCGGGGCAAATGGAAAAGTTTAATGAAAGCAGTTGTGCAATTAATTATTATTACGTTGACAATTTTAAAAACTCCCTGATTCCGGCAGTGAATAATTTGGCTCGGCTGAGCAGGAACGGCAGGTTTATTTCAAGGCAAAGCATGTCCAACCGTCCTGCAAGTCGCATGAACATGAAAACAAACCCCACATCCGATGGTGTTATATTTCATGCGGAACGGTAAATCAATCGGATATGGTAAACATTATTTCACCAACAGGAATATATAAAATTAAACCGGATGCATCTGGAAAACAGGAGTGGTCAAAAGCGGTCAACACCGCTTACCCGTCCTTTGGAGCCGATGCCATGCAGGCAACTGGTGGCAGATATATTATCAGCGGTTATGAAGGAGCATCAGGAAAAAATTATAATGCAACCGGGATTAAAGCAGATGCGAATGGATATTTCTAAAAAATTATTTTGCGACAGATTCACAGATTTTCTAAAGGGAAAAATTATCCGTATTAACCTGTGCAGCCTTTGGCTGATGGTAATGGTGTTATCAGTTGTCAGTTGTAAAAAATCTGAACTGTCAAATACTCAACTTGATTTCCGGAATGTGAAAGTGTATGATGATAATCTTGCCAGTGCTGAAAATGTAAATGTGCATGTTAATTCCGGCAAAGCCCGCCTGTATATGAGTTACGGAAGAGGCAGCACCGTTTGGTCAATTTATAATTGGTCTGGTTTTCAAAGTCAGGATGCAATAAGCGGGGTTGTAATGGCAACCGATTTAAAAGGAAATTTAATCTGGCGCAATGAACTGCCTAAGGGATATGCTAATGTATGTCCGGTTGAACTGGAGGATGAAAGTTGCCTGATTGCCTGTACAGATATGTATGATTACGAGCCAACGATTCCGAATGATAAAATATATTTGTTTCATTACGACAAAAACGGAACACTGCTTAAATCCGATTCACTTGTACTGCCAACGAGCGATTTTTATACCGGAGGATTATTTTCGCATTTAAACCTTCTTTCGCTGTCAGGCAGCGATGCTTTAATTTATGGAACGTACACTTCAAACGATTGGTTAACCTGGAAAGGATATATGGCAAAATATAACGCAAACACCGGTGCACAATGGTTCAAGCCAGTTGACTACATCAGGCCTGATGATACTATCGGTACTTGCATTTACAACGGTATAAAAAGTAATGATGGCAATTTGGTGTTTATTGGTGCCTATGGCATAAGAATGTATGCGGACTCCATTTACGTCAGGAACATCATAGTTAAAACCACTCCAGGCGGTGATATTATATGGAAAAAGCAATTCGACAAACTGGCAGACGACCATAATGCAAATAGTGTATCTCCAACCAATATCATTCAGGTGGCTGATGGTAGTTATTATTTCTGCACCAATGATGCCCCCTATACTAATGGAAATGCTCTCGACCTGAAAGGTCTTATATATCATTTAAATTCTGCAGGAGATTCCATAAATGCAATATCAATAAACCAAAAACGAAATTCGTATTGTTCAGGAATTATTGAGAATGGAAGCGGTATTGAAGGCATATTCAATAAATATCCTGATTATATTTATAACAATTTCGAAACCTATTACAAATCATTCAATACAGAATTGTATTCATTTGATTATAGTCTGAACCTTGTGGGTGCGGAAAATCTGGAAGCATACAGAACCGATTTTATCACTTCGCTCTGCAAAACTTCTGATGGGCACGCTGCATTTTTTGGATTGACATCTTCTTACGACCATTTGTATTACAAACCCATTTTAATCATCAAAAATTAAGCACGAGTCATGTACAGAAATATTTTTTGCCTGTCAGCATTTATTTGCATCGCACTTTATTCGTGTAAAAAGGATGCGAATGTGAAAAGTGAAAATTCATTTATACGATTAATTCCTGCTGATTCACAAATGGCTGCTGTAGCTTGTTTCCCCAGTGACGACAATCAGTACATTATGGTTGCCCGGAATTATCAGTTCAAAGAGCCGGGAAATATCTGGCAGCAGGTATTTACATCTCCCGGTATGATTGTAAAATTAAATCAACAGGGACAAGAAGTTTGGCGCAGGCAAATTGATAAGGCAAACAGTTTTTTATGGAATGCCATTCCCATAAGGGGAGGAGGTTTTATAACAGTTGGATATAGTTTCCCTGAAAGTAAAAATTTCAGCGTCATACGTTACGATCATAACGCCAATGTACTTTCAATCGACTCCTTGGGATTGCAATATCAGGGGGTTTTTATGTATGTGCAGAATTGCGGAACAATGGATGTCATACAACTTACTAACGGCAACTTTGTCTTTTCCGTAAGTGATAATTTGGGTTTAATTGATATGACCGACCCAGACTTTAATGTGATAGCTTATTTGGCCTATGATACTTTACAAACCGGAACCCGGGTGAATACGATGCACGGGCTTACCCAGATTAATGACAGCACAATTTGCATGACTGGTTTTTCATTTTTGGAATTATCGGTTTTTCACGAAATAGCAAACAAGTTTATGATCACTACCGATTTGAACGGCGTCATGAAAACTAAAACAGCTTTTACCGATTCAACTTTTTCCGAAACACCCAACTTCCTGGGAGTTAACAGGAACGGCGTGCTCTCCGTCAGTTCTGTAATGAATGGAAGAACAGCAAGTGATGGAACCTGGGTTGGGTATATAAATAATGATAATGCTGCACTGGTTTCGGGCAGGATAAATCTTTCTTTCTATGATTCAACAGGAAACTTTATAGACCGGAAAAAAGTGTACAACTATCCGGGTTATGGAATGATTAGTACGGCAAAACCCACGCACGATGGCGGATTTATCTTATGCGGCACAGTGAATCAAAGTAAGTTCAACACCATTGATAATCAAACGCAGGTTTATTTGCTGAAGCTCGATGAGAACTATAACGAGCGATGGTCAAAAGTAATTAATACTACGTATGCTTCATTTGGTGTGGATGTTTTTGAAACATTTGATGGTGGATATTTTGTGTCGGGTCATCAGCTTTCGAATAACAATCAATTTAACTTGATAGCCATAAAAACAGATGCGAATGGAAATTTTTAGAACAATATTTTATCACAAAGACACAAAGACAGGAAGAAATCTTTTTCGTGTTCAAATACTTTTTGCCTTTGTCTCTTCGTGGCTGATTATTTTTTCTTTCAGCAGTTGCACCAAATCCGACTTGCCCGAGCCGGAATCCGCGTTTCACCGTGTCCGAATATATGACGATACGCTTGCCGATCCGCGCAATAATTCCATCCGCATTGCTGCAGGCAATGGCAGGCTACTCATGACCTACGGTCATACCTTTGAACAATTGCTGTTTGTCAATGGAACCCTCACCCTTCCGCCTCCGGCAGAAAATGTCTGGATGCTTACCGACAATGACGGAAACTCCTTCAGGCAGGATACCTTTCCCTCCGGCCTGTCCATTGGGGATGCCATCTCTCTTCCCGACAACAGCTTTATAGTCGTCACCCATACCGGTGTCCCTAATCTTTGGGGCGGACCTGAATGGGCACTGCAGATGATGCAGCTCGATCCCAGCGGCATATTGAGCCCTGTTGTCAACCTCAATCCGCCAGTCATACATGGACTGCCATTCCAGCAAATCGGGGACATTCGTCTCTGCCCGGCACCCGGTGGAAATGTAGTTCTCTATTTTTACTATCAGGGAGCTAATTTTGCCAGTGCAACCTTTGTTAGTGAAATGGACAAACAAGGCAACTTTGTCTGGCATAAGGAATTTCAGGATCCCATATCAGTCACAAGTTGTGTGCCTGTGCCTGGAGGGGGTTACATGGCTGCGGGTACTTATTGGAACGCGGTGCTCGTAAAATCAGATATACATGTTATGAAAACCAACAGCACCTTCGATTCCTTATGGAGCAAAAAAATTGTCGTCCGGGGTTGGGCAGCGGGGATTCAGATTGCTGCTGCCGGCAACGGCAACTACTGGATAAATTATATCGATTCGGATGACGGCAAAGATTATTTCCACCTCCTCGAAATAAATGATGCAGGTGAAATCATGGATTCAACATCCTGGCCGATCCCAAACGATATTCGTATTTATGGCTACTCCAGTATGATGCTCCGCCAGGGCTCAGGTGTTTTTATTACACACAGTGTTAATATTGGTAATGCCTTTACAAGTGTATCCGATCAGTTTAATACACATTATGTCACCCTCGATGCAGAGCTGAACATCACCAAAACATCAGCATTCCAGGAACAAACCAGCGACATGATCAATTCCGGCTGCATAACATCAGACGGCTCCATTGCCTGTTTCGGCATCACTCAAACCTACGACCGCAGGTATTACAAACCCGAACTGATTATTATTAAATAAACAATGTCTGTCATGAAAAAATATTCAGCTTATCTCATTTTAGCATGCAGCATCGCAATCTTCTCCTCCTGTAAAAAAGAGGATACCACCAAAGGGCACGATGGAATGGTGAAGACGATTGATTCCACTGCCATGGATACGCAAATCGGTCTCATTACCCTCGATGACGGCAACTTCGTAATCGTCACCGACAGCAATAAGTTGGTAAAGCTTGATGGCAGTGGCAATATATCATGGAGCAAACCCATTACAGAAATCAGCGACACCCGTGCAGCTGTTGCCGAACCCGGCACCGGCTTTGTCCTCATTGGTGTTCCCGTCAATCCGCCAACTCTCTCTTCTTACTATGCCTGCCGTTATGATTCCGATGGAAATTTGTTGGAAACAAAACAAGTCAATATCAATTTTCCAATTAGTTACGTTGAGCAGCCGGTACTGATGATCCGGCTTGCCAACGGTGGCTTTGCCATCGCTATGGGAAGCTCCTTTACGCAATATAGCTATTTGAAAATCTTCGATCACGATTTCAACCTTGTTCATTCCAAGGTAATCTTCCCTCCGGCCGGGTACTATGCCTTCTATGTTCAGCAGATCTGTGAAATATCCGAAGGCAATATTGCCATAGCAGCTACTGTTAACTCCGGTGACTTTTTTACATCATGGATAAACGCTGCTTTGCTCCTCACCAATTCTGACGGAACCTTCCAATCTCTCGTCATCCGTGGAGATTCAGTCCTCAACCAGGAAGCGCATGCAGTGTCGCCATTTACGGGAGGATTTTTTGCTGCTTCGTCTACCAAGAAGCACTGGCAGTCGTTCGATGGAACTTTTGTAAATTATTACGGGGGAACTCAAATAGCAGGTCCCATGCAGCTCGACCTGTTCAATTCAGAAGGGCAATTTACCGGCAGCCGCCCCCTCACTGGCTATAGCGGCTATGGCGTTATACATTCCATCCGCAAAACTCCTGACGGAGGATATATACTCTGCGGAACGGTGGACAACAACGGCTCATCCTTTTCTGTGTCAATGACAAAAATGTTTGTATGCAAGCTCGATGCAGGCCTCAACGAAATATGGTCTAAGACATTCAACACTACCTACCAGTCGATAGGTGCTGATGCTGTACCAAAACCCGATGGAGGCTTCCTTGTGACCGGGAACACGAAATCATTTGGAGATAATTACCAGGTACTGATGATTCAAATTGATGCAAACGGGGCATACTAAATTCTATACCATGCAAAAAAAACTACTTCTCATCCTTCTGTTTCTATTCTGTGCTGTAGCAGGTCATTCCCAATGGGTTCATCTTTCCTTGATCAACGCCAGTATGAATTTGCAGGCAGTGACTTATGACAACAAAGTCTATGTTATCGGGGGCGAAACAGGACAATATCCCGTAAACGAAACTGCAGAAATTTCCGTTTTCAATTGCATCACTTCTGTCTGGAGCCCTTCATCTGACTCGCTTTCATTGGCACGCGCTGCTTCAGCTTGCGTCAGCGGTGACAGCGGCTTCTATGTAGTGGGCGGACGCATCAAAAACTGGATTACAAGTTCCTGGCCAATCCCGAGTTATGACGCAACCAACCGCATTGACATTTTTAAAAACGGTGCCTGGCATATAGATAGTTTGCCCGACCGTGTATGGGGTGGACGTGCAGTGAAAGCGGGTTCGAAATTAATTTTTGCCGGATTTGCGGATTCCGTGAACTATTTCACATCGGAAATATATGCGAGCAAGAAGGTATATATTTATGATGAAAGCACCGGGGTGTGGAGTACCGATTCGCTTTCCAGCGCAAGAACGGAGTTGGGTGTTGCCACCAACGGCACGCTCGTCATTTTTGCCGGGGGCGTCAACGGATTAGGTGCCGTCAGTAACATAGTGGACATATACAATGCAGCCACCGGTTCGTGGACCACGGCTAACCTCTCCATAGCCAGGGGCTATGTGGGCGGCACATATTCTAACGGCAAATTTTACTTTGCCGGTGGAGTGCTTGGCGGGGTGTTAAATGTTTCCACCGATGTAATAGATATTTACGATGGCTCCGCCTGGACTACCGATCATCTTTCTGTTCCGAGGGCCGGTGTGATGGCAGCAGCCGTCAACAACAATGTATATTTTATGGGAGGTGGCGAATTTGATTTGTCATTCCTGCCGTTTCCCAATACGGGTGGAACGTATAACACCGTTGATGTTTTAAATATCTGGAACGGCAGCTGGAGTCAGCAGAACTTTACTTTCCCATATATGGATCCGGGTTTCGGCTATTCCTCGTGGCATCTGTATGCAGGTTTTGCCACCTCAGGAAATAAAATCTGTGTCGCGGGTGGCGGATCAATGGCGATGGTATGGGGTAACGCAGCGAATTTCTTCTCTCCGAACGTGGAAATTCTCGATGTGCCATTGGGTGTTGCCAATATTGACCCATCGGTTTCCTTTGATGTATTTCCGAATCCTTCCCGAGGACCTTTTACCATCGTGCTGCCCGATGTCCCCGCTGATATCCGCGTCCTTGACACGTATGGACGGGACGTGCTGAAATTAAAAACATTGAGTCATTCTGCGGAATTGAATTTGGATCAAAGCGGTGTCTATCTCGTGCAGGTTCTCACCCCGCATGGCACAGCCACACGCAAGGTGGTAATTAACTGATAAGATTATTCAGCAAATTTGTTTTTAACTAAGCAACTATTATTTAAAGAAAAAATAAAAACGAAATCACACCTGAGCCGATCTCTCCTGCAGCGTTAAAGCCTGCTATGCTGTTGGAGGGAGAACCTAAAGAATGAGCAGGAAAATCTAGACGTGCAGAGTCAGCACTATAATCTCTGACAACCTTAACATGAAAAAATTAAAATCAATTTTCGGAATCCTGATCATTACGAGTTCAATGTGCATGGCGCAAGCCGACCAGACCTGGATAGACCTTGACGGCACCAATGATTTTTTGGATTTCGGAACCAACAATGTCCTTGCCGGACAAACCCAGTTTACTGTTGAAATGAAAATACATTTTGATAATGCAACAGGAGATTATACCCTGATTGGACAACGAACATCAGATGTCAACAGAACCATTGTTCTCCAGAGATGGGCAGGAGCTTTTTATGTTTTCCTCTCAAATTATAATTATGGATATTGTTCATTTATACCTTGTGAAGCAACTATCTATCACGTGGCCATTGTATTTGACGGTTCAGGAGCTGCAAGCGCTGACCGTTTAAAATTATATGTTAACGGGGTATTACAAACACTAACCTTCAACGGGACTATTGATACTATTTCCTCTGTCACATCGCCTCCCGCTAATCTTGTTTTAGGATGCGAACATAATGGTGCTGCAACCCAATTGCAATTTGTTTACGGGCAATTTGGAGAATTCTGTATCTGGAACTACCCTCTTACTTCAACAGAAATTAATAACAGGATAATTCCCGAAGTTGCAGGTAATGAAACAGGTCTTGTTGAATATTTCCATTTCGATAACGGAATACCCGGAGGAAATAATACAGGCATTACTTCTTTTGCCGGAGGTAAAGGAGTATGCACCATCACCCCAACCAATATGGCAATGAATGGTACTTCCTCAAACTTTATTTCACAACCGCTGATAGCCGTGAATAATAATGTAATTACTGCTACAATTACCGGGGCGCTTTATCAATGGCTTGATTGCAATAACGGATTTGCAATTATTCCGGGTGCAACTTCTCAAAGCTATAGTCCCACTTCCAATGGCAGTTACGCAGTGCAAATTACTGCAGGTACATGTACCGATACTTCTTCATGCGTGCAGATTTCCTCTCTTGGCGTTAACGATTTGCAAACCTTCAGTGTAAACATGTACCCTAACCCTGTATTAAACAAACTGATTATTGAAAATAAGGGAGCCAAAGAAAAATTGGTTTTTGAAATTCTAAATTCTTTGGGGCAGGTTATTTTCAAAAGTGATTTGATAGAAAGAACAATTATTGATGCTGCAGGATTTGCACCGGGCATTTATATCGTGAAGATAAATAAAGAAGGAGTTTTTGCGATATGGAAATTTATGAAAGACTAAGTTTTATCCCATCGATAAGTTTGGATCACCCGGGACTTATTTGGTGTACATTAAAAATAAAAGCGGTGCGATACTTTACCTTTGCAAATTAATCATGGAGTAAATTGATTATCCGGTTAACATGAAACCAACAGCCTGATGGAATACTGCCGGTAAAACAATGGAAATTGTCTTATATCTCATTTTTTTTGGAGCCGGAGCCGCCGCCGTTTTCTTTTATTTTAAAACCCGGCTGAGGAAAGGGACCGGGCATGTACAGGAAAGGATAGATAAGAACGGTACCGGCGGACGCTATCAAAGCGCCGTCGATCAAAAGACGGAGGCGGACACTTACCCGGACGAAATCCTGGATCTAGCCAGAAAACCCGAACGCTTCAGCCCGGCGCCTGCTGTTGAATCCGTGGAAACCGGCTATAATCAGGAAGCTGCCGCGCAGGTTGCAGTAATGAAAAAAACCATTGATGACCTGTTGATTGTAAATGAACTGGGACAAAATGTGACGTCCTCACTTAACATGGAAGAAACATTCGGGCATTTATATACGACCATTAATTCCATGATGGATGCTGCAGTGATGGAACTCAGGGTTTTGAATAAGCCTTCGGGTGAATGGAAACTGTTTTCAAATCTCAGATCCGTTGAAAACAGGGATTGGGAAACTTACAGTAATCCCATGGCCGACTGGTGTTTTAAAAACAACCGGGAAGTGTTTTTAGCCGATGCAGAAAACGATTATGAGCGCTATGTCTTTAGTCCCTTAATCCTTCCGGATGGAAGAGTTGCCAGGTCGGTCATCATATTCCCGGTGCAAGACATGCAGGTGGTGTCCGGAACCTTGTGTATCATCAGTTTTCAACGGAATACATTTGAAGACTATCACCTTAAAATTATCCGGCTCCTGCTGGGATATATTTCCGTTGCGATGCAAAATGCCCTGACACATGAGGAACTCAATCGGACCAAGACCAGGGCGGAACGAAGCGAAAAATTCATGCAGGAATTCCTGGCTAAAATGAGCCATGAAATCCGCACACCCATGAACGCCGTGATGGGAATGACCAATTTACTGCTCGATAAAAACCCTCAACAGCAACAGTTGCGGTACCTTTCCTCGATAAAAAAATCTTCCGAAACCCTGTTGGTTATTTTGAATGATATCCTGGACCTTTCTAAAATCGAGGCCGGGAAAATCGAACTGGAAAAAATCGATTTTTCCATTCATGAAGTAGCCGGAATCGTGTATGAAATCATGTTGCATAAGGCGGATGAAAAAGATCTGCAGCTGATGCTGGAAATCGACCCGGCAATTCCCCGGGTGCTGGCGGGGGACCCCACCCGCCTCAACCAGATACTGATGAACCTGCTGGGGAATGCCATTAAATTCACCAATGAAGGAACTGTTGGCATGAAAATCGGGATGATCGGTGACACAACTTCACCGGACAAGGTATCCGTAAAATTTGAAATCCGGGATACGGGTATCGGGATGACCGGAGAACAGTTAATCAGGATCTTTGAAAAATTTGCACAGGCTGACCCCGATACCGCCAGGAAATATGGCGGAACCGGCCTGGGACTGAATATTTCCCGGCAGCTAATTGAATTGCACGGAAGTTCTTTAATGGTGGAAAGCAGGTATGGCGCCGGCAGCACCTTTTCGTTCATGATTGCTTATGAAAGGGGGAAAAAGGCCCTTGCCGATGTGGTGGAACCGGCAATTTCCGCTTCCATGCTGGAGGAATTAAGAGGATTACGGGTCCTCGTGTGCGAAGACGTTGAACATAACAGGATTGTAATTGCCGATACGCTCGAATTAAAAATCCCCGGTATTCAAATTAGAATGGCTGATAACGGATACGATGCCATCGAATTCCTGAAGCAATCAATACATGCACAACCGGGAGACGGATTCGACCTCGTACTAATGGATATCAACATGCCCGGGATGGACGGATTAACGGCCATCCGAAAAATAAGAAGTGAATTTCCATCCCCCATAAACCAGATCAATATAGTGGCGTTTACAGCATCCGTTATTAAAAGTGAGATCGCCAGGTGTTTTGAAGCAGGAGCAAACGGTTTTATTCCCAAGCCTTTTCATACTGCCCGGTTGCTGAATGAGGTGTACAGGAATTCCGGCCGGTCCGGTTCAAACCCTGAATTGCCAGGTCAGAACCGGATTTCTTATGAGTTGGAAAATCCACATCCCGCCAATCATTCGGGAACAATTGATTTGGCGTACCTTCGCGGTTTTGTGGAAGGTGATCATGAACGTTACAGGAATCATATACAATTGTATCTGTCAAAAACACCGATGTTTCTAAAGGAAATAAAGGCTGCAATTGAAGCAAACGACCTGGAAAAATTGCGCGTATCTGTTCACAACCTGAAACCGTTAATGGGGATAATGGGTGTTCACGAAGGCGTATCACTGTCGGAAGAAATTGAAAGGATTTGCCTCTCGGAAACTGACCGGAATTCCCTGGCTGGCCTTGTTCTGAAACTGGACCTGTTGGGTAGAAATACAATGGTAGAACTGGCGCAGATTAATTCGTGATAAATTGCTGTTATATCCGTTTTGAATTCAGGAATATTTTTACCGTTAGGCCGGGAATTGGTATAATTGCAGCATTAAACAACGGAATGTTCAGGTATGATCAGAACGGTCGTAATTGATGATCAGCAGGATTTCATCGATGATTTTATTCACCTGGTTAAGAAAAACAGGCTTCCAATTGACATAATTGCCACCGCAAAAACCGGGGCGGAAGGACTGGCCGTTATACTTAAACAGAAACCCCAGCTTGTTTTTACCGATATAGTCATGCCGGGAATAACCGGTTTTCAAATGCTGGAATTGGTGGGAAAAATCGATTTTGGACTCGTTATAACCACATCCTATAATGAATATGCCATTCAGGCGCTGAGGATGAGCGCACTCGATTATTTAATGAAACCGGTTCGCCTGTCGGAGTTGAAGGCCGCCATTGAAAGATTTCAGTCCATTCCAAAAACACCTGATAAATCTCAGATTGATTTGCTTTCGGAAATATTTTCAAAAAAATTTCAAGCCGGAAAAAAAATCGCATTGCCCATGGCCGACGGCCTGGAATATGTCAATCTCCAGGACATATTATTTTTTGAAGCGGATGGAAATTATACGAATGTTAATCTGAGAAATAACAAGGTGATGCTCGTAACCCGGCCGATCGGAAAATTTGAAGAGATGATAAACGACGGCAGTTTTTTCAGGATTCATAAATCCTATTTTATCAATTTAAGCTGTATAAAAAAATACAGCCGGAGTGACGGAGGATATGTTGTGCTGGAGAACGATAAAACATTCAGTGTGTCCAGAAACAGGAGGGATGACTTGCTGACGGCAATGGAGAAAGTTTAATACCTGCCTTCCTGAATCCGGAAGATCAGCATCCCGCTCTACAGGAAAATTCACGAAAGAGCTCAAATGATAACCTTTCTGTAGGGGATTTACCTGTTGCATTGGCTGGCAGGAGACCTGCGGAGGGTAACCGGCTCATTCAGAACTGGAAAAAGCGCCAGCTCCAAGTATCAGGTCCTATGCTGATCAGGAGTGAACTCCTTCCATGCCAGGCCGCTTTTGACGGCAAGTTGAAGGCATCCGACAGAAAGGTCAAAATAATTTTTGCAAATTGAAAAATAATGGTAACTTTGAACACCATTACCCAATCATCATAAACATTTTACTGTTTACCCATTTGCGGTCCGGAAACGGGGTCAGGAGTTGATTTTATCCCTGTACCGGCGATGGCCAATGGAACGGAACTGAACGTTAAAACCAATTTATATCCTATGAAAAAAAACACCTGTCTTTCCCTGTTGCCCCTGTTCGTATGTTTAATTTTTACCGGAATGAGCCCGCTTCGCGCCCAGCAAAA
Organism: uncultured Flavobacteriaceae bacterium; assembly: GCA_964458125.1. Taxonomy (GTDB): domain Bacteria; phylum Bacteroidota; class Bacteroidia; order AKYH767-A; family OLB10; genus CAYWHE01. The sequence goes on along the minus strand of CAYWHE010000025.1, from coordinate 5,062 downwards.
CAATTCCCTGATTCAGGCCTGGCTGGAACAGTCCGGAACCGGTTACGGGTGGACCACTGCTGATATCAGCAACTGGAGGATATCCGATGAGTACACGGACGCCACCACCGGGATCACCCATACGTACCTGCAGCAAACCCATCGGGGTATTCCTGTTTACAATGCCATCAGCGTTTTGGCGATCAGGGATCGGCAGGTGGTTCATTTTGCCCCCGGAATGATCAGTCATTTGTCTGAAAAAGTGAATACCACGACCCCGCGGCTTACCTTTAAGGACGCTGTACTTGCAGCCGCGCTTCACCTGGAAAAACACATTACGGACGAACCCCGTCTGGTGGATAGTGATCAGACCGGCCGGCTCTTTGTATTGAGCGTCCCTGAACTTTCGGAGGAGCCTGTGACGGTCAGGTTGATATTTCAGCCGTCCGACAACCGGGTTTTGCTTGCCTGGGAAGTGAGCATTCAGACCACCGACCACCTGCATTGGTGGAACATCCGGGTGGATGCGTTGAAAGGGCAGTTTCTGGACCAAAATGATTATGTTGCCGAATGCAGTTTTTCTCCGGCCCGCATGGATGATGAACGGATTAAGGAAGGGGAAGTCTTCCAGCCTTTTCTTGCTCCATTGCCTTCTCCCGCTCCATTACCTTCACCGGTTCCGGCGGAATACACGGTTTTCCCTTTTCCAATAGAAGCCCCTTCATTCGGCAGCAGGTCCCTGTTATCGAACCCCTCCGACAATACGGCTTCCCCCCATGGCTGGCATGACACCAACGGGGCGACCGGTGCAGAATACACCATTACCAGAGGCAACAATGTACATGCCTATGAAGATGCCAACAATGACAACCTGCCGGGTTATTCACCCGACACGTCCACACTCCAGTTTAACTATCCGCTCGATCTGACCCAGGCTCCGGTGGTCAATCAGGATGCCGCCATCACCAACCTTTTTTATGTGAATAACCGCATACACGATGTGCTGTATTATATGGGTTTCACGGAGGCGGCCGGGAATTTCCAGTTCAATAATTACGGAAACGGCGGATTGGGAAACGACTATGTGAGGGCGGAAGCTTTTGACGGAAGCGGAACCAACAATGCCAACTTTTCCACGCCTGTTGACGGCTCTGCTCCCCGGATGCAGATGTATCTCTGGACGGCTCCCACGCCCGATCGCGATGGCTCGCTTGATAATGGCATCATCGCTCATGAATACGGTCACGGTGTTTCCAACCGGCTGACAGGCGGCCCGGGCAACTCCAGTTGCCTCGGCAATGCCGAGCAGGGCGGTGAAGGATGGAGCGACTGGTTGGCGCTGATACTCACTACAGAGGCCTCCGACACCACGGCGGGAGGCATGCTTACCCAGGCCAGGGGAATCGGAACGTATGCCCTTAACCAGGCTACGACCGGAGTCGGAATCAGACGCTTCCGGTATTCGGTGGACATGGCCATCAATCCTCAGACCTATGCCGATCTGGCTACCAGTTCAGGACCCCACGCCAAAGGCGAAATCTGGTGTGATGCCATTTGGGACATGTCCTGTTTCCTGATCAACGATTATGGCTTTAATCCGGATCCGTCCGTTGCAACGGCAGGTAACAACATCGCCCTGCGACTGGTGCTGGAAGGGATGAAACTCCAGCCTTGCAGTCCGGGATATATCGACGGGCGGGATGCTATCCTGGCTGCCGATGCCCTCCTTTACGGAAATGCCCACCGCTGCCGCATTTGGGAAGCTTTTGCCAGAAGAGGAATGGGCTTTGGTGCCAGCCAGGGCAGTTCCAGCTCATCCACCGACCAGACGGTCAGTTTCGCCATGCCTACTTTCTGCCTGGTGGCTACACAGCCGCCCGTTGCCGGCTTTACGGCCAATACCACGAGCATTGCCTGTGCTGGTACGGTTTCCTTTACGGATACTTCCCTGCAGGCCTTTACATGGGCCTGGAATTTCGGCGACCAGACCACTTCGGCCTTGCAAAACCCGACGCATGCGTATTCCTCTCCAGGAACCTATACGGTGAAACTGGTGGTTACCAACCCGCTCGGCACCGATTCGGTCATAAAAATTTCGTATATAACTGTTACCCCCACCTTTGCGGTGACGGCATCGGCAACGCCGGCTTCCTTATGCAACGGGGATCCCGTGAATCTGGCGGCAGCCGGAAGCGGCAGCAGCAACCTGGTTTATTCCGTGAGCGCCATCACCTATGCTCCCCAGAGCACGGCCACTACTACGGTTTTGACTCCGCTTGGGGATGATGTGATGACGGCGGTACAGCCCATTGGATTTACATTCACCTTCTATGGACAGAACTTTACCAGTTTTTATCTTTGTTCCAACGGATTTATCACCCTCAGTTCCGGACAATCGGCAACCGTTTATAACGGCCCGGCCATGCCCTCCTCTTCTTCCCCCAATAATGTGATTGCTCCGGCCTGGGCGGATTTATATCCCCTCTCGGGAACCGGCAGCGTCATTGATTACTGGGTGGCCGGAACGGCGCCGAACCGCAGCCTGGTGGTCCGCTATAACACCAGGCATTATGTGGGGGCCGCCTATCCGTTTATCATGGAAGCCATCCTCTATGAAACCAGCAACCTGATCGAATTTCACGTCACCACCATTACCAGTCCGGCACCTGTTGATCCGGGCGCTACCATCACCCAGGGGATTGAGAACAGCACCGGAACCAATGCTGCGGTAATTCCAGGCCGGAATGCCGCCGTTTTTTCGGCCAGCAATGAAGGGTGGCGCTTCACGCCGGTCATCCTGTATTCCTATAACTGGCAGCCCGGTAATCTGAACGGAGCCACCCAGACGGTAAGCCCGGCGGGTTCAACTACCTATACGGTCAGTGTTAGCGACGGATCCGGGTGTACCATACAAAGCACGGTACCCGTTACGGTGAATCCGCTTCCGGTAGCATCGATCAGCGGAGCACTTGCGTTCTGCAGCGGCGGCTCTACCACCCTGGATGCAGGCGGAGGATACAGTTCCTATAACTGGTCGACCGGAGCCACCACCCAGACTCTTTCGGTCAGTTCGGCCGGAATCTATTCTGTAACAGTGACCAACGGATACGGATGCTCTGGATCAGCTGCAGCCACCACGACCGTTAACAGCAATCCATCACCCTCCATTACCGGAACACTGTCCTTCTGTTCAGGCGGAAGCACCCTGCTCGACGCAGGATCCGGATACAATTCCTATAACTGGTCAACAGGAGCCACCACGCAGACCCTTACGGCCAGCACCTCCGGAAATCATACGGTAACGGTGACGGATGGCAACGGATGTTCCGGAACAAGTGTCGTTTCGCTAACGGTTAATCCAAACCCGGCGCCTGCCATCAGCGGATCCCTGACCTTCTGTTCCGGCGGTTCCACCACCCTGGATGCAGGCAGCGGCTATAGTTCTTACAGCTGGTCGACCGGAGCCACCACCCAGACCGCTGCCATCAACTCGGCGGGACCGGTTACCGTAACCGTTGTGGATGCGAATGGCTGCTCCGGCTCTGCATCGGTTACCACCTCAGTTGGTTCAGGCGTCACCCCGGTAATTTCCGGAAATCTGACCTTCTGCACGGGTGGATCCACTACCCTGGATGCAGGTGCCGGATACGTTTCCTATAACTGGTCCACCGGCGCTACAACACAGACTGTCCTGATTCTTTCTGGCGGCAATTATACGGTGACGGTAACCGGTCCGGGCGGATGTACCGGTTCAGCAACTGTTACAGCGGTTCAGACCACCGACCTGGTTCTGAGTCAATCACCTTCGGCCGTACTCTGTTCCGGCCAGTCCAACGGATCCGTTACAGCTTCCGTTTCCGGCGGAACGGGTCCCTATACCTGGCAATGGAGCAACGGTAGCACCCAGCAAAACATTTCCGGGCTTGCTGCCGGAACATATACGGTTACTGTTACGGACGCTTCCGGTTGTTCGGCTGTCGGCTCGGCACTGGTTACCCAGCCCGTAGCCATCACCATCAGCGGCACCATCACGCACCTGGTGTGCAAAGCCATCAATACCGGAAGCATTTTCATTACCCCGGCCGGCGGCACTCCACCCTATACCTATTTGTGGAATAACAGCTCCACCAGCCAGAACCGGACAAACCTGTATGCCAATACCTATGTGGTTACCGTTACGGATGTTAACGGCTGCACAAAAAAATCATCGTTTACGGTAACCCAGCCGGCGACCAGCCTTCTGGTTAACACGACCAAAATAAATGTACGCTGTTACGGGGCATCCACCGGGCAGATTACCGTTTCGCCTTCAGGCGGAGTTTCTCCGTATACCTACGCCTGGAATACCGTTCCGGTCAAAACAACGGCCTCCATTACCGGCCTGGCTGCAGGTGTTTATTCCTGTACGGTCACCGATGCCGGTAATTGCAGCAAAACCGTTAACATTACCATCACACAGCCTCCCAATATCGTTGTGGTGCAAAGCCAGACCAATGTGACTACACCCGGCGGCAATGACGGTACGGCATCCGTCGCAGTAAGCGGCGGCGTATCCCCCTATACCTATAGCTGGAATACGGTTCCCGTCTCCACCAACGCTTCAGTAACAAACCTGACCGCAGGCACTTATAAATGCACGGTTAAGGACAGTAAGAGCTGTTCGAAGAAGGTGACCTTTATCATCACCCAGCCTTCGGCAAAACAGGATGGCGTGTTTCAACAGGGAGAGTTTACCGTTTATCCCAATCCCGGCGGAGGTATGTTGAATATGAAACTGAATTCTCCCATCCGCCAGGAATACAAACTTTCGGTTGAAAATCTCTCCGGGCAGGTATTGCTGAGACAATCCGGAACGGCGATTGCCGGAATCAATGAAACCAGCCTTGATCTTCAGGATTTCGCAAAGGGCCTGTATATATTAAAAATCCAGGGCGCGCAGGATTCTTTTGTAAGAAGAATCATCATACAGTAATTCCGGCCGGATCAACGACCAAAAATCAAACGGGGCATCCTTCAACGAAGGGGTGCCCCGTTTTTTATTCAATTCGACTTGACTTTTACAAGGACAAAGTCCGAAGTGAAA
>CAYWHE010000024.1:0-29139 GCA_964458125.1 uncultured Flavobacteriaceae bacterium | reverse complement strand
CCCGCGACCCCATGCGTGACAGGCATGTATTCTAACCAGCTGAACTACCGAACCATTTCCCTAAAGGGTCATTTTTTAAGGAGGCACAAAAGTAACCTTTTTTTTAATTATCCAAAAGGAAATAAAATTTACCTCCGGGGTAAGGGTAGGAGTGATTTATTGAATTTGTAAATGATTGAAAATTAGGTAGTAATGTATTTATTATGATTACCGGTGAGCCTTTTTTGAAATGTTAATATTGTTTCGTATTTTTCCTTAATTTTTGGAGGGTTTCCAAATTAAAAAAATATAAAAACAACTATGAAAAAATTACTGATTGTTGCCTTGTTGCTGATGACTTCGCAGGTCCTTACCGCCCAAACTCCGGCCGCTGTGGCCATTAAGCCCGGCAGCAATACCGGTAAGGAAATTCCCGCTTTCCAGCGTCAATATTTCTGTTGTCCTTCCTGCGACTATACAGCCAAAGTTATGCGTTCCTGCCCGGTACATCAATTGTCGCTGGTGAGGGTGGGTGACTGGTATTGTCCGTCCGATGGTAAATCCTTCCCTGCGGCCGGAAAATGTGGCGTTCATAAAGGAAACCTGGTCCGAATGGAACTGAAGTACCAGACGGTAACCCCAAAACCGGCCGATATGAAAAAAAGCGAACCTCTTCATTAACCGGCAGTTCTTTGTTTTTAATTCCCTAATTCATGCTAAACTCCTTTCAATACCCATGCTTATGAAAAAAAGTTACTACTGTTTACTTGTTTGTTTGTTCTTTTTCCTTGGAACGCCGGATAAAGCCTTCTCACAGGTATACCAGCTTCTTGCCGAAGATTTTGAAACAGGAGCACCAACGGTAATCCTCAATGATTCAGGACCATCAGGCGCCGCTTCAGGCGTGAATCGTTGGGTCATCAACAATTCATACAACGGTCAGCCCACGTATCCCAATACCATCAGCCAGGACAGCACGGTGAGCGGAACCATTGGCGGAGCGCCTAATTCCTATTACCTGCATATTCACGATACGGCAGTCGTGGCTTCCGGTATTTCCAATGCCAATTATGACCCGGCCAGCGCCTCCGATAACTTCACGGTCATCGGTTCCGGCTTATGTACCAAGGGTTTTACGGATGTGACACTGGCCTTTTTTTACCTGAGCGAAGGAACGGCCAACGACTACGGTTCCTTGTTTTACAGTGCGGATAATGGCCCCTGGACACAGGTCGGTCAGCCCAAATACAATAGCCAGTCCTTGTGGAAATACGAAGTTCTCACCGACTCAGCCTTTGATAATGTAACCTCACTCCGTTTCGGGTTCCGCTGGCAGAATGCGGGCGGCGGATCTCCGGCAAGCACTTCCTTTAGCATTGATGATATTGAAATCATCGGCACGTATGATTCGGTCAGCAATCCCATCAATATCCTGATTACCCAGCTTTTCCCGGATACGGTCTGCCAGAATAACCTGCTCTTTGTTTTCTGGGATCTGACCGATTCCCTGTGTGACGGTTTTTATGAAGTTGAACTGTCCGACCTGAACGGAACCTTCCTGAATCCGACCAACCTGGGAGTTTTCCAGATCAATAATTTTCAGACCGCCGGTGCGGTAGCTGTCATCATTCCTCCAACCACACCTGCCGGAGGCTGTTACAGGATCCGTATCAACCGTGTTTCTCCACCGCCGGCCATTACCGGTATTGCCAGCGTTTGTTTCGTGGTGAATTATTGTCCGAATACCGTGACCACGCTGCAGCCGCCCGTAACACTGGATACCAACGGGGTTTGTATCAACAGCGTAATCGATGTGCCATTTTATTCCACCGGTGTTTTTGTGTTTAATAATTACATCGCGGAACTTTCCGACTCGTCCGGAAGTTTCGCCAATCCGTATTTTATCGGATCCAAGTTTGACGACAATGCTTATGATCCTTCACTGGGAAGTCCTCCCGGTATGGTCGGCGGACTGGTACCGGTGGTACCTCCCGGTTGTAACTATTACGTGCGTGTGCGGGCCACGAGCCCGGCTACTATCGGTTCGGTATGGGGGCCATTCTGCATCCGGGAATGCGACATTGAGACGAATCATACCATTGATGTGAACCTCTGTATTAATTCGACCACCGGTGACGATACACTTGTATACGTCAATATTCATTCCTTCGATTCCCTGATTACGTATCTTCCCGGAAACATGTTTGAAATCCAGGTGCTGGATTTCCAGACCCTGGCTCTTGTCAACCAGGGAGGACTGGGATCAGTGGCCAGCGTGGCCAATGATTCCTTCCTTTTATCGGCACCTCCGCTGCCTGCATTTTTAGCCCTGCCCATGCAGCCCGGCTCTTATTATGCCCGGATCGTGGCCACCAATTCCAGCGATCCCGACAATGCCTTCGGTACCATGATTCACCTGAAGATTGGCGCGCCGGCCGATGTTCCGCCGGTTGTCACGCCCAGCGACAGCGTGTTTTGCACAGGCGATATAGGATCCTTCTTTATCAATCCCTATAATTTTAATTCCCAGTATCAGTGGTGGTGTAACGGTATCAACAGCGGTCAGCCTTTCTTCTGGGATTACTACCCGTTACTGGTCCAGTACGGAGGACCGTCGACACTCTACTTCACGGTCAGGGAATGGAATTACGGTTGTCCGGGACCAGTTTCGGATACGGCCAAGGTGGTTGTGCTGACGGTTCCCAACGTATTTATTATTGGTCCCGTGAATGTCTGCAAAGGCGACACCGTTCATTATAAAGTAGCTTTTGCTCCGAACACTTATTTCTCCTGGACGTCCAGTGACGGAACCATAACCGATACGGCCAATAATGAAATCGATATTGTTTTTGATTCCGTTGGAGTGGCCCAGATCAGCATTTTTGCCCTGAACAAATGCGGTTCGGATACGGGTTTCAGGAACATAACCGTGCATGATCTTCCGGTGATTGATGCAGGGTCCGATACGGCCGTCTGCGCCGGATCGCCAATCACCCTGTCCACACCAACAGGGACTGGATATTCATACAACTGGACCAGCAGCGGGGGGCCGGTGGGAAACACCAGTACGGTGACCGTTAATCCTGCCGTTAATACAACTTATTACCTGACGGTTACCAGCAGTCCGGTGGTCTGCAAATCCTATGATACGGTCGATGTCTCGGTGGCCTACCCGATGAATGAGGTCAACTTCAGTGATTCAGCCTGCGCGGGCGAAAACGTCCTGCTTGATCCAGGAGTTTCGGGGACAGCCTATCAGTGGAGTACGGGCGCCACCAGCAGCCAGGTTACCGTTTCCGGATCAGGAACTTTTGTCGTAACCATCACCGTTGCCGGTGAATTGTGCAACCGGACCGATACCTTCTTCGTATATCCCCGTACCGCCCAGGTAGTCACACATACCGATTCGCTTTGCGCTGGTGATACCCTGCAGCTTGATCCCGGATTTTCAACGGGAACTTATAGCTGGTCGACAGGGGAGACCTCTCAGCAGATCCAGGTCACCGGGCCGGGTACATACAGCGTGGCCATCAGTATTGCAGGCAATCCCTGCTACCGTACCGATTCATTCAACGTTTCTTCGGTCATGCCCCTGTTCAATACGTTTATCGATTCCCTCTGCCTGGATTCTTCCATCACCATCTCCGCCAGCCTGAGCGGTGGTACCTATCAATGGAATACGGGCGCGACGGGTTTAAGCATACTGGTACAGGATACGGGAATTTATACAGTCCTCATACATGCGCCGGGAATTTTCTGCTACCAGCAGGATACCTTCGTGATTGCAGAGAAACTTTGTCCTCCGCCGGAGGAAGTTTCCTTCACCCTGCCCAATATATTCACCCCGAACGATGACGGATTGAACGATCAGTTTGAAGCCATCACCAAAGGCGATTACGATGATTTTTATATCGACATATACAACCGCTGGGGACGACTGGTATTTGAATCCAGGGATACCCGCTTCCAGTGGGATGGAAAAGACAAGCAGGGACAACTCTGCCCGGATGGTGTGTACTTCTACATCGCCAGGACAACGGTGAAGGGAACTTACCAGGATTACCGCGGAACGGTTACCCTGATCCGTGACGGTAAATAATGAAAAAAACGGTTTTCGTTTTTAAGCTTATCAAAAAACTGATCATGCGGTTTTCGGCCTGCATCTGGATGATAATTTTCCTCCTTGGCGGAACCGGAAGGGACCTGCTCGGGCAGGCCGGTCTTCAAACGAACATCTGGTATTTCGGAAACCATGCCGGGCTGGATTTTAACAGCGGGGTGCCTGTACCGCTGACCAACGGGGCGCTGAATACGTTCGAAGGTACGGCCTCCATTGCCGACCGGGTGACGGGACAGCTGCTTTTTTACACCGACGGGATAACGGTTTATGACAGCACGCATGCCGTGATGGTGAATGGCAACGGGTTGCTCGGCCACCCGTCTTCCACACAGTCCGGAGTAATTGTTCCCGATCCCGGAAACAACAACCTGTATTACATTTTTGCCGTTGGGGCGCAGGCCGGTTACCTGGGCTCCTATGGCGGAATTTCGTATAGCGTGGTCGATATGACCCTGAACGGTGGCCTGGGTGCAATTACCACTAAAAATGTGCAACTCGTCAACCCGGCGTCGGAGAAAATCACATCCGTCAGGCACTGCAACGGGCGGGATGTATGGGTGATCACCCACGAATGGAACACGAATGCTTTTTATTGTTACCTCGTAACGCCATCCGGTGTGCAGCCTCCCGTTATTTCCAATACGGGCATTATTCACATGGATGTGGGCAGCGGAATCAATGCCGAATCGATCGGTTACATGAAGGTGGCGCCGGACCAGCAACATATAGGTCTTTGTACGTTTTATCCTTTGAACACCACCCAGCTGTTTGATTTTGATAATGTACTGGGTGTGGTTTCCAACCCGGTCACCATCAATTTTCCGGTGATCGGGAATTACGGAGGTCCTTATGGGTGCAGTTTTTCGCCGGACGGAACCAAATTTTACGCAGCTTTCCATAATTATGCCGGAACGCCTAATTATGTGTTTCAGTACAACCTGCAGGCGGGATCACCGGCCGCCATTGTTGCTTCTCAGACTGTGGTGGCTTCCACATCTGCCGTTAGTTACGGTGCGCTTCAGCTGGCCTCCGACGGAAAGATGTACATGGCCACCTTCAGCAACAATAACCTTGGCGGACCTTTTGGATCTCCTTCCATAGACCGGTTTAACAGCCCCAACACACTGGGAATGGGTTGCGGGTATGCACCGAATGCCGTTGTGCTGAACGGAGGACTTAGCATCTGGGGACTTCCGGATTATATTGAAAGTTTTTTCTCTCCTCCGGTTGCCACGAATTTTAATGATACCACGATCTGCACGGGAGCCCAGGTTTCCTTTAACCCCTCCTACCAGATAGTGATGGACAGCGTTTCCTGGGATTTTGACGATCTTCCTTCCGGTGCGGCCAATTACTCCACGCTCACCAATCCTTCCCATATCTTCAATGTGGCCGGAACCTATGATGTTAAACTGATCGTTCATTATAACTGTCATCACGATACGCTTTCCAGGATTGTTACCGTCAGCGACCTGCCGATTTTCCTGGGTAATGATACCACGCTTTGTAACGGGAATGCCATCACCCTGGATCCGAACTATCCGGGTGCGGTCTACCTTTGGAGTACCGGCGCCACGACCCAGACCATTAACGTAAACGGAGCCGGCGGGTTATACTGGCTGCAGGTTACCGATGGCCTGTGTGTTTCCACCGACAGCATTAACATCACTTATAATCCTCCTCCGGTAGTCAACCTCGGTAACGACACCACCTTTTGCGGAAATCAGGCCCTCACCCTGGATGCAGGCAATTCCGGATCAGTTTATACCTGGAGTACCGGCGCGACCACTCAGACTATCAGTGTGAATACATCCGGCAATTATACGGTTCAGGTCAACCTGACGGGCTGTACCGATCAGGATACCATAGTCATAACGGTCAACCAGCCTCCTGTTTTATTCCTGGGGAACGATACGGTGCTATGTACCGGGCAGGTATTGTCGCTCACAGCCGCCGCAGCAGGCTATACCGCGACCTGGTCGGACGGTACCACGCTTGGAAGCCTGAATGTAAGCAGTGGCGGAACCTACTGGGTCCAGCTGACCAATAACGTTTGTACGGTAACGGATACCATAAACGTTCAGTTTAACAACCCCCCGGCCGTGATGCTGGGGAATGATACGGTGATCTGCAGCGGAGCTCAGGTTACCCTGGATGCCGGTAATGCCGGGGCATCTTACACCTGGAGCACAGGCGCCACCACGCAGACCATTGCCGTCAGCGCCACCGGGAACTACACGGTGACCGCCAATGTCTCCGGATGCATCGATAAGGACACCATCCAGGTAACCGTCAGCCAGCCTCCGGTTTTGTTCCTGGGAAATGATACTACCCTTTGCGATGGCCAGGTATTGCAGCTTTCGGCATCAGCTGCAGGCTATACCAACAGCTGGTCGAATGGCACTTCAGGCAGTTCCCTGAATGTCAGCGCTACGGGAAGTTACTGGGTGACGATGACCAACGGGGTGTGTACCGTTTCCGACAGCATCAGCATCCAGTTTGTACCTCCTCCGGATGTCAGCCTCGGGAATGATACCATCATATGCAGCGGGCAACAGGTGACGCTCGATGCCGGAAATGCCGGAGCCTTGTTCCTGTGGAGTAACGGAGCCACTACCCAGACCATTTCCGTCAGCGCCACCGGGTATTACGTGGTTTCGGTCAGCCTGGCCGGTTGTACGGATGACGACAGCCTGCAGCTGACTGTTCAGTTGCCTCCACCGGTATTTCTTGGGAACGACACCACATTATGCACCGGTGAACAGCTTGCTCTGGGAGCTTCGGTTGCAGGGTACCAGAACCTGTGGTCGAACGGGTCCACGTTAAACAGCATGACGGTGACGTCAGCCGGCACTTACTGGGTGCAGCTGGATGACGGTATCTGCAATATAACGGATAGCATAAACGTTAATTTTGACATACCTCCCGTGGTGTCCGTCGGTAATGATACCACTCTTTGCGAAGGGCAGTCGCTCACCCTGGATGCCGGAGTGCCTGCCGCAGCTTACCTGTGGAGTACCGGGGCCACCACACAAAGCATCAGCGTTACCCTGAACGGGACGTATGTGATTGAGGTTACAAAAGGCGCCTGCCGGGCCGGAGACACCATCATGGTTGATTTCATACCCCTGTTACCGGTTGAATTGGGTGCCGACACCACCCTCTGCGACGGACAGGCAGTCACGCTTGATCCCAGCCTGGCGGGATATACCTACCTGTGGAGTACGGGAGCGACAACCCAGACGCTTACGGTGAATGCAGCCGGGTTATTTCAGGTGACGGTAAATGACGGGCAATGCGATACCCGGGATTCTGTTTCGGTCTTCTTTCTTTCGTACCCGGTGGTCAATTTAGGTCCGGACACCGCTTTTTGTGAGAATGTACCCGTTTTTCTCGATGCCGGCAACCCCGGATCCTCCTTCTCCTGGAGTACAGGTGAAAGCAGCCAGGTTATCCTGGTTGCCGGTGCAGGTACGTATTGGGTGGTGGCGGCCAACGGGAATTGCCGCGCATCCGACAGTGTGCTGGTGGACCTGCTCCCGGCCCCGGTGGTGGACCTCGGCGAAGACAGTTCCCTGTGCAGCGGCGACATGGTCGTTCTGGATGCAGGCAATCCCGGTGCGGCATACCTGTGGGATGACGGAGATACCAGCCGGATGAAGACCCTGACTGAAAAGGGCACGTATATGGTTACCGTGACCAACCCAAACGGTTGTTCGGAAACGGACACCATCACCTTCGGAACGGCCGGATGCCAGTTTTATATTTTTATTCCAAACAGTTTCTCTCCCAACCAGGACGGGAAAAATGATTATTTTTTATTATTTCCCTATAACGTGCTGGAAGTGGAGTGGGGCATCTTTAACAGGTACGGCCAGCAGATTTTTAAATCGGATGACTTTCAGCCCGGCTGGGACGGAACCTACCGGAATGTGAAATGCCAGGAAGATGTTTATGTGGTGCTGGTGAATTACAGCGGGGAAGATGAATCAGGCAGAATCACCCGGAAGAACAGAAAGGGAACGGTTTTACTGATCCGCTAAAAAAATCAATTCATCCTTTCCCGTTTGATGAGATACGGCATCAATACCTGCCTGTAACCCGCATGTATATCGGCCTCAATGAAATCAATTTTATACTGGGCGCATTTCAGCATGAGTTCCTTTTTATACGATGCCATGGCCTGGATATATTCATCCCTGACTTCATTGGAATGAACCTTTACCTGTTCGCCCGTTTCCACATCGACAAAAAGGTAAGGACGGTTTTCAAAATTAAAATCAAGCTCCCTGTTTTTATCCACCACGTGAAAAAGGATCACTTCATGTTTGTTGTATTTCAGGTGCTGCAGGGCGCTGAATATATCTTTCTGGTCACGGGAGGCATCTTCCATCATATCGCTGAAGATCACGACAAGTGAGCGCTTGTGGATATTTTCTGCAATTTCATGCAGGGCTTCCGAAGCAGCCGTTTTGCGGTTAACCGACGGGGTGGACAATACCTGTTCCAGTTTCTGGTACAGTAACTTGTGATGAATGGTGGTTGATTTGGACTGGGTATGGGTTTCCACGCGATCGGAAAAAATGCTAAGGCCCACGGCATCACGTTGCATCTTCAACAGGTGCATGATGGAGGCGGCGCAGTACGCGGAAAAGGTGATCTTGTTTTTCAGTTCCGGATGCTTTTTATCCGGTTCGGGATAGTGCATCGAAGAAGAGTTGTCGAGGATGATCTGGCAACGCAGATTGGTTTCCTCTTCATAGCGTTTGATGAATAATTTATCCGTACGCCCGAAAAGCTTCCAGTCTATATGTTTGGTGGATTCCCCCGGGTTGTAAATGCGGTGTTCGGCAAATTCAACCGAGAATCCATGGAACGGACTTTTATGCAGCCCGGTAATAAATCCCTCCACCACTTGTCTGGCAATGAATTCCAGGTGGCCGGTTTGCTGTATTTCGTTTTGGTTAATCATTTGGTAAGCGTGACCTGTATTCGCTATGGACCGCTAAAACTTCATACGCAGGGAAATCGAACGGGTTGCCTTCGGACGGGGACCTTCATCAGCCCGTACCACTCCAAAACCAGGAGTTGCCGGACAGGCAGGAAAGGAAAACCATCCAGGAGGAGGATGATCACATCAGGCCAGTTGTTTTTCAAGCTTACCGGCCAGCACGGATTTGGGAACGGCGCCGATTTGTTTGTCTACGACCTGGCCATTCTTAAAGAACAGCAAAGCGGGAATATTCCGGATGCCAAACTGCATGGAGATATTCGGGTTATGGTCCACATTCACTTTTCCCACGACGGCTTTTCCTTCATAATCCTTTGCCAGTTCCTCCACGAGAGGACCCACCATGCGGCAGGGGCCGCACCATTCTGCCCAAAAGTCAATCAGTACCGGTTTGTCCGATTTCATGACAACCTGTTCGAAGTTTGCATCTGTAATTTCTACTGCCATAGTCAATGAGTTAATTTAAATGATTGATGTAAATGCTGGTCAAAGATAGGGATTTCCACCCTCTTTCTTATATGTCTGCTTTCTAACACTTCTTAACTGAAATTGTTTTGACCGGTAATCACCTTTGCCGGCCGAACCCGATCATCCGATTTTGTATTCAATTTCGGGCAGGGATTCCAGGTCATCAAAAAGCTGGCGGCTGAACTGGACCTTCACTTTTTTAGACAGACCCTCCACGTTCCATTTTAACTCCCTGTCCTTCACGATCATCCTGACGGGGATCCGTCCCTCATGCGGTTTAAGCAGGTCGAACAGGTCCTGTACGCTGGTTTTATTCAGGGCGGCCAGTTCGATCTGAATGGTGAGGTTCCTGGTTAGTTTATTTCCGATCTCTCCAAGCAACTGGATTCCGGAAACCTTAACTTCGTATTGATCTTCTGATTTATAACGGTTCTGAACCTTTCCCCTGACGTATAAAAAGGTATCCTTTTCAAGAAAATGCTTAAATTTCAGGTAGTCTTCTGAAAACAAAGCCAGTTGAAAGGTACTGGTGTAATCCTCCAGCGTCAATGTTCCATAGGGCTTCCCGGTTTTTCCGGTTTTATGGGCGGCATCAGCCACAATGCCACCGAAGGCGATTTCTTTATTGAGGTATTTCACGGGGTCCTGCAATTGCTCCAGGTTGACGGTGCAGAAGGATTTCATTTCCAGCCTGTATTCATCGAGGGGATGGCCTGAAATATAAATGCCGATGACCTCCTTTTCTTTTTTCAACTGTTCCAACTGGCTCCAGGGATCTGTCTGCGGGATGACGGGGGTGGATTCAGCAATGGCTTCCACCCCACCGAACAGGGAATGTTGCGCCCGGTTTTTCTGCTCCTGGCTGTTGTTTCCGTATCGGATTATTTTTTCCAGGGTGTTTTGCTGATCCCGGCCATCCATGTAAAAATACTGGGCCCGGTGGGCATCCCTGAAACTGTCGAAAGCACCGGCCATGGCCAGGCTTTCCAGGCTTCTTTTATTGACGGCGCGAAGATTCACGCGTTTGACCAGGTCGAACAGGGAGATATAATGGCCACCGGCCTGTCTTTCCGCAATAATAGCCCCGGCAGCACTTTCCCCCATGCCTTTTATGGCACCAAGTCCGAAGCGGATAGCGCCTGAGCGGTTCACGGAAAAATGAATCTCACTTTCATTCACATCCGGACCCAGCACGGAAATTCCCATCCGTTTGCATTCATCCATAAAGAAGGTGATTTTATCAATATTGCTCAGGTTCAGGGTTAGCACGGCGGCCATGTATTCACTCGGGTAGTGGGCCTTCAGGTAAGCGGTTTGAAAGGCAACAAAAGCATAACAGGTGGAATGGGATTTGTTGAAGGCATAGCTGGCAAAGGCTTCCCAGTCCGTCCACACCTTTTCACAGGTCTTCTCATCATGGCCGTTGGCTTTGCAGCCGTTCATGAATTTCGACTTCATCTTATCCAGCACCTCCTTTTGTTTCTTACCCATGGCCTTTCGCAGGGTGTCGGCATCACCCTTGGTGAATCCCGCCAGTTTCTGGGACAACAGCATCACCTGTTCCTGGTAAACCGTGATACCATAGGTTTCTTCCAGGTGTTCCTGCATGGCCGGTAAATCATACTTCACGGATTCGCGTCCATGTTTGCGGGCGATAAAGTTGGGGATATATTCCAGCGGACCCGGTCGGAAGAGGGCATTCATGGCAATGAGATCGCCAAATTTATCCGGCTTCAGGTCCTTCAGGTATTTTTGCATGCCAACTGACTCAAACTGGAAGGTTCCGTTGGTTTCGCCTTTCTGGTAAAGTTCAAATGTTTTCTGATCATCCAGGGGGATCAGGTCGATGTCAATGTCCACGCCATGATTCTGCTTAATCAGCTTCAGGGCATGCTTGATGATGGTCAGGGTTTTCAGTCCCAGGAAATCCATTTTAATGACTCCGGCATCTTCAATCACCTTTCCGTCATACTGGGTGATCAGCAGATCGGTGTCTTTAGCCGTTGCCACCGGGATAATTTCTGTCAGGTCCTTGGGTGCGATGATGATCCCGGCGGCATGTATGCCGACACCCCTCACGGAACCTTCCAGTATGAGGGCTTCTTTTAAAACACGGGAAGCCAGGCTGTTCTCTTTGGCGATTTCCCGGAGTTTTTTAATATCTTCCAGTTCATCGTTATTCAGGCCTTCTTTTTCTTTCAGACTTTTCTCCCCGTCAAAAGGGGCTTTCATAATCCTGTTGAGTTCCACACCAGGACGTTCCGGCACCAGTTTAGCCAGGGCATTGGCTTCGGGAAGGGGAAGGTCGAGCACCCTGGCGACATCCTTTATGCTCATCTTGGCAGCCATTGTACCATACGTGACAATCTGGGCCACCTGGTTTTTGCCATATTTATTGACCACATAATCAATCACCTTTTGTCTTCCCTCATCATCAAAATCCGTGTCGATATCAGGCATGCTCTTGCGGTCGGGGTTCAGGAACCTTTCAAAAAGCAGGTTGTATTTGATCGGGTCGATGTTGGTGATGCCGATGCAGTAGGCTACGGCCGAACCGGCGGCTGATCCACGGCCAGGGCCCACAAACACACCGAGGTCACGGCCGGCCTTGATGAAATCGGCCACTATCAGGAAGTATCCGGCAAAGCCCATGGTCCTGACGGTGAATAACTCGAAGTTCAGGCGTTCTTCTATTTCCGGGCTGATTTCGGCATAACGCATCCGGGCTCCTTCAAAGGCCAGGTATTTCAGGTATTCATCCTGGTCGTTAAAGCCTTCGGGAATCTTAAAATGCGGGAGCAGTATGTCCTGCTTCAGTTTCAGGGGTTCTATCTTATCCACGATCTCCTGTGTATTATCAAGAGCCACAGGTGCATCATGGAAAACTTTCTCCATCTCAGCCGTGGTTTTAAAATAGAACTGATCGTTATAAAAGGCAAATCGCTTTCCCCTCGAAGAGAGATCATCATCAGCAAATTCCTTCATCGAAGGGGTGCTTTGCTTTTCACCGGTGTTGATGCAGAGCAGGATATCGTGGGCATTTGCATTTTGCCGGTCCACGTAATGGGAATCGTTGGAAGCGATGATCTTCACCTGGTATTTCAGTGCAAATTTGATCAGCACTTCATTGACAATGGCTTGCTCGGGGATGTCATGACGCTGCAGTTCAATATAATAGTCTTTCCCGAACAAATCCAGCCACCATTTAAAAGCCGCTTCCGCTTCCGCTTCCCCTTTTTTGATGATGAGACGGGGGATCTCTGCGGCCAGGCAGCAGGTGGTGGCAATCAGTCCCTGGTGATATTTCAAAACCAGTTCCTTGTCAATCCGCGGATATTTCCCGTACAACCCTTCCATGTAGCCCAGGGAACAGAGTTTGACCAGGTTTTTATAGCCCTCACTGTTTTTGGCCAGCATGAGCTGGTGGTACCGGACGTCACGGTCTTCTTTGGTAAACTGGCGTTTATGCCTGTCATCCACCAGGTAGAACTCACAGCCAACAATGGGTTTGATGGTGCCGGGATTTTCTTTTGTATTGTATTTGGCCGCCTCCGCAACAAATTTGAAAACGCCAAACATATTCCCATGATCGGTAATGGCAATGCCTTTCATGCCGTTCCCAACGGCTTTTTTATAAAGTTCCCCTATATTGGCCGCTCCGTCAAGGAGAGAATACTGGGTATGAACGTGTAAATGACTGAATTCCGGCACGGTAAAAAATGGTTTTGATCAGTCCTGGGCTGAATGAATTAAACATAAGGCGCAGGGGCTGAATGATACAGGGAGGTAAAGTTACAAAAGCAGGAAGTAGCAGGAAGATTTGTTGAAAAATTATCCAACGATACATAAACATTTGAATTCAACTGATCCCGGAAAATCTTTCTGCACAAACCGGTGAATGTGATGCAACCTGCCGGCTTCCGATAAATTAATACCTTCGCGGATCATTCCATGGCCTTTGGGCAAGAAAGTCATCATATCCGTCATCAGCGACCTGGTTACCGATCAGCGTGTCAGACGAACGGCACTTACCTTTTCCCGGCAGGGCTTCGAGGTATGCCTGGTGGGTAGAAGGTTGAAACACAGCCGGGAACTGGAAACATTGCCTTATGCAACGGTCAGGTTCGTCCTTCCTTTCGAAAAGGGCCCCTTCTTTTACCTGGTGTATAACCTGAGGCTTTTCTTTTTTCTGCTTTTCCGGAAAGCAGATTTGCTGGTTGCCAATGATTTGGATACCCTGCTGCCTAATTTTTTTGTCAGCAGGCTGCGAGGTATCCGGCTGCTATACGACAGTCATGAATATTTTACCGGTGTTCCGGAACTGGAAAGCCGTCCATCCGTGCAGAAAATATGGAAACTGGCCGAAAGGCTGGTTTTTCCCCACTTATCGTATATTATTACCGTTAATGAATCCATTGCATCCCTCTACCGGAATGAATACCATAAACAGGTACGGGTGGTTCGGAACATACCCGACTGGCCGGGGTTACCTGCGGGATTTGACAAGGCTGCATTTCGCCGGGAACAGGGACTGCCCTCCGGTAAAAAAATAATAATCCTGCAGGGCTCCGGTATCAATGTCGACAGGGGGGGAGAGGAGGCCGTTGCCGCCATGGAATATTTGGAGGATGCAGTATTGCTCGTGGCGGGCAGCGGAGATGTCATCGGACGACTGAAGGAGCAGTGCATACAGAAACACCTCGGGGACAAGGTGTTGTTCAGGGATAAAATGCCCTATGAGGAGCTGCTGAAATTCACCTGTTCAGCGGATATCGGCCTGACCCTGGATAAGGATACGAATATCAATTACCGGTACAGTTTGCCCAATAAACTTTTTGACTACATTCATGCCGGCATTGCTGTGCTGGCATCGGACCTGGTGGAGGTGAAAAAAATAATCATGAAGTACGAAATCGGGCAGGTGGTGGAAGGTCATGATCCCTTGTTGTTGTCGGAAAAATTAAACGACATGCTGAAGAACCGTCAGCAACTTGAAAAATATAAATCCAATGCCCTGAAAGCGGCCGCTGAATTAACCTGGCAGCAGGAACAAAAGCAATTACTAGCCATTATCGATGAATTATTCCGGTAAAGAGATACATGTCGTCAGTTTTGATATACCATTTCCGGCGGATTATGGCGGAGTGATTGATGTTTTTTTTAAACTTCAGGCTCTGCACCGGAAAGGAATAAAGGTACACCTGCATTGTTTTGCCTATGGCCGGAAAAAATCTGCCGAGCTGGAGAAGCTTTGTGAATCGGTTCATTATTATGAACGCAATGTATCAAAGGCCAGGTTATTCAACAAGCTTCCTTATATTGTCATTTCCCGTTCTTCGCCCGAACTGCTGACACGGCTGCTAAAGGACAGGCACCCGGTTGTTTTTGAAGGACTTCATACCAGTTTTTTTCTGCCCGATGAGCGACTGCACAACCGCAAACTGGTATTGCGAAGTCATAATGTGGAACATCATTATTACCAGGGACTGGCCAGGGTGGAAAGGGGAATTTTCAAACGCTATTATTTTTTAAATGAAGCCGGAAAGCTGGAGTCGTATGAATCGGTACTCGGATATGCCACTTCCATTGCGGCCATTTCCAAAAACGATTTCGGCTATTTTAATGAAAAGTACGGGAAAGCCTTTTACCTGCCCGCTTTTCATGCCAATGCCGAACTGTGCAGTGAGGCGGGCAAGGGGGATTTTGTTTTGTACCATGGAAATCTCGGTATCGGGGAGAATGATGAAGCCGCGAGGTTTCTCGTGGATAGGGTTTTTGACGATATTGATGATCCGCTGGTGATTGCCGGGACGAGACCTTCCCGAGAACTGAGAAACGCCATTGCCCGCAGGCCGAATATCAGACTGCTGGCCGACATCTCCACGGCCGACATTCATGAATTGATCCGGCAGGCGCACATCAACCTGTTACCGACTTTTCAGCCCACGGGGATCAAACTGAAGTTGCTTTCAGCGCTTTACAGGGGACGCTTTTGTATGGTGAACGCTCCCATGGTTGCCAATACGGGTCTGGAAAATTTATGCATCATAGCCGATTCGCCGGCCACCATGAAAGTCAAGGTCAGGGAATTTATGAAAAAAAAATTTACAGCGGAGGATATCCGGAAACGGAAGGACCTGCTGATGGGCGATTTTTCAAATGAAAAAAACATTGAAAAACTGCTGGTCCACCTGTTCTGAACGGGGATAAAAAGGATCAGGCTTCCTGTTTTTCTTCGTATATGGAAGCTTGTTCCATCACGCGTCCCATTTCACATTTTATGATACGGGAGGGAAATTTTTCAATCAGCGCATAATTATGGGTGGCCATCACCACAGCCCGCCCGCTCCGGCTGATGTCAAGCAGCAGGCTCATGATTTCACCGGAGGTTCCGGGATCGAGGTTGCCGGTGGGTTCATCGGCCAGCAAAATATCCGGATCATTTAACAGCGCCCTGGCAATAACGAGGCGTTGTTGTTCTCCTCCCGACAGTTCATGCGGCATTTTAAAACCCTTGGTGGTGAGCCCTACCTTGTCCAGCACCTCGTTGATGCGGGCCATCATTTTATTTTTGTCTTCCCATCCGGTTGCTTTCAACACGAACAGGAGGTTATCCTTGGCCGTTCTGTCGCTGAGCAATTGAAAATCCTGGAAAACAATTCCAAGTTTTCTTCTCAGGAAAGGGATCTGCTTTTTTTTAAGGGTGAGCAAATCATAGCCGGCGATATTTCCGGTACCTGTGGTGATGAGGAGGTCCCCGTATAAAACCCGCAGGAGGCTGCTTTTGCCGCTGCCTGTTTTACCGATGAGATAAACAAACTCACCTTTCCGTATGCTCAGTGAAACATTGTTCAGGATCAGGTTTTTATTCTGGTAGATGCTGACTTGATCAAGAAAAATAGTGGGTGATTCGCTCATGGGTAACGGGGTCACGTTAGAAATCAAGTTTCTGCACTTTACCAAAAGGCATCTCCCTGATGATGCTGATGATTTTTTCTTCCTCCCGTGCCAGTCCGCATTTGATAAGTGCTTTCTCAGGACGGTCTACACGGAAATAAGCCAGCAGTGTGAAGTTGTCATCACGTAACTGAACATAATCCGGTATCTTGGCTTTACCTTTTATCTTCAGAATATACATGTCTTCCATAAACCGAATGTTACAAATTTATAAAAAATTACGGTTGCATTGGTTTTTTAGTATGCCGGCGGGTTGGTTTGTATAAAAAAACCTGTTGATTGAAACAGGCTTTTTGGTGATTTCATCAGGCATCAATCTTGGCGTACCGTGCATTTTTTTCAATGAAGTCCCTTCGGGGAGGTACGTCATCACCCATGAGCATGGAAAAGATACGGTCGGCTTCGGCGGCGCTTTCAATGGTTACCTGCCTCAGGGTTCTGTATTCAGGGTTCATGGTGGTTTGCCAGAGTTGCTCGGCATTCATCTCACCAAGACCTTTGTAACGTTGTATGGTAACGGAGGTTTCTTTTCCTTCTCCGGCCAGTTCCTTCACGGCCGAGAGTCTTTCCTCATCGTTCCAGCAATATTTTTCATCCTTGCCTTTTCTAACCAGGTAAAGGGGAGGAGTGGCGATATAGACGAAGCCTCCTTCAATGAGTTCCTTCATGTGACGGAAGAAGAAGGTCAGGATCAGGGTGGTGATGTGGCTGCCGTCAATGTCGGCATCGGTCATAATGACAACTTTATGGTACCTCAGTTTTTCGAGGTTAAGGGCTTTCTGATCCTCTGAAGTTCCTATAAATACGCCCAGAGCGGTGAAGATATTCTTGATTTCTTCATTTTCAAAGATCCGGTGCTGCATGGCTTTCTCCACGTTCAGGATTTTTCCGCGCAGGGGAAGGATGGCCTGGAAGGCCCTGTTTCTTCCTTGTTTGGCGGTTCCGCCGGCCGAATCTCCCTCTACCAGGAAGATCTCGCAGGCTTCCGGATCACGTTCGGAACAATCGGATAATTTTCCGGGAAGTCCGGATCCGGTCAGCACGTTTTTCCGTTGAACCAGTTCCCTTGCCTTACGGGCGGCATGCCGGGCGGTGGCGGCCAGGATCACTTTCTGCACGATGGTCCTGGCTTCACGGGGATGCTCTTCGAGGTAATTGCTGAGCATGTCGCTGACGGCCTGATCAACAGCGCCCATGACTTCGTTATTGCCCAGTTTGGTTTTGGTCTGACCTTCAAACTGGGGTTCCTGGACCTTCACCGAAATTACGGCTGTCAGGCCTTCCCGGAAGTCATCGCCGTTGATGTCGAATTTTAATTTTTCGAGCATGCCGGATTTGTCGGCATAATTTTTCAGCGTTCGTGTTAACGCCCTGCGAAAGCCGGCCAGGTGTGTGCCGCCTTCATGGGTGTTGATGTTGTTCACGTAAGAGTGAACATTTTCGTTAAAGGATGAATTATACTGCATGGCCACTTCTACCGGAATGCTGTTCCGGTCACCTTCCATGTATATGGGCTCCTCAATCAGTTTTTCCCGGGTAGCATCGAGGTATTCGACAAATTCCTTCAAACCGCGATCGCTGTAAAATTTATCCTGGTTAATGGGGTTGTTGTCGGCATCTTTTTCACGCAGGTCGGTGATGTTCAGGTGTATGCCCTTGTTCAGGTAAGCCAGTTCGCGAAGCCGGGAAGCCAGGGTATCGTATTGATAAACCGTAGCAATAAAAATGGAGGCATCCGGTTTAAACGTGACTATCGTCCCTGTCAGCTGGGTGTTTCCTGTTTCCCTCACGGCATACAAGGGTTTGCCGATAGCATATTCCTGTTCATAGGATTTGCCATTCCGGTTCACTTCCACGCGGAGGTGGGAGGATAATGCGTTCACGCAGGAAACCCCCACGCCATGCAAACCGCCGGAAACCTTGTAGGAATCCTTATCAAATTTTCCGCCCGCATGCAGCACGGTCATCACCACTTCGAGGGCGGAGCGCTGTTCCTTCTGGTGCATATCCACCGGAATGCCGCGACCGTCATCCCTGACGGTGATGGAATTATCCTCGTTTATAAAAACATCAATATTCCGGCAGTACCCGGCCAGCGCTTCGTCAATGGAATTATCAACCACCTCGTAGACCAGGTGATGAAGGCCTTTAATGCCGATATCACCAATGTACATGGCCGGTCTTTTCCGGACCGCTTCCAGTCCTTCCAGCACCTGGATGCTGTCGGCCGAATAATCATTTTTTCTCACTTTTTCTGCAATGCTTTCGCTCATGTTGGGGTTCAGAATTATGCGTACTTTTTAACCTGATTGGCTGCCGGCGGATAATCCTGCGAAAAGCACTTCTAAAAGGCTTTTAATCAGCAACTTATTAGGGGTAATGGTATTTAGAAAATACCCGTCTTCATATACGTGCAAAGGTACGGTTTATTATCCGTTAAGCGAAGGTTTTTTTTGCACATTTCACCAGATGTTTTGTGCATAAAAAAAGGATGTTTTTTACGGGGATATTCCTTAGATTCCCATTCGGTTTTTAAGCCGGTGGATGAACGGATTGTCCACTTCTGTTTTCCGGCTATATCTCCTCCGGCAACAGGGATTAAAACGTTGACTGGCTTTCGGCCGCAGGCAGGAATCCGGCTGCAAGAGGTCCGGGTTCGGGCCGGGAAACCGGAAAAAACGGTAATCCGATCCGGTTACGATCCGGCATCGTTTAACCGGAAAATGCTTTTATCGGGGCAGGGCCGGTTAAAACTGGTAACATTCCATAATTGACGGACTTTTCATGTAATACAGTTTTCCTTCCACCAGGTCAACATCATACACAGGATCTTTATCCTTTCCGATGGAAATGGTATTCATGACCTGCCCGGTGGATTTACTCACCTGAACCAGCTGAATATCTTTTTTTGAAAGCGCCGTCATTACCAGGACATAATCCCGGGTTTGGGTGGTTGCTGTAAACCGCTGCTGTGCCATCCTGATGTAGGCCATGGTGTATTTTGCACCGGTCAGTGATGCTTCGCCCAGCATTTTTCCAACCCCTCCGGTGACGTCTTTTGCCAGTTTCGACTGGGAATCCTTTACCTGGATGGACATGGAGGTGGCTCCAATGGCGGTTGAGTAGGTGGCAAGTACGGCCGTGTTATAGGCCGCACGCACGGCAGAGGCGATCAACAGGGCTTTTTTGAATCCGGAAAGGCCCGGAGCCGGGAAATAGTTGTTGAATTTCATGGTGCCGTTCAGGTCAAACATGGCCAGGTTCTGGTCCGAGGTCAGCAGAATGCCACTGGTATTAATCTCCAGGGCAGCAGGTTCTTCCTTGCCCTGGAATTTAAGCGGAACCGTACTCAGGGGTTTTAATGCAGTTCCACGGACATCCAGTTGGTACAGGAGTCCGTCCCTGGAATTAAACAGGTAGATTTTCTCCTCATTGCCGGCTATGAGTCCGGCTCCACCCGTTACGGCATTTTCAAAATACCACTCTCCGGTTCCCGTATGGAGCAAATTCACTTCTTCATTGGTTCCGACCAGCACTCCACCGGGTAACAGTTCCGTATACGATACCAGGCCTTTTATTTTGACCGCTTTCTCAAACGTAAACTGTCCGCTCTTCGGATCCAGGACAGTGAGGCTGCTGTTGCTGCCGTTATCGCTGACAACCAGTATCCTTCCATCGTTCAGGGTAACCATTCCGGCAGCAGGGCCTTTCGTACTGAGTCCTCCTCCTTTTTTACCAAGCAGACGGCTTCCGTTTCCGTACTGCAGCATATTAATCTGGCCGCTGTTGCCTGAACTGACCAGAAGTCCTTCATTCACCGGATAGCTGACGCCAAGCGGCTGCTGCATTTCGACCACCGCCGGCCATACGTGTTTCCCGGTAGCCAGGTCAAAGGCCATGTAAACAGAGCTGAAGGATATGCTGGTGGATTTATTTCCCTTGGAATCAATTTTAGTTGATTCATTTTTTTTCTGTGCAGCAATTAAAAACAGGTCCGGTTTCATGGAAGGTACGATTAACTGGGCCATTATTTCTTCCTTGCTGACCTGTTTGGATGCAAAGCCTTCGAGTTTGCCAAGCAGGTTCGACAGGCCCGCTGTTTTCGGATCAATGGCTGTTTTCCAGATCTCAACACCGGTTGAGGCGTTGATTTTGGAGGCGAAAAATGCAGAGGTTATCAGCACTTCATCATTACCCAGGTCCTTTGCCCCGGTGGTAAAGCTGTACTCACCGGTTTTAGACCATAACTTATTGCCGGTGGCCATATCCACCATGACCAGGTCGGTTGATTTTCCGGAAACGGAAGTGCCGGTTACCAGTATCTTACCGTTCTGATAAAGAAAAAATTTATCGGTGATTTTTTCCAGACCAGCGGCCTGGGCACTGAACAGGATTTTTCCCGCCAGTGGATCAACGATGAAAAAACTATTGCGCCCGGAAGCGGAGGAAAGGGAAATAAAAGGAGAATTCGGAATTTGCTCATAGGAGGACTCCGGGCTGTTTTTCAGTTCCTCCAGGTTCCACAATTCCTCACCAGACTGTGGATTCAGTCCAGCAAGGCCTTTGCCGGAACAGGCCAGGAGCTGGCCATAGGTGGTAATTTTTTGCCAGGTGACGGTTGATTTCAGATCTTTTGACCAAAGCGGTCCGATACCGCCTGCCTTTAAGACGGGAGTCAGAAGAAACAGATACGTGATCAGGGTAAGAGCGGAAGTCGGGAATTTTTTTTTCATTTCATTTATTTTTTATGGTATTCAGGATTATCACAAGATAAGTAATATTTCCGGCAAATGATTTAAATGCAATTTCAGGTAAATGAAATCAGCAGTCGTTTCAGCTTTTTAAGTTGCAGGGGAAAGCATGTGCGAAAAGTAAAGTCAGTGACGGTGAAGAAAACTTTTATAATTTTACTGCTGAATTTTCCGGCCGGTTTGAAAAACAGTCCAAGAGATGAAATTGTTTCCGCCGTCCCGGCTGGTCGGCATAATTAGGTCTCAGGGAATGTCTGTGACCGGCCATGCTCCTTGCACCGGTTCCATGAGTTCTGTTAATTTAAGGCACTTCAATGTAAACCCGCTAAAAAACATGATATGATTTCCATTCGCCCTGCAGTCCTTGCTGATCTGCCTGAAATTACGGCAATTTATAATGAAGCCATATCCCATACCACGGCCACCTTTGACACGGAGCCCAAGATGGTGGAGGAGCAGGCGGCATGGTTTAAAAGCCATGATGAAAATCATCCTGTAATGGTGGCTGTCATTACTGGCCAGGTGGTGGGCTGGGCCTCCCTGAGCCGCTGGAGTGACCGCTGCGCATATGACGGCACGGTGGAGCTTTCAGTATACGTGCATCACGGGCACAGGGGAAAAGGTATCGGGCGGAAATTAATGGAAGTGATCCTGGCGGAGGGTGAAAAGACCGGTCTTCATACCATCATTTCACGGATCACCACGGAAAACAGAAACAGCATTCACCTGCATGAATGGTTCGGTTTTAATTCCATCGGAATAATGCGGGAAGTCGGCAATAAATTTGGAAAGTTGCTGGATGTTCAACTGATGCAAAAGATGCTTCGGAAGGAACCGCTTACGGCCTGATTTCCTTCAACCCAAAGAAACCGTTATCGACCGGCTTAACCCCTGTTCCAAAAGCTTCGGAGAGTTGAAGTCTCCCATCCTCACAGGAAATACCGGTAAACGGATCGTTGCTGATCAACTGGGGGCCGTCCAGGTCGGTCCAGTCGGCGAATGGCGACAACTGCGCTGCCGCCCCGATTCCGCATGAACTTTCAGACATGCAGCCAATGAGGATTTTCAGGTCATCTTTTTTTGCCTGCTGAATCATGCGGTAAGCCTCCCGCAGCCCCCCGCATTTCATCAGTTTGATGTTGATGCCATGAAACAAATCCGGGGCGCCGGAAAGATCATCAAAGCCCTGCACCGACTCATCTCCGATCAATGGCAGGGGGCTACGGCTGCGTAACCAGGCCTGTTTCTTCTTCTCGTGTTTGGGTAAGGGCTGTTCCACAAATACCACCTGCTGTTCGGCAAGCCACTGAATCATGTCGAGGGCAAAATATTCATCCGTCCAACCCTGGTTGGCATCCACCCCCAGCTTTTTATCGGTCAGCTCCCTTATGGTTCTGATGATGAGATTATCATGTGGTCCACCCAGTTTAACCTTCAGGAGCCTGAATTCCTTTGCTTCCTTTATTTTCAGGGCCGTTACATCCGGCGTATCCATTGCGATGGTGAATGAATTCAGGGGAGTCAGGGGAGAGCCTGCCAGCCAGAGCCGGTAAACGGGCTGCCCGGTCAGCTTTCCGAACAGGTCATGAAGGGCCATGTCCAGCGCTGCTTTGGCCGGAAAATTACCGGGTGCCAGTGATTGAACATACGTCAACAGTTTTTCAAAATCCGCAGGCATGGTCAGGCCGGTTGGTTTTACCAGGCTGAAAAAATTCAGGACGCTTTCCTGTGTATCCGGCAGGTAAGGCGGCAGTGCGGCTTCTCCGTACCCCGTCCATGCTCCCTGCCTGAGGGCGACAAATACCACGGGTGTGGCATACCGCATGCCCAGCGCAATCCGGAAAGGATGCCGGAATTTCAGTTCATAGGGAATAATTCTGATCTCCACGGGTGAAGGAACACGGATCATCCATAAAAAAAGCATCCTTGATACAGGATGCTTTTTAATTCAGGTTGCCGGTAAATTATTTGTTTTCGAAAGTGTTTGATTCGGATGCCATTTTATTCAACCGCCTGCGATGATCCTTACCGGGGCCTGCAATGGAAGGATAACAATTGCTCTGGTAACCCGGAATAATATACCGGAAGACAGGTGGAATGATTTCGCTTACCTGGCAATTACCACCTTCTGGGTAACGGGGGAACCGTTGGAAACAAACGTCAGGTAATATTTGCCTGATGCAAGTTTCGATACGTCAATGGTTTCGACATAATGACCGGTCTGCCTGCTTTCCTTTTTCATCTCATACAGGGTTTTTCCCTGAAGGTCGAAGAGTTTACAGGAGATATCTGATTGCGCATTCAACGTAAAATCGAGATGAATGGACTGGGTGGCTGGAGAAGGATAAACAGGCTTGAGGGTACCTGCATGGATTTGGAAGGAAGCGTCAATGCCTGCTACAATGTCCACGATGGGAATGATGAATACATCCAGGTCGAGGAAGTTGTACAAATCACCCATGCGTTTCCATCCGCCGCCAAAAGTCGTGTTGGCCAGCTGACGGACACGCTTTTCACCCAGTCCGTCACCGTTGGCCGAACTGCTGGAAACAATTCCCAGCGTATCATCCACGCCGGCATAGCCGATGGAAACAAAGAACGGGTTACCGGCCGTATTGGCAGGGGGGCTGATCAGGATGGAGGTAAACGCCAGCGTGGTGGACGCCTGGACATCATTCATGCTGATGGATGAGGTGCTGATCAGGTTTACCGGCATGCTGTCGCTGCCAACATCGTAGACGTTTCCGGTGATGTTTTCAGCCGTTCCGTTGATGATTCCTTTGCCTGCCCAGAACAAAAGTTCGGTGACGGAGGCATTAGCTACGGCATCGTAATGAATACCTGTTTCATCCGTAATGGGGAAAAAAGACTGGGAAGTGGTGTCATAAAAATAACTGGTCCCAAATACGTAACCTCCGTCCGTGGAAGAATAAATCGTGGCTGCAGAAGCGCGATCCAGGTACTGGGTCAGGGTGTCAACGGTTTGAATGCTGTTCTGGGAGCCAGGTTTATTCAACTTATACGTTTCCGTCAATACCGGTACAAGTCCCTGGGCGTTTAAGGTAAGTCCTGCCATGAGCAGCAGGCCAGCGAAATAAATTTTTTTCATTAGGAGTTAAATTTGATAGGATTGAATTTCGTACAAATGTAAAAAAAAACCGGGACATATACCTCCGTTGGCATTAAATTCCGGGCCCGGTTTTCTGTTTTTTACTTTATATTTACCCTTCTATTCATATAAACATGAACCATAAGCTATTTTTATACCCGGGAGTGGTTTTGCTGCTTGCCTTATTCGCTTCGGGAGTTCCTCATCCCGCACCTGAACCGGTTTTACAGCTCAAACTGACTCTTGCAGGAAAGGGCCTTACCAGTCCGGTGGGGATGGATGCCCCGGCCGACGGCAGCCGCAGGTTGTTTATCCAGGAACAGCAGGGCCGTATACGAATTATTAAAAACGGCATCCTGCTGCCCCGGCCTTTTCTCGATCTTTCTTCCAAAATCGGTGCTCTGAATCCTGCTTACAGTGAGAAGGGGCTGCTGGGCCTGGCCTTTCATCCCGGGTACCGGAGCAACGGGCGTTTTTTCGTGTATTACAGCGCCCCCGTCAGCGATAAGGGAACTGATCATACCAGCGTAGTGGCCGAATATCGGGTTTCTGCCGCCAACCCGGATGTGGCCGAGCTGGCCGAACGCATGCTGATGGTAATCGCGGAACCGGAATCCAACCACAACGGTGGACAACTGGCATTCGGCCCGGATGGCTTCCTCTATATTGCAGTTGGTGACGGAGGCGGCGCCAATGACGAACATGGAACCACCGGCAACGGCCAGAACCTGGAAACCCTGCTCGGTAAGATCCTGCGGATTGACGTGAACGGCAAAACGCCCTATGAAATCCCTCCGGATAATCCCTTTACGGGCCGGGATGCCAAACCTGAAATTTGGGCCTACGGGCTGCGCAACCCGTGGCGTTTTTCATTCGACCGTGTCACCGGCCGCCTGTTTTGCGGAGATGTGGGCCAGAATAAATACGAAGAGGTCAATATCATCGAAAAGGGAGGCAACTTCGGCTGGAGAATCATGGAAGGAAACCATTGTTTCAACCCCTCCTCCGGTTGCGACCGGACCGGATTAACGCTTCCCATATACGAATATGACCATGGCACCGGCATCAGCGTGACAGGCGGTTACATGTACCGCGGAAAGGCTTATCCTTCCCTGCACGGGTATTACTTTTTCGCCGACTGGTCGGGAAAGCTGTTCGCATTACGCCAGGACCGGGAAGGGAACTGGATTCCCGTGAACATCCTGCTTGACGGCCACAGGAACAATGATGCAGGCTGCAAAATAAACAGCATGGGAATGGATGAAGACGGGGAGATTTACCTCGTTACGCAAACCCTTTTCGGCCCGAAAAGCCCGACAGGAAAGATTTACAGGATCGGTTTGTAACCGTTTACAGCATTTTAACCATGGCCGCCGTCTCGATGGCCGTTTTCTGGTTGAACTCCAGCGCCAGTTTTTTATGGTTGACCACATCGATGATGGTGCCGATCAGGCATAATCCGCCCGTGAGGAAAAAAAGAATGCCCATCCCCACCTGGTTGACCATGAAGCGCTGGATGCCGGCTACTCCAAGAAAACCGATCAGGGCCATGATCAGGAGTGTCTGGGGGTCCTTTCGTTTGCCGTTATACAGCATGATGAAATTTTTTTTCTGGTCTTCATTCAGGTCGTTCATGAAGTTCTGAAGAAAGAGCATTTCTTCCGGTTCCAGGCCGGGGATATTCATGAGCAGGTTTTGTGACATGGCGTGGAGGTTTATTGGCAAGGTGAGGAGCTATGTATCATACGGAAAGGCAGCAGGGTGATTATCCGGTGGACGAGGATCGGCAGTGCAAACCCTCCAAGCGGATGGGCATGGAAAGAAGCCTGCAGGTCGCCGTGCAGGAGAAAGGAAATGCTGTGTCCAAGTCCGCAACCCGGACAAAAGGAAAATCCCAGCCGGTATAGGGGGCACAGGGAAAAATGAGGATGAAGGGGGTTCATACATACAAGTAAAAACAATGCAGTGATCCAGCACAGTAACTCGACATTCCGGGAAAGGACTTGTCGCAATGAATTCAGTAAGAACCTGACCTTTTTATTCATGGAATAGCAGCCGGAATCCCTTGCAAAAATATGTTTTTATTTGTTGCGTGCAAACCGCTGTTGCAAAAGATCAAATGGTTGACCGGTACCTGCTGGAATGATGTTCATGTTGAAAATGAACGGAGGTACCCTGACTTTATTTATCAGGTTAACGGGATCCGTGAATGACGACAAGTTTTTGAGTTTTTATTAATGAAGAATTACTGAAAATCTCAATCACATATATACCGGGACGCAAGGCAGAGGCATCTAAGGTGATTTCATGTTGCTGTGAAGGAATCCTCTCCCGGAAATGTTCTGCTCCGTTTAAATCCGTAACGGAAATCCATGCGGGACTGGAGAAAGGTATCTCAGAACAAACGGAAAAGCAGGAAGCGGCCGGGTTGGGATAGATGAAAGCTGAACATTTTAACGGTTCGGTTTCTGCCGCCGAGGTCAGGCTGTCGCAACCGCTGCCAATGAACGGACCGAGTTCATAATTGGGCATTAGGGGCAAACAGCCGAAACTCCTGCGACCGCCGAGGTAAAAGCTGTAAGGTGAAAAATTACAGGCTGTTCCGGCATTGTTCGGATATTCGATAACACCCATGTGCATATTCAGGCTGTCAAAGTTGTTGAAGTTACTAAAGTAGCCCATATTTGCAACATATATCTTTCCATCAATACCTAAAAGGAGGTCACCCAGGGATTCCAATGAGTCCGTTGAAAAGATCAGGGTTCGGGTGGACGGTATGTTGGAGACACTTAAATCAAATTGAAAAAGAGAATCAACGTATGAATTGGCGGTAGTTTTTCGTTTTGTCACGTATAACTTTGTATTATCCTCCGAAAATGCCGTACCATAATAACTCCAATTGGTATTATAAGGCGGATCGGCAAGCGATATCCAATTGCTGAGCAGTCCCGAGCATCGGTCAAAGTCAAATAAATCCAGTACGCCGGTACCGCAGGACAGAGCAAGTTTATTCCCATACCGGTTACTGTTCATTCGCATTAAAACATACCCGTTGGTATTATTTCCGATATATTGATGGCCGAAATAAGAAAGGCTGTCGTTTGAAAGGAGGTACCTAACAAACCCGTTTCCGGGCATGGTATGCAGCAGTACCCACCAGTCCCGGCCATTTCCATGTTTGATTGTCCAAACTGGTATATGAAAAATGGAGTCGCTCACTTTCACATTTTTACTTGTTACTGCCCCGTTTCCCATATTTGCCTGAAGGTCAAGAATAGATTTGTAAAGCTGGCAGCCAACACCTTGTATGAGTTCCATTGTTAATATAAAGTACTTATTTGAATCCAGTGCGAATGGAACAATAATACACCCCTGGTAGCTACCAGAATACCCCAAAATGCTGTCTCCATTTAAAAATAAATTATTATTGGAGTCCCATATTCGATAACTGGGGTTAGTAAAGGGGACATTATCCAAACTTCCTACATAAAACAAAAGATTGCCATTTTTGTCAGATATGGATGCGCTTGGTTTACCTGACGATCCAAATAGCCCTCTTCCTGTAGAAACGACTGGATTTGGATAAAATGAAATCTGGAGGCTGTCACCAAATACCCAATTGCTTTCTATTAATTGTGCCTTTGCAGTTGTATAAAACAGCCAAAAAGCCAGTATGATTTTCCCAGTTTTAAACATGTCTATAATGGCTTATTTTAATTTTGTGAACTTGCCGGAATCCAGGATTTGATTATTGTTTGCCTTTATGGCATAATAATAAACTCCTCCTGAAAGGCCATTCAAGGAAATTTCATTAAATACATGATTGACAGAAACAAAAAACCGGCAAACCAACTGACCAAATAAATTATATAATTCTAACTTTTCTGCCTTTTCCGCGATCGATCTGGGAATAAAAATTTCATCCAGTGCAGGATTCGGATAAATGGAATTTGTTTTTTCCTGATGGATGCCGTTGCGATAATAACCGGGGGAATAACCCTGATTGCATCCAATGGAAAAATGAATGGACGAGTCAATGTCTGTAAGTAAAATCTGTGCTGTGTAAACGGCGGGCCCATCCGTGATGACACAACGCATGGAAAAATTCCTCAACGTATCAATATCTGCTGCATTTAAATTGCGCAAGCCATCATGTTTTCCATGAAGGTAAATGATTAAAACCTTTTTCAGGTTTTGTTCCAGTAAATTGGAGGTGGAAAATGAATTCAAGGTGCTTTCAAAATGATCAATGGCCATGCTGTCACCGGGCTGAATGCGGGCAATCGAATCAGCCAGCAAGCTCAGGTAGCCTATGTTTTCCTGTAATAAACTGTCGTACTGCCATTGCCAGAGCGGATTGGTAATGCTTACGGTGTCGGCATTAATATCCTTTATAAAATAATTCTTGCTTAGCCAACGGTAATTTTCAAAACCTGGATCGTTATACAAGGAGTCGGTGGCAATGGCATTCCGTAGTGCCGCCTGATCTCCACCCCCTGTTTCACTGCAAAGAGGAAAAGTAACGGATGGTGAAATTATTATGTAAGTACAATTTCCACCAGCTGCATTGTCATTATTTAATGGAACATAGGAAGTTGAATTTTTGACAAAGAAATTAGTGAATCCAGTGAATAAATTGGAGTGATCAGAAAAAGTATTGTTTCCTGTGCATCCCGCAGGCAAATTCAGCCATTGATTATCCATGGCCGTCGTGGTATTTCCGACATTACCAAGTCCATCCGGG
>CAYWHE010000023.1:0-29242 GCA_964458125.1 uncultured Flavobacteriaceae bacterium | reverse complement strand
TAATATAAGAGTGAGTAGGAAGATGATTATCCTGAACGAATAATTCTGCCAAAAGCGGCACGCGCAACATGCGCGCGGCAGTGAAAGGTTCCATTCTCATTGAGCGGGATGTCGGCCTGTGAAGTGGTTTGCGCTTTTAGATAACCCCCATCAGTGGAAAAAAATTATTTGCCAGCTCCTGTTGGCAAAAAAAAACGCAGCGGCCTCGGCGGCATCGCCACATCGGCGGCGGCAGGCAAAAGAAAATTGACGCAATGGCCGGGAGAGGGGCAATGGCCGGTGGTTATGGGGTGTGCAGGGATGCAACAAGGGCACCAGGCTTATTCCCTTATTACATACTCTCCGCATTAAAAGCCAATGGCATGAGGTTCTTTGCGCTCCCGCTGATGAGTATGCTGTGGTGATCCGGCAACATGATCAGGCGGATGTCACTACCGTATCTTTGTTCATATTCCAGCATCACCTGCCGGCAGGCTCCGCAGGGCGTCACCGGATGCCGTGTTCCTGATTCCGCCTTTAAGGCGGTAACGGCAATGGCAAGGATCTTATGACCCGGAAACCGGCTGCCTGCGGCAAACAAGGCTACCCTTTCGGCGCACAGGCCGGACGGATAGGCGGCATTTTCCTGGTTGCTGCCCGTTACGACCTGCCCGTTTTCAAGCAGCACCGCCGCTCCCACCCTGAAGCCTGAATAAGGCGCCCAGGCCGAATCGCAGGCCTTAACCGCCGCTTCCAGCAGGTCACGGTCTGCATGGTTTAACTCACCGGGGGAGTCATAAATACTGAAAGTGGTCTTCCATTCGCGTTCTTTCATGGCGATGATGCTTTTGGGTAGCTTGGGAATCTAGCCAAACTAAGATGATGTAAATTAATTACTTTTTTCTTAAACTTGTATCCTGTTCCGGCGTCAGACCGCAAAACCAACTCATGCGCATCGTTTTATTCCTCCTCCTGTTTCCCTGTTGCGTACCGGTCCTGGCCCAGGGATACCAGGATGGAGACAGCACTTTTAACTACCCCGTCATTCACACCATTCACTTTACATTTTTACAGCCGTCCTTCTGGGATTCCCTCATGGCTTATCACAGCCTCGACAAGCCCATGGTGGGAACCGTCAGCATCAACGGCCAGGTGATGGATTCGGTGGGGGTCGGGCTGAAAGGCAATTCTTCCTTTAATTCCATGCCCGGCGTAAAAAAATCATTCAAGATTTCCTTTGACGAGTACCGGAACCAGAAGTATGACGGCCTGAAGACGCTGAACCTGAACAATGCCTTTAAGGACCCGACATTCCTAAGGGAAAAGCTTACCCTTGACTTCCTGCGCAGGCAAGGGGCGCCCGCGCCCAGGTGCAGTTACGCCGATGTGTTTGTGAACGGAACGCACTGGGGATTTTACACCGTCGTGGAACAGGTGAACAAGACTTTTCTGAACGATGTGATCGGGAACAAGGATGGCAACCTGTTCAAGGGCGACCCCCACGGCACGCTGCAATGGAAAGGATCGTCCACCCAATCGCTTTATGAATCATCCTATGAACTGAAGACCAACGAAACCCTGAACGACTGGTCCGACCTGATCCACCTGATTGATGAGATCAACAACACGCCCGCTTCACAGTTCCATGATTCCCTCGAAACGGTACTGAACACTGACCTTTTTATAAAATATTGGGCGGCATTGAATCTTTTTGTCAACCTCGACTCCTACCTGGGATCGGGTCATAATTATTATGCATACCACAATACAGCCACCAATTTGTTTGATTTGATCACCTGGGACGTCAACGAATCATTCGGCAATTTCCAGATGGGCATGACCCTCACCCAGCTGAAAAATCTTGACCTGCTTTGGGTCAGCGCTCCTGCCGGTAACAGGCCCCTGGTCAATAACATGATCAATAACACCGTTTACCGCACGGCTTACCTCGACCGGGTATACCAGTATGTGCAAAATGATTTCAGTCCCTGGGTGTTGTATCCGGTGATGGACAGCCTGGCCAATGTGATTCGTCCTTACGTATATGCCGATCCCAACAAGCAGTTTACCAACCAGAATTTTGATTTTAATATAGATCATGACATGGGGAACATTCCCGGCCTGAAGGATTTTATTGCCATCAGGAGAAGCAACCTCAGCAGCCAGCTCGCCGGTTTTGGGTATTCCCCGCTGGGATTGAACGAATTGACAGATTCACCCGAGGGTATCCTCAGGCTCTACCCGAATCCGGCCCGGTCGGAGGTTTATATTGATTTACATAATTTTAAGAGTCCGTCCTCCTGCAGATTGGAGATTTTGGACCTCAACGGGCAGGTGCTGGGGAAGCAGTGGATTACAACCGGTGAAACAGGAAAAGTCAGCCTGAAGGAAATGGATGCGGGACTTTATTTTTACCGTATATTCTTTCCCGGTGGAGCGATTTTCAAGGGAAAACTGGTGGTTCTTTAAACGCTTTATCGAATTCCCCCGGCATGCAGCCTGTGCCGTTCACTAAATTCGATTCCCCATGGCCTGGGGCGGGGTTTAGCACGCCCGGTTTTCTATGGATTTTTTAAAAAATGAGCCGCTTTTGTTCCCGATTGAAAAAGTTTTCCTAAGTTTAACGGATTTTTAAAAAAACGTTACTAAATTAAGTGAAGCCTGGCCTATGTTAAATGTATTTATTGTTCCGGTACGAATAACCGGAAAACAATTTTTGCTCCTGTCCGTATTTTTTATCCTGTCGGTTACAGCCCTCAGGGCCCAGCTCAGCCCGGTTTGGGTGCAGCGTGTGGAAGGAAGCGGTGACCATTCCGACAAGTACAATGCCGTCGCCGCGGATGCAGCCGGTAACATCTGCCTGGCCGGTTATTCGGTACGGGAAGGGCATCAGCGGGATTTCCTGGTAGCCAAAACGGATGCAAACGGAGATACCCTGTGGATGCGATATATCAACGGGAGCAATGACGGGGATGATGAGGCCATGGCCGTTGCGGTGGACGCATCCGGAAACGTTTATGCCACCGGTTATACCGACAGTGATAAAAGCAACCTCGATTACCTGACCGTAAAATATGACGGTAACGGAAACCTGTTGTGGGCCGTCGCTTACAATTACGAAATGGCCTGGCATGACGACAAGGCCGTAGCCCTGGCCGTGGATAGTTTGGGTAACGTATACGTGACCGGTAGCAGTGACGGCAGCGCGACCGTCACGGAGAACCTTGATTTTGCAACCGTTAAATACGATGCTGCCGGCGCCGTCCAGTATGTGGCCCGGAAAAACGGATTTGGCAATGCCAAAGATGAAGTGGTTGCTATTGCAGCGGACAACAATGGTAATTGTTATATCGCCGGCCGGTCCGACAGCGGCAATGATGACGATTACATCACCGTGAAATACGGCCCTGCAGGTACCGCACTGTGGACGAAACTTTATGACGGCGGAAACGGTGACGACCGGCCGGCCGCCCTGGTGCTGACTGCTGTTGGAGATGTGGTGGTGACCGGACGGAGGGATGCCGGTGCAGGTGATGATATCGTGACAATCGGGTACAGCAATGCCGGTACGCAGCTCTGGCAGCGGAACTTCAATGGCAGCGGAAACGGTAACGACAGGCCTGCGGCCATTGCCGCCGATCCGGCCGGGAATATCCTGGTTGCAGGAGAAAGCGATGCCGATCCTTCCTTTGCCCTGAATTATGATTTTGTCATTCTCAGATATACGTCAAATGGTACTTTTTCCTGGGTGTCTTATTATGCCGGAAGCGGAAACGGCGCTGATGGCGCCCTGGATGTAACTGCGGACAACAATGGAACTGTTTACGTCACGGGCCAGGCCGATGTGGATCCAGCCGCCGCCGTTAATCTGGATATGGTGACGGTCAAATACGACCAGAACGGTACCCAGCAGTGGGCCAGGGTCGAAGGTGGAAATGCCGGCCTGGAGGACGGCGGTTACAGTATCGTATTGAACAATAATGCAGATCCCGTTGTAGCAGGTAAAATGGATTCAAGCGGATCCCAGCAGGATGCGGCGCTGGTTCATTACGATCAGGCCGGAACGGCCGTTTTCCTGAAAACCTTTAATGGGGAAGGTGATTTTTCTGACAATGCCTTTGCACTGCAGACCGATCAGAACGGGAATGTGTTTGTCGCCGGTTACACTTACGTGCGTGACCAGAACCGGAATTTGATGATCCGGAAATACGACAGCGGGGGAAATATACTGAAAACCTTCACTTTTGACGGCTCCCGGCATGATGCGGACGAATTGTCGGCCATGGTCCTGGATGGCTCCGGAAACGTTTATGTTACGGGGTTTGTTAAAAATTCAGGTACCAGCAGCGACTTTGTTACCATCAGGTTAAACAATAATCTGGACACTTCCTGGGTGCGGTATTACAATCATACCGCCAATGAATCCGACAAAGCGGTATCCATCGCCATCGACGGCTTTAGCAACGTATATGTAACCGGTTACAGCGACAACAATCCATCCGATACCATCGACAGCGATGACATCGTTACCATCAAGTATGCCGCCAACGGGGCTTCACAATGGACCATCCGTTACAACGGGCCGGCCAACGGTGACGAGCGGCCGGTACAGGTGCTTACGGATGGAAACGGCAACACCGTAGTCACCGGAAAATCGTGGAACGGTTCCGGTGATGATATGCTGACCCTGCAATACGGCCCTACGGGAAGCCAGCAGTGGGTGATGACCTGTAACGGATCAGGTAACGGGAACGACCGTGCTGCGGCCATGGTGCTGGACAATTCAGGCTCGGTTTATGTGACCGGTTCGGGTTTTGCCGGAACGGCCTTTGACGATTATATTACGGTGAAATACAACCAGGCCGGTGTACAGCAGTGGCTCCGGACCTATAACGGCAGCGGTAATGACGATGATAAGGCGTCCTGCATCACCCTGGATGGTAATGGAAATGTCCTGGTAAGCGGGCACAGCGACAGCGACACCTCTCTGCTGACCAAGAATTATGATTATTTAACGCTGAAATACGACAACTCCGGGAACTTCCTCTGGGCATCTTCCTATGATGGAAGTTCGGGTACGGATGATTGGCCTGCCTGCATCACCACCGATGCAGCCGGCAATATTTATGTGGCTGGCGAGTCCGAAAACGGAACGGCTTTCAGCCCGAATAAGGATTTTGCCATGGTGGCTTACCGTGCTTCGGGAAGCCAGTTCCTGTATGCCTTGTATGACGGACCGGCTTCAGCAACTGACGGAGCGAAAGCCATAACCCTTTCAGGTTCGTCACTTTATCTGGCAGGAAACAGCCAGGGGCTCCTTTCACAAAAGGATGCTGCCGTAATTAAATATGATATTACCTCTGGCATGGATGAACCCCACGGTACTCATGAAATGGAAACACTGTTGTTTCCGAATCCCGCCGGCCTGGAAATAAACCTGTTGATTCCTGAAGGACTGACTGCTTCCGAATCCTTTCACCTGGATGTATTCAATTGCCTTGGAGAACAGGTGCGCGTGCCTATAATCGAAAACGGTCTGATCTGGAAACTGGACCTGCAGGATCTGCCTCCAGGCCTTTATCTCTGCCGGCTGTGTTCAGGCGGAAATTTCAGTTCATCCGGGCATTTTATCCGGCAGTAAATAAAATTATATTTAATCATCAGACGGATGTCATTCATCAAAATGAAATTTACTTTATTCGGGCTGCCGTCCGTGTTGTTGATCGCCTTCACCGCCTGCAAAAAGGGACCGGGTGAAGGGGGCACGTCCGCCATTCGGGGCAAAGTGCTGGTGTATGATTACAACGGGAATTATCCTCAGCTGGATACCACCTATTACAAAGCCGAAGAAGACGTTTACATCATTTACGGGGACGATAATACCTATGATGATAATTATAAAACCAGCTTCGACGGTTCTTATGAATTCCAATACCTGCGGAAGGGAACGTATAAGGTATTTGTTTATTCAGACGATTCCACCGGGCTTTCACCATCCGGTAAAATAATCGTCAGCAAAACAGTTGACATAAACAGCAATAAATCCACCGTTGACGTTCCGGATCTGGTGATGGTTAAAAATTAACATGAGAACAATAATTTTTATTGGTTTATTCCTGTTGTTTTTTTGTCCTCCTGTCCTGGCCCAAAGCAGGAAGGATATTAAAAAAAATAACGTAAAGTCCATCAGGGTCACCACCACCCGCGAAGTAAATGGCAAAATGACGGACGTGAACGAGTCCCGGATGAGGTTTGACAAGGAAGGTAATGTGACGGAAGAAATTTCCTATACCGAAGACGGATCGTTTAAGAACAAGGTGATCCGGACCTACAATAAAAACAGGGATATCACGACGGAAGATTTTTATAATAAGGAAGATGAGCTGACGAAGCAGGTAAAAATCAAATACAACCTGGAAAACGACAGGCTGGAAGAGGCGGTGTATGACGGCAAAGGAAAACTGGTGGAGAAGACCCTCTTTACCTATAATGCCAACGGGGAAAAAAGTGCTGAGGTACTGACCGACGGGAACGGAAACACCCGGAAAAAAGAGCTGTTCATCTATGATAAAAGGGGAATGAAAATCAGGAAAAGTACCTACGATGCTTCGGGAAAGCTGATCCACGTAAAAAATTACGTGTATGAATACTGAACGGTTATGACCACACTGGAGGAGTTTGGGGATCCGGAACTTTCATTACAGGATCCCCGTCATGAGGAGGTGTTGAAGAGCCTGGAAGCCATGCTGAATGAATTTGGCAGCATCAGCCTGGGTGAACTGGATGCCGCCGGGCTGCAGGACAGGATGGATACCAAGTTTTATTTTCATATCGACAAGCTGCCTGCCATTCTGCATGAAATGAAGCCGCATTACCGGGTTTTTGAAATCAACCGCTTCCGGATCAATCCCTACCGTACCCTTTATTTTGATGATGAGCGGAGAATGCTCTACCTGCTTCATCATAACCGGAAAATGAACCGGTTTAAAATCCGGTACCGGTCCTACCTGAGTTCGGGCATCAGCTTCTTTGAAGTGAAGTATAAAAACAATAAAAACCGGACCGTTAAGGAAAGAGTGAAAGTTCCGGGTATTGCCATGGACATACAGGGAGATGCCGCAGCGTTGTTGAATGCCGTCACACCCCTTTCGCCGGGACTGTTTCATCCGTCCCTTTGGGTCAACTATTCCCGCATCACCTTCGTCAGTCATGAAAAAAATGAACGTGTGACGCTGGATGTGAGTCTCGGGTATAAAAATCCGCGAACGGAAAAATCCCTGCACCACCTGGTAATTGCTGAACTGAAACAGGGTCGGGCCTCCACCCGTTCACCCTTTCTGCGAATCCTGAAGAGCCGCGGCATACGACCCGGCTCCATCAGTAAATATTGCCTCGGCATGGCCCTGCTGGAGGAAAATCTTAAAATCAATAATTTTAAAACGAAACTGCTGGCAGTTCAAAAACTGCTGAAACAACCCCTCGATTAAAATGGATATTGAACTGTTTGACAAACTGAATGATAAATTTTTTCTCCGGCTGCTCATTGATGTGGTTTCCATGATCGTCCTCATCCGGCTCGTTTATTTCCCGATTTACAAGAAAAAAGATTTCTTCTTTACTTTTTTCATGTTCAACATCATCATCTTTATCCTGACCTACCTGTTGAACAAAGTGGATATTTCCATGGGAGCGGCATTTGGATTGTTTGCCGTCTTTTCCCTGTTGAGGTACAGGACGGAGA
The DNA here is from genome assembly GCA_964458125.1 of uncultured Flavobacteriaceae bacterium. Lineage (GTDB taxonomy): Bacteria > Bacteroidota > Bacteroidia > AKYH767-A > OLB10 > CAYWHE01. The sequence goes on along the minus strand of CAYWHE010000023.1, from coordinate 21,522 downwards.
ATATTTCCACCAAGGACATGACCTATCTTTTTATCGTTATTGCCCTCGGACTCATCACATCGGTCAGCAAGGGTACGTACTTTGAAATCATCATCATTAACCTGATCGTGATCGGATTTATTTTCGCCCTGGACGGTAACCTGCTGCTGAAAAATGAACTGGTTCAGTTTATCCAGTATGAAAATATCGATAACATCAGGCCGGAGAATCAATCCATCCTGATGGATGATCTGAAAAAGCGTACCGGTTTGAATATTCATAAAATAACGGTGTCAAAAGTTGATTTTTTACGGGACACTGCCGTGATTAAAATATATTATTACGAATAAAACATGCCTTGGAAAATCCGGACTGCCTTTTTCCTTGTCCTTGTATTCGTCACGACCAGGCCCTGTTACGGACAATACCGGGATGCCGGGTTATGGTTATCGGTAAACCTGGAAAAGAAAATCGCTTCCCGCACCACCGTGTTATTTTCCGAAGAATGCCGCATGACGGAAAATATATCCCAGGCAGGTACCCTGTTTTCCGATCTGGGTCTGATGCATAAATGGAATAAATTTTTTTCTGCCGGATTCTTTTACCGTTTCATCCAAAAGCGGAACCTGGATGCATCCTACAGCACCCGTCACCGGTTTTATGCCGATGTGTCGGGTAAATACAAGACAGGTCGCTGGAGTGTCAGCCTGCGTGAACGGATTCAGTCGCAAGTGAAGGATTTTTATTCAAGCGAGACCGGACGCATACCCGAATGGTACCTCCGCAGCAAACTGAGCCTGAAAGTTGAACTGACCAGGAAAATCATCCCTTACGCAGGTGTTGAATTGTTTTACCAGCTCAGCAACCGTGAAGGAAATGAATTTGATAATGTCCGCTACACCGGTGGTATCGAATACCGTTTTAACAAGCGACATGCCGTCGAGGCCGGTTACCTGATACAGCATGAATTTCATGTCAGGAACCCGGCATCTGATTTTGTTAGTTGCCTTTCCTATAATTTTTCCTTTTGATGTCACCTGCTGAAAAATAAAAAGCCGGCATCTAACCGGCTTGTGAAAGGGAACAGGCATTGAACCTTATTCAAGCGTAATCCTGCGGGTATAAATTCCATTTCCGGTTTTGATACGCAGGAAATAAAATCCGGGATGTTGCCCGCCCAGGTTTAACATAATTTTCTGATGGTTGCCTGCATACGGAGTAATACCGGTAACCCGGTTACCCAGCATATCGTACAGCATCACCTCGGCCCTGGCTGCATCCTGCATGGAAACGGTGATTTCACCATGCGTGGGTGAGGGATAAACGGTGATATCTTCCGTTTGAATATTTTCTGTAATACCTACTCCGTTCCGGAGTATGAAAATGTCATCCAATCCGACATTATAGCCTTGAACAAACTTTCTGAAAAAGAATTTGACGTGGGTTGCGGTGGCGGGAATGGGCAGGGAAAGGTTGGCCGCCGTAGGGGAGATGGAGTCCATGCTGACCAGCAGGTTCCATACCAGGCTGTCAGGCGAGGTATAAACTTCAAAGGTATTGGAATCCTTCACCGTGCCGTTTCCTTTCATCCAGAAGGCAAGGCTGTCGGCATTGCTGAACGCGGGTGAGATGACGGTTACCGAATCAAATCCGAATTTATAGGCCGGGCTGGTCAGGCCGAAATACCCGCTGGTATTGTAAAAGGATTTCGTCACGGAAGCGGTATCGTTATAAGAATAATACCAGCCCGGGGCCACCGTTGCGGGAAGTCCGTTGTAGTTATCAAAGCCGTTGGAGATTAAAATCGTGGTTTGTGCCGGTAGGGAACCTGCTATACCAAGCAGGATCAGGAATGCGCATAAGGTTGATTTCATGGAAATGGTTTTTGTGGATAGGTCAGGCCCTCTGAAGGGCAGGTTATTTATTGTTAAAATTGTTCATGGTCTGGGTAATGCCTGCAGCGGCAAAACTTTTAATTAAATCCACCGCTACGGCAATGCGTTCTGGCAGCAGGTTTTGTTCTTCTTCACTCCAGCCACCAAGTACGTAATCGATTTGTTTTCCCCTGCCGAAATTATTTCCGATTCCGAAACGGGCCCTGGCAAATTGTTCGGTTTGAAGGGTTTCACTGATGTTTTTCAAACCGTTGTGACCGCCCGGGTTGCCTTTTGCCCGCAACCGGATGATGCCAAAGGGCAGGGCGATATCATCGGTGACGATGAGCAGGTTTTCAAGACTGATTTTTTCCTGCTGCATCCAGTAATTTACGGCCCTTCCGCTGAGGTTCATATAGGTGGTGGGTTTGATCAGGATGATGGTCCGGCCCTTATGTTTTATTTCGGTCCGGAAGGCAAGCCTGTCGTTCACAAAAAATGCTCCTGCCGAGCGGGCAAGAGCATCTGCAATGTTGAAACCGATATTGTGCCTTGTGGATACATACTCATCTCCCACATTGCCCAGACCGGCTACCAGGTATTTCAAGGTACTTCAATTATTTTTTGGCGGCCGGGGCCTTGGCGGCGGCGGGAGCAGCGGCGGCGGCGGCAGGAGCAGCAGCGCCGGCAGCAGGTGCAGCGGCAGCTGCGACCGGTGTTTCTTCAACCACCTGGCGCGTGGTGCGGACACCAACTACGATATTGTTCGGAGAGTCGAGGAAGGTGACGCCTTCCTGTTTCAGGTCGCTGATGCGGATGGAACTGCCGATCAACAGGTGATCCACGTTGATATCAATGCGGTCGGGCAGATTGGCAGGCAAAGCCTGGATCTTTACCTTCCGTAGTTTCGTGATCAGGCGGCCGCCCTGTTTGACGCCTTCGGCATTACCGAAAATATGCACGGGTACCTCAATGGTAACCGGAGAGTCCTTGCTGAACTCAATAAAATCAATGTGCAGGATGCTGTCGTTAACAGGGTGAAACTGAATCTCACGCATTATGGCGTTGTATTCCTGTCCGTCAACCTGCAGGTTTACGGTATGCACTTCAGGCGTGTAAACCAGTTTCCTGAAATTTAAAACCGGAGCCGAAAAATGGACATTTTCCTTTCCTCCGTAAATTACACAGGGCACATTTCCCTGGCTGCGTAATTTCTTTATGCCGCTCTTGCTCATATCCATTCTTTTGGTCCCGGCAATCGTTAATGATTTCATTGTAATTGTTTTTATAAGGTTGAATTAAGGTTTTAAGGAATCAGGGCTTGATAAAAAGCGGGCTGATGGATTCGTATGCATACACCTTCCGGATGGCTTTGGCAAATAATTCGGCCGTGGAAAGCACCTTGATTTTGCCTGTTTTATTGCTTTTAATGGGCACGGAATCGCAGACGATCAATTCCCGGATGGGACTGTTTTCAATCCTGTCATAAGCCTGCCCGGACAATACCGGATGGGTACAAAAGGCCCTGACACTGAGGGCGCCCCGTTCCATGAGCAGGGAGGCGGCCATGGTGATGGTGCCGGCCGTATCAATGATGTCATCCACCAGTACAATGTTTTTGCCTTCCACTTCCCCGATGACCTGCATGCTCTCCACTTCATTGGCGCGTTTGCGCTGCTTGTCGCAGATGGCCATTTCGGCATTGAAATATTTGGCATAGGTCCTGGCCCGGTGAACCCCGCCCATGTCCGGAGCGGCAATCACCAGGTCGGGTAATTGAAGGCTTTGAATGTATGGAACGAAGATGGTGGACGGGTCAAGGTGGTCAACCGGCACATCAAAAAATCCCTGGATCTGAGGCGCATGCAAATCCATCGTCATCACACGCGTCACGCCGGCCGCACTTAACAGATTGGCCACCAGTTTGCTCGCAATGGCCACCCTGGGTTTGTCTTTCCGGTCGGAGCGGGCAAAGCCGAAGTAGGGGATGACGGCCGTAATATAATGGGCCGAAGCCCTTTTGGCCGCATCAATCAGCAGGAGCAATTCAAACAGGTTGTCGGTCGGGGCAAAGCTGGACTGGATGATAAATACATCGCAACCCCTCACGGATTCATCGAAGCTGGGCGAAAACTCACCGTCGCTGAAGCGCGAAACGGTGACCTCTCCCAGTGGACTTCCATAACATTCGCTGATCTGTTCAGCGAGATACCGTGAAGCCGTACCGGAGAATATTTTAACCTGAGAATCCATATTTTTCGGGCCTTTTTTAAAGGGGACGCAAAGTAACGAAATTTAAATGGTGAATCAAAAAAATCCGGCGGGCATTTACCCTGCGTTTGTTGAAATTTTCTCTACCCTGGTTTTGATATGGAGGAAATGAAAACGAATTGATTATAATTCGTCAACATATTGATATATAATAAGATAAATAAATTATTCAGGTCAGCTTATCCAGGACAGCCATCAGGCCCTGTTCCTGGAACTGGCTTCCCTAAGGGATCATATTGGATTTGAGGTAAAATCCTCACCCGGAATTTTAGCCGGGTAATGAAGTCCTCATGAAATAAAAAGTGCCTTTTTCATCCCCACCTTCTCCTCAACAAGAGCCGGGAGGTTCTGGATTGGAACACGCTCCTGCAGCATGCTGTCCCGGAAGCGGAGGGTCACGGTGCTGTCGGTCAACGTTTGGTGATCAACGGTGATGCAAAAGGGAGTGCCGATGGCATCCTGCCTCCGGTAACGTTTTCCGATGGCATCCTTTTCTTCGTAAAAGCACATGTGGTCGGTCTTCAGCAACTCCATAATTTCCCTTGCTTTTTCGGGCAGGCCATCTTTTTTCACCAGGGGCAGAATAGCCGCTTTGACAGGCGCCAGGAAAGCCGGGATCCGGAGTACAACCCTGCTGCTGCCATCCTCCAGTTTTTCCTCTTCATAGGCATGCGACAGCACAGCCAGGAAAAGCCGGTCGAGCCCAATGGAGGTTTCCACCACGTAGGGAACATAAGGCTGGTTCAGGTCGTTGTCGAAATACTGCAGTTTTTTTCCGGAATAAACCTCATGGGCTTTCAGGTCGAAGTCGGTGCGGGAGTGTATCCCTTCGATTTCCTTAAAGCCGAAAGGAAATTCAAATTCAATATCGCAGGCCGCATTGGCATAATGGGCCAGTTTGATATGATCGTGGAAGCGGTACTTCGATGCCGGGAATCCCAGTGACCGGTGCCATTTCATCCGGGTTTCCTTCCAGTATTCATAATATTCCATCTCCGTACCCGGTTTCACGAAAAACTGCATTTCCATTTGCTCAAATTCCCGCATCCTGAAAATAAACTGCCGGGCCACGATTTCATTCCGGAAAGCCTTGCCGGTTTGGGCAATGCCAAAGGGTATTTTCATCCTCCCGGTTTTCTGCACATTTAAAAAGTTGACAAAAATGCCCTGTGCCGTTTCCGGGCGCAGGTAGATGGTGTTCGAGTCTTCACTCACACTGCCCACCTGCGTGGAGAACATGAGGTTGAATTGCCTCACTTCCGTCCAGTTGCGGGTACCGCTGACCGGACATACAATTTCCAGATCAAGAATCAGCTGCCGGACTTCTTCCAGGTTATTTTGTTCCAGGGCGTTTTTAAAACGCAGGTTAATTTCATCAATTTTCTTCTGGTTTTCGAGCACTCGTGCATTGGTACTCCTGAACTCATCTTCGCGGAAGGCATTACTGAAACGTTCCCTTGCTTTGGAAATTTCCTTTTCGATTTTTGATTCGATTTTGCCGATATGGTCCTCAATCAGCACGTCGGCCCGGTATCTTTTTTTGGAATCCTTATTGTCGATCAGGGGATCGTTAAAGGCATCCACATGCCCGGAGGCTTTCCAGGTGGTGGGATGCATAAAAATGGCCGCATCAATGCCGACAATATTTTCATGAAACTGCACCATGGCTTTCCACCAGAACTCCCTTAAATTACGTTTCAGCTCCGTGCCGTGCTGCCCGTAATCATAAACCGCACTGAGCCCGTCATAAATTTCACTCGACTGAAAGATAAATCCGTATTCCTTGGAATGGGAAATGATGTTCTTAAAATGTTCTTCAGAGTATGCCATAAGGTGGTGGGTGATAAAACCAGGTTTGAATTAATTTCAATCCGGATGGAAAATCGCAGTTTTACAGCGGTTGATTTCCACCGGGTAATCGTTCAACGGTAATCTTAAATCAGGATCATAGATAACAATTAAAAATAAAATGTAAACTTTTATATCAAAATTTCCGTAATTTTTTTGACGCCAATGATGCGATGATCCTGGAGGCATTTATGGATGGTCTGGTATACCTGTTTCTTCAGTTCGTTCGCATCATTTTCCGTAAGTCCCGTGGTGGGTATGGGATCATGTACGAAGACCCGTGAACGTCCGGGTCCGCCATACCCGCCTTTGCTTTTGCCATCCGGTAATATTTTCCAGTTATCCAGGAAGGTGATGGGTACAATGGGGATTTGTTTTTCAATGGCCAGTTTGAAGGCTCCGTTTTTAAAATTTCCCAGTTCGGGCGTGCTGGCCGGAATGGTTGCTTCCGGGAAGATGGCAATGCTGATACGTTTGTCGATATCCTCACAGCAACGCTGGAAAGCCCGGTGGGAGGCCCTGATGCTGCTGCGGTCAACCACGATGTTCATCTTTTTAAAAAAAATATTGAAAAAGGGTACTTTCAGCAATTCGGCCTTTCCGATATAGTGAAAATAATTCGGTACAACCAGGTAACTCACTACGATATCGAGGAAGGAAGTGTGATTCGGGCAGAACACATAGGCCTTCTGAGCGTCTAATTTTGCAGTTCCTAATCTTTTAACGCTCAAACCCGATGTGAAAATGAGTATCCTGGCGAGCGCCTGTTTCACCCGGAAAGCCGCGGGGAACCATTTTTCGCGGGACAGCAATAGTTTAAATACAGGAAAAAGCAGCAGGAACAGCATGGATCCGTTCAGGAAAAAAAAGATCCGCCATGCCCTGCTTAATATCGTACGAAGGGTATTCATTTATAATTTGGTAATTCCATTTGTGCAAATCAGCCGGGCGGTACCATTTCCTGTAATGAAATTTTTACCGGGCCGGCCGGTTTCGGGAGGGTCAAAAGTAATCCATTTTTTAATAATTTTGACCCCCATGGAAACAGTAGTCAGTGGAATCAGGAGTACCGGAAAGCTTCATCTTGGAAATTATTTCGGGGCCATCCGGAATTTTGTTAAAATGCAGCATGATTACCGCTGTTTTTTCTTCATTGCCGACTACCATTCTTTAACCACCCACCCGGTTCCGGGTGATCACCATGCCAGCGTGAAGCAGGTCCTGGTGGAATACCTGGCCTGCGGAATGGATCCGGAGGTCTGCACCCTGTATATTCAAAGTGACCTGCCTGAGACGGCTGAATTGTACCTCCTGCTGAACATGAATGCTTATGTGGGTGAACTGGAACGGGTGAGTTCGTTCAAGGAAAAAATCCGTCAGCACCCGGACAACATCAATGCCGGCCTGCTGACCTATCCCACCCTCATGGCGGCCGACATCCTCATTCACCGGGCGGTTAAGGTGCCCGTGGGCAAGGACCAGGAACAGCACCTCGAAATGACGCGTACCTTCGGCAACCGTTTCAACCGGATGTATAAACAGGATTTGTTCCCGGAACCCTATGCTTTTAATTACGGCACGGAACTCGTTAAAATCCCGGGTCTGGACGGGAGCGGCAAGATGAGCAAGTCCGACAATGAAAACAATGCCATTTTCCTGGCCGACACGCCGGAACTCATCAGGAAGAAAGTCATGCGTGCCGTAACCGACAGCGGTCCCACCGTCCCCAACCAGGAAAAGCCTGAAGCTATTAAAAATATTTTTACCCTGCTTGAACTGGTTTCCTCCCCCGATACGGTTTCCCATTTTAATGGCCAGTATAATACCTGTGCCATACGGTACGGTGACCTGAAAAAACAGCTGGCCGAAGACATGGTAAAATTCATGGAACCTTTTTCGGAAAAAATCAGGGAGATGGCCGCGGATCATGCCTACCTGAAAAAAGTGGTGAATATGGGCAGTGAAAAAGCCCGTGTGAGTGGTTCAGAAACGGTCAGGCTGGCCAGGGAGATTATTGGCATCCGGCCTTTTTAATTTTTACCCTGTCATTTTATTCGTTCCCTGATTGGTTAATAGCCGATGCATGTATCCTGTTGTTACAATTCAGGATGAACCTGCATGTTTTTATTAATGGCCAGCAACCAGTGGTTTTGGTAAAAGAAATATTTTTCACGTTCGACGCCATATCGTTAAAATATAAAATTCTGATTCCGTTTATTTCTTAGCATGAGTTCCCTGTTTCCTGCAGCGGGGTAGTTCACTTTCTTTTAACCAAAACCCGGATAATTAATCGCCCGGGTATGAAAGCGAAAAGGTATCGGTTCATAATACCGTTCCGACCATTCGGACAGCCAAATCAACAACCGGTTCATGAAACCCCTTGTTAAGGCCATTTACAGGTGCATATTTGCGGCCGAAATGGAAAAAGGGCTGACAGGAATTGAAAAATAAATTATTAAAATCCGTAACTAACCCTTACCCGTGAACGTCACATTCGCGATTTCCAATCAGCATGAAAAAATAAAAAGAGTATTGTAACTGTTTATTTTAATATTTAAAAAACCTCTGAACGCCAATGAAAAAATTTAGTTTTTGCCTGCTTTTAGTTTTAAATTTTACTATGACCGTTTTTGCCGGAACAGATGAACGTGTTACGGTAAGCGGCTATATAAAGGATGCCGGTACCGGTGAAGAACTTATCGGGGTTCCGGTCTATGTGAAAGAGCTTAAAACCGGATCCACCAGCAATGTGTACGGATTTTATTCCGTCTCCCTGCCTCCGGGCACCTATCACTTCCAGTTTTCATACCTGGGCTATGCACAAAAGGATACGCTGCTCCACCTGGATAAAAGCATGACATTAAACCTGGATTTGCACCAGGCACAGGTTGAACTGAAGGAGGTGGTCATTGCCGCAGAAAAGGAAAACCAGCATGTTACCGGAATAAAAATGAGTTCGGAAAAACTGAACATGGAAACCGTGAAGACCATTCCGGCTTTTATGGGCGAAGTGGATGTGCTGAAAAGCATACAGTTATTGCCGGGTGTGCAAAGCGGGGGAGAAGGTACCACCGGATTCAATGTCAGGGGCGGCAGCCCGGATCAGAACCTGATTCAGTTAGACGAAGCACCGGTATACAACGCCTCACACCTGCTGGGTTTCTTTTCGGTTTTCAATGCCGATGCCATCAAGGATGTGGAAATATACAAGGGGGGCATTCCTGCCGAATATGGCGGAAGGCTTTCTTCCCTGGTGGATATCCGCATGAAAGAAGGCAACAATAAGCGTTTCAGCGCAGAAGGCGGACTTGGTACCATCAGCAGCCGCCTGACCATCGAAGCTCCCATCGTGAAAGACCGCAGTTCATTCTTTATCTCCGGCCGGAGAACCTATGCCGATTTATACCTTCGCCTGGCCAATGACAAGGCCCTGCGTGATAACCGCGTGTACTTCTATGATCTCAATGCAAAACTGAATTACAAGTTAAGCGATAAGGATAAGCTATTTGTTTCCGGTTACTTCGGACAGGATGTCTTTAAATTCGGAAAGGACTTTAAAATCACATGGGGAAATAAAACCGCCACCACCCGGTGGAACCATGTCATCAGTCATAAACTGTTCTCGAACGTTACCCTGCTTTACAGCGACTATGATTATACCGTGACCAGTTTCAGTGCCTCCGATTCGTACAAAGGTAAACTTGAAATAAAGGATTTCAGCATGAAAGCCGATCTGACCTGGTATCTGAATACATCCAACACCTTCCGGTTCGGTATAAACTCCATCTACCATACCATCAACCCGGGTTCGGTGGAAAAGACGAGTGACGAATCAGTGGTCAACGATATCAGTACGAACAAGAAACATGCCTTCGAAAACGCGCTGTATCTGAGCAATGATATGGAAGTTACTTCCAGGCTGTCCGTGCAATTCGGAATCCGCTATTCTTTCATGCAGAACATCGGCGGAACCGTATTCCGTTATGACGGGCAGATGGATAACGTGGTGGATACTGTTCATTATAACTCAACCCGCATTCACCATGTACAGGGAGGATTCGAACCCAGGATGTCGGCCCGCTTTACGCTGAATGAAAACAGTTCGGTAAAGGTATCGTATAACCGGACCCTGCAATACCTGCACCTGGTGTCTAACACAGCCGGCGGTACTCCGCTTGATATTTACATCCCATCGGATGAATACATCAAACCCCAGGTGGCCGACCAGGTGGCGGCCGGATACTTCCGGAATTTCCGCAACAACATGTTCGAGGCTTCTGTGGAAGCTTATTATAAAAATCTCCAGAACCAGATTGATTTTAAAGACAATGCCGACCTGCTCCTGAACAACAATATCGAAAGAGAAATTCTCTCCGGGTCCGGGAAAGCTTATGGGGTGGAACTGATGATTAAAAAACAGAAGGGTAAATTAAGCGGATGGCTGAGCTATACCTGGTCGCATTCGGAACGGACCATCAACAGCATCAACAATGGAAATCCATACCCGGTCAGGCAGGACAGGCCGCACAGCGTCAACATAGTCACCACCTACCAGTTGGGCCGGCGCTGGGAAATAGGCGGAACCTGGGTATTTGCTAGCGGAAACGCCATTACCATGCCTTCGGGAGGCTTTCTTTACAACGACATCGTTGTTCCGGTGTATACGGAACGGAACGGATACCGCATGCCGGCTTCCCACCGTCTCGACCTGAGTGTTACCCTGAAAGGAAAAGAAAAACCCGGAAGAAAATGGCATTCCAGCTGGAACCTCTCCCTGTATAATGTTTACGCCCGGCAGAATCCTTATTCCATTCAGCTCCGCCAGAATGCCGATAATCCGAAGGTCACGGAGGCCGTTCAAACCTCCATTGTGGGAACCATCATTCCCTCCATCACTTATAATTTTAAATTCTAATCCCATCCATCCAAACATACAAGTATCATGAAAAAGATAAAAATTTTTGCCCTGCTATCCATTGCTGTTATTGCCTTCAGCAGTTGTGAAAAGGTGGTGGACATCAAACTGCCCGTCAGTGAATCGAAACCAGTTGTGGAAGGCCTGGTAGCCGACACCGTTGGGATGAGTTACGTCAGGCTGACCCGCAGCGACTCCTATTTTAAGGTACAGCAGCTGGCGGGAATTTCCAACGCGCTGGTGGAGGTATCCGACAATCATGGAATGACCACTGTTTTTCATGAAACGGCTCCGGGATATTATGAACCTTCAACCGGATTTAAAGGAATGGCGGGTGTTACCTATAACCTGAAAGTAACCCTGGATGGTACAGAACTGACATCCAGTGCCACCATGAGACCGGTCACCACGATCGAAACGGTCAGAACTGAATTTTTTGACGATAATAATTCGGAAGGTCGTGAAAAAGGATACTATGTTTTTATCAGCTTTTATGAACTGCCCGGACCTGGTGACAGTTATAAAATTGACATGTTTGTGAACGGTGCTTCCAATGTGAAACGTCCCAATGATTTGTTTTACTTCAACGATAAATACGTGGACGGCGGACATGCCGTGGATTGGAGCTTTGCTCAAAAGGTGGAGAAAAATGATGCCATCGTGCTGAAAATGTATTCCCTCGACCAGGACGGTTATAAATTTTACGATGCCCTCTATCAGACGGCCAATGCCGGAGGTTTCTTCGGTAAAAATCCGGCCAATGTACCTACGAATATCCATGGGAATGCCTTTGGCTATTTCGGGGCCAGCGCCGTCAGTACAAAATCTGTCGTGGTGCAGTAAAACAATTTGACACGTCAGGCGTTATAGATTTCAGCTGTGGTTTTTCATATTGTTTAGGGGTTTACAATTAAATTACAGCGCAGGCGGCCGAAAGGCCGCCTTTTTTATTTATATCAATAGCCGGCTGATTTTTAGTGACTTACGATCATTTAACCAAAACACTTCCGGCAACCTGACATTCTTCCCGAACAAGCTGCCAATAAAACCGGATTGGTTTTAAATGCAGAAGAAAAACGGTTTGTCAATAATCTGTTTCCAGGCGAAAGTTAAATTCGGCTTTTATGACCAAAACTTTACATTTGTGCATTGGGGAAAAATCAACTCATGGCCAATACAAAAAAAGATAAATCAATCACACTGGTTGGAGCAGGACTTGTTGGTTCGCTGCTGGCCGTTTACCTGTCTAAAAGAGGTTACCAGGTTACCATTTATGAACGCCGGCCGGACATGCGCAGCAACAGGATCAGCGCCGGAAAGTCTATCAACCTGGCACTCAGCGATCGCGGGTGGAGAGGGTTGGAAGGCGCCGGACTGGGTGAGGATATCCGGAAGGTCGCCATCCCGATGAATGGCAGGATGATTCACAACCCCGGTGGCGGCAGCGCATTCCTGCCATACGGGAAGGAAGGGCAGGCCATTTATTCCGTATCGCGGGGCGGTCTCAATTGTGTGATGATGGATCTGGCTGAAAAACACGGGGCACGTATTCTGTTTAACGAACGTTGTACACAGGTCGACCTTGAAAGCGGTACGGCCACTTTTGAAAACGGCCTGACGCACCAGGTCACACAGGTAAAGGCCGGGCTGCTCATCGGCAGTGATGGTGCTTTCTCGGCCGGGCGACTGGCGCTGCAACTGGCCACCGACCGCTTCAATTACTCCCAGCAATACCTGGAACATGGTTATAAGGAACTGACCATTCCAGCCGGAGAGGGCGGGGCCTTCCGGATGGAAAAAAATGCCCTGCACATTTGGCCGCGCGGCGGTTATATGCTGATTGCCCTGCCGAATATGGACGGAAGTTTTACCTGTACGCTCTTTTTCCCTTTCGAAGGGGATCCTTCTTTTTCTTCCCTGAAAACGGAAAAAGAGGTGAGGGATTTTTTCCGGAGCGTATTTCCCGAAGCGGCTTCCCTGATACCCGACGTGGCGGCGGATTTTTTTGCAAACCCGACCGGATCGCTGGTGACGGTGCGTTGCTTTCCATGGTCGTATAAGGATACTGTTATGCTAATCGGTGATGCCGCACATGCCATCGTGCCGTTTTTCGGGCAGGGCATGAACTGCGGCTTCGAAGACTGCACGGTGCTGAACCGCCTGCTCGATGAGCACCAGGACGACTGGAGCCGGGTGATTCCCCTGTACCAGGAAACCCGTAAAAAAGCTGCAGACGGTATTGCCGAACTGGCGGTGCAGAATTTTATCGAGATGCGCGACCTGGTGGGCGATCCGAAATTCCTGTTGCGCAAGAAAATCGAAGCGAGGTTCTATGAGAAACATCCCGGTAAATGGATGCCGCTTTACTCCATGGTAACATTCAGTGATATGCCTTATCATATGGCCCTTGAGGAAGGCCGTAAGCAGGATGTCATCATGAAGGAAGTGATGAGTCTCCCGGGAATCGAAGGTAAATGGGACTCTGCGGAAGTAGAATCGTTAATTCTTTCCAGGTGCTGAAGAGGTACTTGCAGGGTCCCTGGTTAACCTGCAGGCGCTCCGGGTAAAGTTTTCTTCATGAACAGGCATTTCATATTTTATAGTTCCGTCATTCTGGTTTTTTTGCTGGTTTCCTGGTATGTTATCAGGCAGGGTGAAGCCCGGCATGGGAAGGCACCCGTATTTACAGAACACACAGCAGGCCTGCCTGCACAGGATCATGGTTTTCTGGGTCAACTTCAGGAACATGCATCTGAACCGTTGAGCAAACTTTTACTGCAAATCATTGTCATTGTCGGACTTTCCAGGGTATTTGGTTACCTCTTCCGCCTGGCGGGACAGCCTTCCGTGGTCGGTGAAATCATTTCCGGAATCGTATTGGGGCCTTCCCTCCTGGGCGCCTTCCTGCCCGGGCTAAGCCGTTTTGTTTTTCCTCCTGAATCCTTGCAGAACCTGCAGTTCTTAAGCCAGATCGGGCTTGCCTTATTCATGTTTATTGTCGGAATGGAACTGGATCTGGCCAAACTGAAAATGCGCGCCAGGGACGCGCTGGTTATTTCCCATACCACCATTGCCGTAAATTATTTTCTTGGTGTCATGCTGGCTTATATGCTGTATGAATCATTTGCCCCTGCTGAAATTCCGTTTTTGTCCTTTTCCCTGTTCATGGGCATTGCCATGAGCATTACCGCTTTCCCTGTCCTGGCCCGCATCATCCAGGAAAGGAAACTGACGAAAACCAACCTGGGAATTCTTGCCATTACCACTGCAGCCATTGATGACATAACGGCCTGGTGCCTGCTGGCCGTGATTATCGGCCTGGTCAAAGCCCAGGATCCGGCCGGCGCCATTTTTACCATGGCCTTGTCTGTGGTTTTTGTGCTCCTCATGCTGAAGGTGGTAGCTCCGCTTCTGGAACGGCTGCATAAAAAAAACCTGGAAGGAAAATATTCCAGGACGGTCATCATCCTGGCCCTGGTGGTCCTTTTTGCTTCGGCGTATTGCACACAGCTTATCGGCATACATGCGCTTTTCGGAGCATTTTTGGCCGGCACCATCATGCCTTCAAACCTCCGGTTCAGGGAAATTTTAACCGATAAGCTGGAGGATGTCAGCGTGGTGTTGCTCCTGCCGATATTTTTTGCCATCACCGGGCTGCGTACGGAAATCGGTTTGCTTACCCACGGCAGCCAATGGCTGACCTGCTTACTGGTAATTTTCCTGGCAGTTTTCGGAAAATTCTGCGGAGCCGCTCTCTCTTCACGCATCATGGGACTGGACTGGAAGGATTCCCTGTCTTTGGGAGCATTGATGAATACCCGCGGACTGATGGAGCTCGTGGTATTGAATATAGGCTACGACATGGGTATCCTGTCTCCCCGGATTTTTGTCATCATGGTGCTGATGGCGCTCAGCACTACGTTTATGACGGGTCCGTTGCTCAGTTTGATTCAAAAATATTTTCATCCTGCAAAAAACCAGGTTTTATAAAAAGTAATTTATCTTTTTAGTAGCGGTATTTTAGTTAACATCTGGAAAAATTGCGGCAAATTTTTTATATTGTCCTGATAATTTGTATATCTTTACCCTAGGATTTCAGAGTTTGTTATAAATTCCATGACGCACTTCCTATTCAGGATCACTGTTTCCTATTTTGGAATTTCACTCATTTTTTAACCATACAACCAAATTCAATGAAAACAGAACAAAAAAATTTGCAGGTTGGCCTGAAAGGCCTTAGCTTGTGCCCCCCCCCCCGCAGAACCTGCGAGGGTTATTAACCGTTAGTTTTCTTCTCCTGTTGCTGATGACAGGTGCCAGATCATTTGGACAATCGCTGGATTTTGCCGCCAGCATTGACACCCCGGCAACCGGGCAATCGGTAGTATTTACCAATACCTCCACGGGCTTTCCGGTCAACCAGGTTTACATCTGGAACTTCCGGGAATATTGCGGGGCGGATACCAGCAACGGCTATGAGCCTTTTATGTGCAACGATACCACCATTGGGACAGGCGCATCCCCTGCTCATGCCTTTGGGCAGGCCGGTTATTACCTGGTCACCCTGCACATTCCCGGTGATTCCATTCCTGCCGTCAGGCTGATTGCGGTTGGAGCCCTGATCTGCCACCACCAGACCGGTTGTGAACTCGTTCAGAACGGGAGTTTTGAGGATTATGTGGCATGTCCGCCCACTCCTGCCCTGCTGGGTCAGTCAACGTTGTGTCAATGGTTCAACCCAAGCGTGGCGCCGGTTGGCATTGCCACTCCCGATTCTTACCTGAACGATCCGGCCTGTTTACCGCCAACGGTACCCAACAACCCGGCAGGCTGTCAATGGGGTCATTCACTGGTTAACCCGCCAGGTAATGGATATGCAGGTATACATGCCTTTATTCCACCGGGCAGCGCATTTGGCGTTGGGCCGGATTACCGGGAATATATTGAACAGCAGTTGATCGCTCCGATGGTTGCCAATACCACCTATACCATCAGTTTTTGGGTATCCCTGGCAGAAATTTCAAGTTTTGCATGTGATGGCCTGGGGGCATTAATTACAGCCGCACCTGTCGTACAACCGGGCCGCACTGTGATTAACCAGATGCCGCAGATCAGGGCGCTGACCATTGTTAATCCAGGGTTTGGCGACTGGGTTCAGATTTCAGGTAATTACAAGGCGACGGGCGGAGAGCGGTTTATTACCATTGGTAATTTTAATGCAGACAATGGCACCCAACGGACACCGGTGCAGTTTAATTACTGCACCGTATTGATCACATTGAATCTGCAGGTGGCTCAAACGGCTTATTATTTTATCGATGACGTTTCGGTGATGCCTTTTGATGAACCTGTCATTACCGGTCCGTGTTACAGTTGCGGAAGCAACCATGTGTATGCCGTTTCCAATCCATTGCCTGCGCCCTATACCTATACCTGGCAGGTGCTTTCCAACGGGGTTTTGCTGGCCAGCGGTACCGGCAGCACGACTTCACCGGTTACCTTTCCGGGCAATGTTGCCGGTCAGGTTATATTTACCGTTTCCAATGGCCCTGGTTGTTCAACCAGTTCCTCCTTTGAGGTTTATCCCTGTTGTGAAGGCACCACCAATGCAAACACGGGGGGTATATTGGACATCACAGATCTGTCGGCCTCGGACGTAATCAATAACAGCGGACCAGGTGGTATCTATGAAAATTACTATACACCCGGAAACGGCGGCAACCTGGCGTTCACAACGGGTTATAACGGAGGCCCTTCGGGCAACAGCGGAATCTTATCGCTGAACGGCACCTTTACCGTTGACCAGGACTTCCGGTTTGCACATGCCGATATTAAAATGGGACCCTGCGCACAGATTATCATAGAGCCAAATCAAAAACTATATTTAACGGATGAGGTTTATATCCATGGCTGCGGTGAACGCATGTGGGATAAAATTTTTATCAGCGATCAAACGAGCAGGCTGATCGTGGAGGCCGCCTTTGTACGGATCGAGGATGCGGAAACAGCCATTATAAGCGATGCCGGTGGTGTGTATGAGATAGGAAATGTGACTATCAATTTTAACAAGAACTGGAAATCCATTGTTGTTAAGCCGTTTCAGGGCAATCATCCGGGCTACTTTTTTCATACGACGTTTGATTGTGAAGACTGGCCGGCCAATCCCGGCACACAGGCCACCTTGCTGCCGCCTCATGCCAATGACATCAGCGATGTTGGCGTGGAGGTAAATGGAGTTGGGAACATCGATATCGGAAGGGTAAGCCCCCTGGGTTCAGGTTACGACAATTACTTTAAAAACCTGAAATGCGGAGTGCGTTCATACAACAGCAGCATCAATGTCGTTAACAACCATTTTGAGAACATCCGCTACTACCAGGGCAGCAGCCCGGTGGGTTATGCCATCTGGGCAAAGGGTACAAAGGTGGTGAATGGTCCAAATTACACGGTGAAGATCGGAGGCTCCTTCGCGCCGGATGAAATCAATTATTTTTCGGATTGCACCGGAGCCGTTTTTACCACTGATTTTCTGGATCTGATCGTTGAAAACAATCATTTTAACAATCTGACGACCAACCCGGCATCACCGTCGTATAATTTTCTTTCGCCCATGATCTTCCGGAATTCAAATGCCAATACCATTATATTCAATGGCAACAGGATGGATAATTTTAACAAAGGCCTGTACCTGCTTAACACGGTAAAGAGCCCATTTACCATTTTTAACAACGAATTTAACCTCAGTGCCGGAGTAACAGCCATAAGTAACTATGCTATCCTGGTAGAGAATACGGTGAACACACCCAACTCAAACCCTCCGCTGATGCAGATTATTTCGAATAAGATACAAATGTGCTATACGGGCATACAGGCCACCAACATGAATGATATTCAGATCCGGTCGCTCAATACCTCGCCTCCCTTTGTACAAACCATCCGGTTTGGTGGCACCTCCGTTAATCCCTGGAATTCAGGGCCGCCGTTTGGGTTGAATTCATACGGTATAAGGCTGATTGGGGGGGGTCATCATACCATTTCGCAGAATAAAATAACCAAGGATGGAGCCGATCCCCTGCAGGCTTTTAATTTTTCACTAAGAGGCATATCCATTGAGAGAAGTGAAATCAATACGCTGGTAAGCAATAATATCGAAAGACTTGGTACGGCCATTCATATACAGGATGTGGCTATACCTCCGACAACCCTTTCCTGCAACGAGATGAAGCAACCTTATAATGGCGTGCGGCTCTCCAATGCAAATATTGGAAATCAAGGTGACCCATCTCAGCCACATAATAATAAGTGGACAAACGGAGGAAACATTTATAAAGATATCATTGGAGTTAATCCATTGTTTCAGGTTGACTGGTATAGTATTTCAAATGCATTACCAGATTGGCCGGGGTATTTTTTTATTTCTCCTTTTACACCTCAACCTCCCTATAATAATTTTATATCAAATAATTCAGGGACATGTTTATCTGTTCCAGTCCTTAATCAAGAAGACCTTATTAATATAGTAAATGAGAATGGAGATTTCAACCTTTTAAGCGAAGATGAAAAGTACAATTCAAAATTGGCCGTTTACAATCAATTGCAAAGAGATACTACATTAATGTATGCAGGAACTTTGTTTGATATAGATTTGCAGAATTTTTATCACAATTATTCCACATCTGGGGCTGGAAGCTTTAACAATGCAGGCGATAGTTTATTAAATGACACTTCTTATACTGCTCAATTAATAAGTTCGATTTCACCGGAAAACACCAGTGAAGCAAATGAGCAGACGGTTTATGCAATTTATTTGGTTACCTGGGCCAAGGATATTTATGAGTTTACTTATGAGCAATACCAAACGCTAAAGGCCATTTCTATTCAAAACCCTATTTCAGGTGGAACTTCTGTTTATACAGCTCGGATTATGCTTGCATTGCAAGTGGAGGATTTTTTAAATGACAGCACAGGCAGATTCAGCAATCCAATTTTATATTCATTTAAACCATTCAACAAAGGGAAGGTTTATCCGAATCCTTCTCAGGGAAAATTCACTTATACAATACGGCTTCATCGTGCTGAAATGGGTATATTTGAATTGTTTAACAGCTTTGGAAAATGCGTTTTTAGTCACCCGTTGAATGAAAATCAAAATTCAGTTATAGTTGAAGGCCAAAACCTTAATTCTGGAATTTATTTTTACAGAAGTTTTGCTAATGGAGAAAAAGTTGATTCTGGCAAAATTATTCTAGTAAGGCAATGAAACTTTTTTAAAATCAAAGAAAATTTACAAATGAAAGCATTGCTGTTACTACCACTTCTCTGCTGCATTAAATTCTCAAATTGTCAGAATTTAATAAGCAATTATAGCTTTGAGGATACAATACCTATTTCATTGAACCCCAACTTGTACGGTCCTGAAGGCGCTCCTCCGTGGTTCACACCGATCTGCGGACAATCACCGGATTATTTAAGCAGTTTATACTATTATCCGAATTCAGGTGTACCAGATAATTTTTTTGGGAATCAATATGCACGAACAGGAATTGCTTATGTTGGTTTCGGTGTTTATATGAGTTCATGGAATTATGCCAGGGAAAAAATTTCATATCGTCTGGTTGCTCCGCTTCAAATCAATCATTTATATTATTTAGAGTTTTTTGTAAGTTGTGCTGATAAATCAAACCAGGCAATTGACCTGATTGGTGCATACTTTTCGGTTGATACACCAAATTTTTGCCTTGGATTTGTTTTTTTTCCCCAGGTGGTTAATCCGTCCGGAAGTATTTTATCTGACACTATAAATTGGCAAAAGGTGTCCGGAACATTTACGGCTCAGGGTGGTGAACAATTCGTATCAATTGCTAATTTTTTTCCTGACTCCTTAATTCAATTGTATCAGTTTCCAAATGGTACAATAAGTGGATCATATTATTACCTTGATGATGTAACGCTGATTGACTGCACGGCAGCAGGTATGCAGGAGTCTGAAGCGATACAACTGTACCTTCAGAATCCTGCAGGCAATACGCTCTTGTTTACAGCAAACGAAAAACTAACCAAAGCGGCCCTTTATAATTTATTGGGTGAGAAAGTTCTGGAAAACCATTTCAATCAACGAGGAAGTTCGTATCGTATAGATGTGGCTATACTGCCCAAGGGGATGTATGTGCTGGTTGTTGAATCAGAAAAAGGGAGTAAGGGAATACGGAAAGTGTTGAAGTTATGAGGGTGGATATAAATAGAATTCAGAAGCATAAAAGGCACTCCAAGTAATATTTCGTTCAGGCCCTATAATACGGGAAAGGTTTATCCAGATCCCGGTAAGGATTACATGAATTACCAGATCAGGCTTGCCGATGGTGAAAGCGGCAACTGGGAAACTTTTAACAGAAATGGAGAACAAATTGAATCAATGGAGCTAACATCCGGTTTCAATCAGATTTCTCTAAATTCATCAAGGTATGCTGCGGGTTTATATTTTTACCGGACAGTTGTTAAAAACAGGCAGGTGGATTCAGGCAAATTCATGTTTATAGAATAGGAACCATGAAAAACAGCATATTAGCATTACTTCTGTTAACTACCTTACGAAGCAATGGTCAGAACCTTGTAATAAACCCTAGCTTTGAGGATACTATCACTTATTCCGCATGGTCTGCGCTATTTGATAGTGGTATGTTTTTTACCTTGCCATGCCCACCCTGGTTTGAACCTAATCTCTGTTCAACAGATTATTTAAGTTCAGTTTGGGGAGGGTGGGATGCAACTTTTAATCCCTTTGGTTATCAATTAGCTCGCACTGGTATCGCTTATATGGGATTTTGCGTTTATTACCATACTCCTTGGTCAGTAAATTATAGGGAGAATCTAACAGGAATTTTATCTGACAGCCTCAGAACAAATCATCAATACCTTGTTTCATTCTACGTCAGTTCGGCGGGAAACCTTAAATATTATTCCGATGATATCGGAGCGTATTTATCCGTTGACAGCGCCAACAACTACTCCAGCAACATGAATCTGCCGTTTACACCGCAGGTTGAAAACCCGCAGGGGAATTTTTTAAGCGACTCTGTCAACTGGGTTTTAATCTCCGGTTATTATACAGCAACAGGTGGAGAAAAATTTATTACCATTGGAAATTTTAAAGATGACCAGTCCACTTCCGTTGATTCATTTTTAAATAATAGCCCTTTACCAATTGCCTACTATTACATCGATGACGTCAGCGTCATAGACTGCACGGCAGCAGGTATGCATGAGCCTGAAGCGATACAACTGTACCTGCAGAATCCTGCCGGCCATACGCTCTTGTTTACCACAAACGATAAAATAACCAAGGCAAGGTTATATAATTTATTGGGTGAGAAAGTTTTGGAAAGCCATTTCAATCAACTAAGTAGTTCGTATCTCATAGATGTGGCTACGCTACCCAAGGGGATGTATGTGCTGGTTGTTGAATCAGAAAAAGGGAGTAAGGGAATACGGAAAGTGTTGAAGATGTGAGGGTGGATGTTGATAGTACGCGGATACTCTCCAATGTGGTTTTGCCGGCCGGATGTACCAACAGCCCGGTTGGCTATGCCATCTGGGCAAAGGGTACAAAGGTGGTGAATGGTCCAAATTACACGGTGA
>CAYWHE010000022.1:0-29890 GCA_964458125.1 uncultured Flavobacteriaceae bacterium | reverse complement strand
TTATCACCCTGAATATTCGAGCATTTTTTCACGGGAATGTGACTTTATCCATCCAACAGGTATCATTTGGAATTCATCCGGTAATATTAATTCTATAATCGCTCCTTCATTGACGTCAGATCCGCTTATAAAATCACGGCCATGCGGCAAAAGGTATATCCAAAACGTAAATACCATCTGCCCGCGGTTTGGATGGAGGCAGCAGCTGAAGCAAAAATCGGGTTTCAGGAATTAAAAAAATGATTACTTTTGATTCATGATTCTGAAACCATGAAAAAAACCAATTTTCTGCTTATTCTTCTTCTTTGTATTGCCTTAACCTCCATGGCGCAGACGGGGAGCCAGACCTCGGTTTATTCCGTTCCTAAAAAAGCCACGCTGGTGCTGGATCCCAGGCTGGACACCTGGAGCCCTTCCCTTCAATACAGGATTTTACCCATACCTCATGCCGGCATTGAAGAATCGGTGAAGCAGCAGATCAAGGACAGCCTCACGGCCCTTTACCGGGCCAAACGGCAGCTGGCCAGGATGGAACAGACCGCCCAGGCCACGCCACCGGGCCTGCTCCGTAATTTTATCGGCAATTCCTTCAATTTCTTTGTACCCAACGACAACGACATGGCCATTTCCGATAACGGCATTGTATGTTCGGTCACCAACACCACCATCTGGTCCACCAACCTGAACACGGGCCTGGTTTACGGATCCTTTAACCTGCATACCATCATGACAGCGCTTGGGCTCCAGAACGAGGAGTTCGATCCAAAGGTCATGTATGATCCCCAGGCCGGCCGCTTCATCCTCGTATGTCTGAACGGTTTCCTGGATTCCACCAGCCATGTGATTGTCGGGTTTTCGCAAACCGACTCCAGCACGGGAGCCTGGAATTTCTATTCTCTTCCCGGCAACCCGCTGAACAACACGCTATGGACCGATTTCCCGATGATGGCCCTGACCCAGCAGGAAGTTTTCATCACCGGCAACCTGCTTTACAACGACTCCAGCTGGCAGACCGGATTCAATGAATCCATCATCTGGCAGCTGAATAAAGCACGGGGATACAACGGGGATACGCTGAACGCCACACTCCATCACAACATCCAGTTTAACGGAGAACCTATACGTAATTTATGCCCGGCCAAGGGTGGAAGCCAGTTGTACGGCCCTTCCATGACTTTTTTATCGAACCGGAACTTTTCTCCTTCCAACGATACTATTTTTATGGTAACAGTGACGGATACGGCCAATGCTCCCGGGCAGCAGGTACTGGTTGACTTTGCCAGGGCAACCAACTCCTACCACATGCCCGTTGATGCCGATCAGCCTTTTACCGACAAACTGGCCGTAAACGATGCCCGGGTGCTGGGTGCTTATGAAGAAAACGGAAAAATACAGTTTGTCGCGAACACGCTCGACACCGTCACCGGCAATGACGCCATCTACCATGGCATCATCAGCAGCCCGGGACCAGGTGCCGTTATCAACACCTTCGTATATGCCGATCCCGCCATGGATCTGGCCTATCCCAATATTTCCTTTGCCGGCGTCTCGGCAAGCAGCGATACCTGCATCATTGGTCTGCAGCAGTCTTCCTCCTCCGTTTTCCCGGGATCGGGAGCCATCCTGTTTGACGGTATTCAATACTCTCCCATTACCACGGTCAAGGCCGGTATCGGATACGTCAATATGCTTACAGGCCTGGAGCGGTGGGGAGACTATACCGGAAACCAGCGGAAATACAATGAACCGGGCATCGTCTGGATGTCGGGAGGATATGGCCTTACCAATCACACTACAAGAACATGGATTGCGGAACTATCATCCACCACGGCTGCTGCAATATCCGAGGCCGGTGACAAATCAGAATTTTCAATGCTCTATCCCAACCCGGTTGCCGGGCGGTTTGTACTGAAATTTACTAACCCGGCCGGGCAGGAACTCCGGTTTGAAGTGATCGACATGAATGGCAGGCTGGTTAAAACACTGTACCATGGCGCTGTGAGTGAAGGCGAAAATGAATTTTCCTTCCTGGTTTCCGGGCTTCCCTCCGGGCATTATTTCCTGATACTTTCCGGTGATAAAAGCGGTATCATCAGCCGTGAAAAATTTATAAGACCCTGATCCCTCAGGATCCTGCAGCATAACTCAGGAGCCGGTGGCTCAGGTCTTTGGCGTATGTAAAACCGTTCATGCGCCATTGCGGTTCCCCGTCTTTAAAAATGATCAATACGGGGATGCCCTGTATGCCGTATCTGGTTTTTAATTCCGGGTGCTGATCGATATTCACTTTCAGGGTGTAAGCCCTGTCCTTCACCAGGCTGTTCACTTCATCCATGACGGGTTCCAGCCATTTGCAGGGTTCGCACCAGTCGGCATAAAAATCAACCAGTACAGGTTTGGTACCTGCAATTATTTTTTCGAATACATCGGGGGTCATTAAAATTCTATCCGGCGTTTTGAGGCAGTTCCAGAGGCAACCCGCAATCGAGAAAACAGGAATAACCGCCCCGGACGTTGGTGATATTGGTAAACCCGTTAGCTTTCAGGATGGATGAGGCAACCATCGAGCGGTAACCACCGGCACAATGCACAAAATAGGGTGTCTGTTTGTCGAGTAAGTCAAGCGATGCCTGTAATTCGCTGAGCGGAATATTAATTGCATTTTTCACATGCCCGTCTTCGTATTCGGTTTCCTTCCTGACATCGAGAATCTGTCCTTGCTGATGCTTCTGAATGTCAACCAGGTCCCCGGGTTCAATCGAAGAGATGGCCTGCACCCTTTTCCCGGCTTCCTGCCAGGCTTTGATACCGCCTTCCAGGTAACCGGCCACATTTTCATAACCTACCCTCGCCAGGCGGAGAATGCTTTCATATTCCTTGCCCGGTTGAGTGAGCAATACTAACGGTTGCTCTATATGAATGAGTGTTCCCACCCAGCCGGCAAAACTGCCATTCAACCCGATGTTAAGGGAGCCGTGGACAGATGCTGTCATATAATCATCGGCTATACGGGTATCAAGCAGGAGGGCCCCCTTTTCCAGCAACTGCTCCGCCTCTTTGACGGAAAGGGATTTCCGGTTCCGTTTTACCACAGCATCCACATCTTCGTATCCGGATTTATTGATGCGTGCATCTTCGAAGAAATACATGGGAGGAGGGGTCAGCCCGGTGATCAGGGAATCGATAAACCTGTCCTTATCCTGTTCGATAAGGGCATAATTGGTTTTTTTCTGATGCCCGATCGTGCTCCAGGTCTCCTTACCGATATTTTTTCCACATGCAGAACCCGGTCCATGGGCGGGATACACCAGGATTTCATCAGGCAAGGTTTTAATTTTAGTGTTCAGGGATTCAAACATCATGGCCGCGAGTTCTTCCTTGGACATGACCCCGTCCAGCAGATCAGGACGGCCCACATCACCGACAAAAAGCGTATCACCTGAAAACAGGCTGTGCATCTTGCTGTGCTCATCAAACAGCAGGTAACAGGATGACTCCAGCGTATGTCCGGGCGTATGCAATACCTTCAGCGTCAGCTTGCCGATTTTAAATTCCTGCCCGTCCGAGGCATGTACCACTTCATAACCGGTTTCGGCCCGAGGACCGTAAACAATGGACGCACCAGTCTTCCTGGCGAGGTCGATATGACCGGATACAAAGTCCGCATGAAAGTGCGTTTCAAAAACATATTTGATTCTTGCGCTTCTTTCAGCGGCAAGTGCCAGGTAGGGGTCCGTTTCCCGTATAGGGTCGATCACGGCAGCTTCACCCTCCGATTCAATATAGTAAGCTGCCTCTGCGAGACAATTCGTATAGAGTTGTTTAATAAACATAAAGATAAAAATTTGCAGCAAAGGTATAAAAAAAAGGAGTGCGGAAAAGGCTGGAATGGATAAGCCCAGGCTATTGTTTTCAAAAATTCCCCCCGGATCATTCATGCCAGACACGGTACCGGGGAAAGATCCAGCCGGGACCTGCCGGATGGATATTCGGCGCCATCTGAAAGCCGGCCATTTACCCTTTGGCTGAATTTCATCAAAACCGTAACAAAACTTACAGTTTTCCGGTAAGAGTGATCTAACAGTATAAACCATTCGGGGGATTCTGTGACCAATCCGCTTATCATGAAAAATAAAGAAGTCCATACCAAGCCTGTCCGTATCCGCTGCCTGCGCCTGCAGGCTCTGTTATTCCTGGTTGTCTTAAGCTCCTGCGGAAGGTATGTGCTTTTTCAACGCAGCGATTCGGCTGCGGCACAAAAGTCATATTCCGGGTCAGGCGGTGAGGACAGCAGTCAAACCCTTTACGAGCGACCCATTTCCGTGGATGATAAAATAACAGTCAGCATCTGGGAGCATGAAGACATCAGCATAGGTTCCGTACACAGCATATACAGCCTGTTGGAAGAAAATGGCAAATGGCTGGCTGTTGATCAGCAGGGGGAAATTAATTTGCCACAGGTTGGCCCGGTTAAACTGGCCGGACTGACGGTCAGGGAAGGCACCCTATACCTGGAAAAAATCTACAGTAAATTCATTCAGCACCCGGTCATCAACCTCCGCGTGATCAACAAGCAGGTAACCATCCTGGGGGAAGTACGCAAACCAGGCAGTTATGCCTTCAGCTCGGACAACATCAAGCTGGTCGACCTGCTCGGAAAAGCAGAAGGATTCACGGACTTCGCAAAAACCACGAGAATTAAAATCATCCGCGGCACCGAACAGCCCAAAGAAATACTGGTGGACTATACGAACGTATACAGCCTGGCTTCTGCAGATGCCATGATCAGGACCGGTGACGTGGTGTATGTTCCTCCCACTGCCGGAAAGAGCACGGACCGGTTCACATCAAAACTGATTCCCATTGCCAGCCTGATCACAGCCATTGTTTTAATATTTACCGTAGCTACCAAATAAGCATGAACAACAAAGATCACTTCAGCAGCATCCTGCTGCCCCTGAAAAAAAGATGGTATTATCCTGCTGCATGCATCCTGCTGGCCACCCTTCTGGCCATTCGTTTCCTGTTCCTGGCCACCCCTTTATACCAGGCCAACGCCTCCATTAAAATAGATGATGCACAGTCGGGCCTGACCAATACCAACCTGTATAAGGATTTCGATGTTTTCAAAATCAACAATAAAATTCCAACGGAAGTGGAGGTGCTGAAATCCCGTTATCTATTTGAAAAGGCGCTGGACAAACTGGATTTTAACGTAGAATATTACCGGGTTGGGAACTTTAAAACCATGGAAGTTTATCATGACCTTCCCATACAGGTTGCCTATACGATCAAGGATTCTGCATTTTATTCACGGACCTACCAGCTTGAATTCAGGGGGGGGAATCAATTTCGCCTGATCCACGGTACCGGTGAAAACATGAAGGTGATTGACGGCAAGTTCGGCGAAGAGATATATGACAGCAAGCTGAACCTGGTGGTTAAGAAAGACGATTCCTTCCTGAAACGGAAACCTCATTCCCTGGACAACGGTAATTTCCAGTTCAGTATATATTCCCGGACAGCGCTGGCCAACAGGCTGATGACCAAAGACTATGTAGTCAAGGCCATAGACAAGGATATCAGCATTATCAGAATCTACTATCAGCATGCGGTGCCTGAGAAAGCGCTGCGGATGGTGAATGCGGTCGCTCAAACTTATATTGAAGAAGGGATCCGGAACAAGACAGATGCCGCTTCCCAGACCGTCAATTTTGTGAATGCACAAATCGATAAAGTTGCCGAGGAGTTGACGAGGGCACAGGATGACATCGAACAATACAAGCATGACCATGGTATAGTGAACCTCACCCAGGAAACCGATGCCACGCTGAAAACCATTGGCCAGCTTGAGATACAGAAGGTGCAGATCAACATGGATCTGGCGATGCTGGACAACATGAATGAATACCTGAGAAAAAACAGGGAGTTGCCGGAAACTGCTCCTGAATTCCAGACAGTTATGGATCCTCTTTTCACAGAGGCGGTGTCATCGCTGAACCAGAATTACCGTGAACGCGCGAACCTGCTTTTGAAATATACGGAGGAGGACAGCCGGATCATCGCACTGAACAACAGCATTGAAGAACAGAAAAAATATATTGCCGGCAGCGTGCTGAATACCAGAAAAAAGCTGATGATTAAAATGGAGGAAATCAATTCATCCATTGCGGAGAACAGGGCCGGCATGAGTTCGATCCCGGAAAAAGAGAGTAATTTACAGACGTTGAACAGGAATTTTTTCCTGAACGAGAAGGTTTACAATTTTCTGCTGGAGAAACGGACGGAGGCCATCATCGCACGTTCGGTGCAGGTTTCCTTTAATCATATCCTGGAGGAAGCCGTTATGCCGAGATCACCGAGTTTTCCGCATCCCCGGATGATCCTGGGATTAGCCGTATTCCTCGGGCTGATCAGCGGCACGGTACTGGCCTATCTCCGTTCCTTCATCAAATCGGATATTTCCACCAGGGAAGAGCTTGAAAAAGTGAGTACGATTCCTTTCATGGGAAACATTGAGCGTATCAAACGGGAGGAGGGCCGGCATGAACAGTTTGCCATGCTGACCACGAAACTTTTATTATTGTTTGAATCCCGCAAGAATCTCTTTATAACGGTAACCTCTACTGTTAAAGGGGAGGGTAAGACTTTTATCGCTTCCAACCTGGCCAAGGAGTTTGCCGCCATGGATATGAAGGTGATTGTGCTGGACATGAATGCTTATGATCCGAAGATGCAGGATATCTTTCATGTGCGCAATGAACAGGGTATAGCGGATGTGTTCTCGAATCAAACCGGGCTGCATGAGGTCATCAGCATCACATCCTATCCGAACCTGGACATGATTCATGCAGGCAGGCTTAAAGCCGGCATCGGCACCTTGATGACCTCAAATAAAACGAAGGAAATCCTGCAGGAACTCCGGCACCATTATGACGTAGTTATTTTTGACACGCCTGAATCAGGAAAATACATGGATGCCATTCCGCTGATGAAACTGAGTGATGTGAACCTTTATGTGGTCAGGGCCAATTCAACCAGGAACATCCTGTTGAACAATGCCGAACTGATCAAGGAAGAATACCGGTTGACGGAAGTGTATCACGTCCTGAACAACATCACGGAGAAAAGAAACTATTCGGGTTATCATCCTGCATCCAGGTTCCGTGACCGGCATCATGATTTAGGACCGCAGGTGAAGGTGTTTCTTAAGAAAATGCATTTATGGTTTTAACGCTATCATTCCAGCGCTTTTTTTCGAGGCATTCCTCCTCCGCAGTGGTTTATGCCGATCAGTTGCTGGTCAGCGGATTCAACTTTATTTCCAGCATTGTCATTGCCCGGCTGTTGGGCGTGCACGGCTTCGGCATCTATTCCATTGCCTGGATGGGCGTGCTGATTGCCAGCAGCATTCATCAGCCATTTATCATCCTTCCGCTTCAGACCCTGTGGCCGAAAAAAAACGGCAATGAAAAACAAAACTACCTGGAGGCCCTGGTCCTGCAACAACTCATTTTTGCCGCCGGTGCAGGTTTCCTGGCATTCCTGGGCGTGGTTGCCGCCAAGTATACCCTGAAAGGATGGAATATAGATTCGATTATCCTATCCTTCCCCCTGGTGGTTTTTTCCTTCCTCATGCAGGACTTCTTCAGGCGCTATTATTTTGCCATGAAAGAAATGCATCTCGCTTTGCTGATCGATGCCGTAGCTTATTGCGGATTGCTGGCCAGTGCGCTCAGCGTTAATTTATTTCATAAACTGGATGCATCCATGGTGTTGCTGCTGACGGCCATGTTTTTTCTTTACGCTGCGCTGATCGGCCTCTTTCACCTGAATCAACTGCGTTTTAACTGGTCGCACCTGCGTGCAGCCATTCGCGAAAACTGGAACTTCTCGCAATGGCTGGTGGCCACATCCATCCTGCAGTGGTTTTCCGGAAACTTTTTTATTATTGCCTCCGGGGCCCTGCTGGGACCGGTAGCCATAGGTGCCACCAGAATGGCTCAGAACCTGGTCGGTGTCACGCATGTCCTGTTCCTGGCTATGGAAAACACCATTCCGGCCAAAGCCGCTGCAATTATGAAGGACGGAGGAGTTTCAGCCATGCTCCGCTATCTGAAGCATTTTACCTACCAGATGGGAATGGCCGTGCTGGGTATTCTGTTTTGCATTTCCATTTTTTCCAGGTACCTCATCCAGACCTTTTACGGGAATCAATATCTGGATTACCGGTTCCTGCTGCAGGGCTTTTGCATCATCTACGTGATCGTATTCATCGGGTATCCCCTCCGCTATGCCATCCGCACCATGGAGAATACCCGCCAGATTTTTTTCTCCTTCATTATCAGTTCCTGCTTCAGCATCGTGGCAGCCTATCCCGTGATCCGGTTTTTGGGTCTCTATGGTATCCTGGCTGGTCTGCTGGTTACCCAGCTCATTTCGTTTAGCTGTTACTGTTATGCTCTCCGGAAAGACTGGTCGAAAATATTTTCCAAAAAAAAGCAGGAATGAAAATCATCCACCTGGTACTGGGCAAAGCAAACCCCGACCGAATGAACGGGGTCAACAAGGTGGCGCATCAGCATGCCACACACATGACCTTGCTTGGTCACGAGGTAACCTTGTGGGGCATTACGGGAAACCTGGACCAGAACTTTCCTCCCCGGATTTACCAGACCAAATTATTCCAGTCCTTATCGGGCCGGTTTTTCCTTAGTGGTGCGCTAAAGCGTGCCATTGCCGGGTTGGAACCGGGAACCGTATTTCATATTCACGGTGCACTGATACCTGAATTTTTTCTGGTCAGCCGTTTACTCCGCAAGCGGGGCATTTCATATATCTACACTCCGCATGGCGCCTTTAACCGGGTTGCACTTCATAAAAACCGCTGGGTGAAAATAATTTACATTGCCTTAATTGAAAAAATCATGCTGAGGGGCGCTGTAAAAGTTCATTTTCCTGGGGAGAGTGAATTTACGCATATGGACCAGGTATGTCCCCTGTCGAATAAAATTCTTATTCCCAACGGGCAGGATTTCCGGGACCTGGAGTTTGATTACAGGCAGTTGCAGCCTCAGGCTGAACCTGTTTTTGGTTTTTGCGGAAGGCTGGACAGTTATTACAAGGGGCTGGACATGCTGATCTCTGCTTTTGCCAAATATAAAAGCCACCATGGGAACGGGCAACTCTGGCTGATCGGGGATGGTCCCGACCGTGTGAAACTTGAAAAACAGGCACATGAGCTGAATCTGGGTACCGAAGTACTGTTTACCGGCAGCCTTTTCGGACAGGACAAACTGAACCGTATTGCCAACATGCACGCGTTTTTTCATCCCAGCCGGAGTGAAGGTTCTCCCACAGCTGTGCTGGAAGCCTGCGGTCTTGGAATTCCCTGCGTGGTCAGTACAGCCACCAATGTGGGATCCCTGGTGGACCGTTATCAATGCGGCATTCACCTGACCGTGAACGATGTTCAGCATATCATGGAAGCCTTTTTCCGTTGCCAGGATCTTTTCTACAGCGGTGAACTTAAACCCATGGGTCAACGGGCTGCCCAAATGGTAAAAGAGCAATTTGACTGGCAGGTTATCGCATCCAGGCTGATACAGGCTTATCGTACCGCATGAAAACGACAGCGAAATCTCCAGGCAAAAAGAACTACACCGGCAGGATTATTTTCTGGCTGACCGTGATCATGATTTTCAGAATCACCAGCTATTTTATGCTTTCCGAATCTGCAGTTGTCACCCAGGTTCTTAAAATGGGTTTCCGCTTTGCGGTAACCGGTGTATCATTTTTAATGCTGCGGTCCATCTTACTGAAAAACAAAACCCTCAGGGTTGATTATCCTTTCCCGCTGACCATTCTGTTTTACCTCGCATACCTGCTGCTTGGCCTGATTTCCCTGCTCTGGACCTCCAATATGTCAGAAAGCACACTGCAATTACTGATGGATATTGAATGCCTGGCCTTTTGTTATTTTTACATCCAGGCGCTGTCCGCCTTCAATTCCGTTTACCCGGGTACGATCCGGATCAGCCGCATATTATCAGTTGCTGTCTTTCTCATCCTGACGGTATTTCTTGCCGGCATGTACGTAAACCCGGATAAATTTTACCGGTTGACGCATGGGGGAGAAGTGGCCAGGCTGGGCGGTTTTATCATAAATCCCAATGAACTGGGAATGCTTATTGTGACCGGCTTTGCCATGTGCTGTGCCGAATTAAAGCATGTGCGGAAAAAGTTATGGGTGATACTGATGATGGTGGTACTGATCTATTCGCTGGTGCTCACCGGCAGCCGTTCGTCCATGATCGGGATGTTTATGATCCTCTTATATTATGTATTGAACAGCAGGAACGCCAAACTCCAGGTGGGTGTCATTTCATGTATGGTACTTTCCGTGCCGTTTATCATCAGTGAGATCTTCATCAAGGCCGGGGATCAGGAGGAAGTCATGAATATGACAGGACGAATACCGTTCTGGCACGACCTGCTCACGATCAACTTTCCGAAGGAGCCACTGCTGGGTTTTGGTTTTATGCGTATTGACTACCAGGACCGTTTTGAAAGCCTGAATTCCTATGCCGGGGAAATGACCCACAACACTTTTATCCAGGTTTTGCTGAACCTGGGGCTTGTCGGTCTGCTGATTGCATTGTTACAGGTTGCGTTTACCCTTCACGCCATGGCGGTTAATCCCGATAAAGGGTTGAGACCGGTGGCCTTCAGCCTATTTATCCCAGTTCTGATCAATTCCTTCACCGAATTCGGCATTTTCGGAGAAGCCAATTACGGGATCATGTTCTATTTGTTTATTGTTTTTCTCCTTGGAAGCCGGGTGAACCAATCCGTACGGTTGCCGTATACAGGAACCAGGTATGGCCCAGCTGAAAAAAGTACACTACTGCGATCTGCTCCTGCTGCGTGATTTATTCTGCGGTGAGGAATACGGAATTTTAGTATACGATCCGTTGTCCTGCGTAATCGGCGGACAACCATCCACCTGTACCAGCAGCCCGGAGGTGCTCCGGGATCATTCCGCGGGCAAGGTTGTTTTTAACTTCTCTTTCGACCTATTCCCTCACGACCTGGATTCGGCTTATATCTTTCATTTCCAGGCGGACCATTATTTCAGGGAATCCACCTACGAGTATATTCACAACCCGGACGGCACCATTCGATGGATATACCCGCTGGAGATGAAAAAGCCCTATTTTCTTGAATTATACAATAACAATACTCTTCGCGGGAAACTCTACCGTCACCTGATACAACTTGCCTTTTCCGGGGGATTACGATCCAGAATAGCATCGGGATCATTTTTTCTGCAACAAAAATCAAAAAACAGAGTAGAACAGGTCATAACCGGTTCATCTGCCGACATGTTCAGCATATTTACCGGAACCAAGGGAGAGAACAGAAAGTCCATCATCAGCCTGCACCGGAATGCGCAAACCACACATTTCATCAAAATGGCCTTTGATGAAACGCCCAGGAAACTGATTATAAACGAATCGCAGATGTTAACCACGCTGAGCAAATATGATTTCACCGCACTGAGCCTTCCGCAGCCGAGCCGTTCGATTGATCCCAATTTTTCAAAGCTGACCAATGTTAAGCCGGGTGTTTTTATTTCTGCCAACCGCTTGCGCGATGTACACATCCGGGCACTGGATGAATTGTATGAATCACATCATGAATATAAATGCATCCGGCAGTCCACAGCCTGGGAAACCATATCCAACCAGCTTCACCTGCTTGACAAGGAGCATGAGATCCTGAACGACCTCGATGCCACGATGATTTATGGCATCATCAAAAAACTTTTCGGCGTATTTAACGGCATTGACGCCAAAACCGAAATTCCCGTCTCGTTTGCACACGGTGATTTCACACCCTGGAACATGTATACCGATGATCACCGATTGTACGTATACGATTGGGAGTTAGCCGGAGCAGGCATGCCGATGCTGATGGATCTCTTTCATTTTATCTACCAGTCTCAGGTTTTGCTTTTCCGTAAAGATTATCCCACCATTGCACGACACATCCGTGAGGTTATGGGAAATGCGTTAACGCTGAAAATCATCAACCGCTATAAAATTGATACGGATCTTCATTACCGTCTTTACCTGCTCTTTACCGTCACGTATTATATCCGGCTCTATATCCATCAGAAACCGTTGCATTCCCAGGCACATTGGCTGGTCAATACCTGGCACCAGGCGCTTAACGACCTATCCGCATGAATACCGACCGCAAACGTTTTATAGCCTATTTTATAAAACATATTTCAGCACTGCGCTATGTTTTTCTGAAGTATATTGCCGTATCGGCCGATCAGATTGCTGAAAATTCCGATTTGGACCTGTTGATCGACCGGAAACAGCTTTACCGTTTCCTTGAAATCATACGGGCTGGAAGCCGGATCAACCGCATCCACATTCACCAGAAGTCATTTGTCACCTTTGTAAGTGTTTATTTTGAAGACCAGAGTTACCTGGAGCTTGACCTGATCAACAGGTTTGACCGGAAAGGGATAATTTTCATGGACAGCGAAGAGGTGCTTGAACATGCTACAACGAATAAGGAAGGCATCAAGGTTCCCTTTACGGGACATCATTTTGAATACATCATGTTGTTTTATATGCTCAACGGAAGCAAAACTGATGATAAATATATTCAATACTTTGCGACCTATACCTTCGAGGAGCGGGCAAAAATTTTCGCTTATGTAAGGCCTAAATACGATCTGATCATCAATACCCTGGATGAACTGCTGATCACCAATCATCGAATTCAGGAGGAAGTTATGGAAGAAATCAGGTCCTATCCTGTTAACCGCGGTTTCCGGAAATTGCGCAACAGGATCAGGTATCTTCGCGACCTGCTCAGTGATTTTTTGAATAACAGGGGCATCACGATCACCTTCAGCGGGGTTGACGGTTCGGGTAAAAGCACCGTGCTGGAGGAGGTAAAAAATATCCTTCAGAAAAAATACAGGCAGAAGATTGTCGTCATACGGCATCGTCCCTCCCTGTTTCCCATCCTTTCAGCTTTGCTTTACGGAAAGAAAAGAGCGGAAGCCAAGGCGCAAAGCATATTACCCAGGCAGGGCACAAACCGGAATATCGTCACGTCCTTTTTCCGGTTCCTGTATTATTATACCGACTATGTTATCGGACAGTTTTACGTTTACATTCGATATACACTTCGTGGCTATACGGTACTGTATGACCGGTATTACTTTGACTTCATCATTGACGCCAGACGCAGCAACATCAGCCTGGGCCGTAACTTTATCCGTATGGGATATAATTTCATCTTTAAACCGGATGTCAATTTTTTCCTTTATGCTGAACCCGAGATCATTCATCAGCGCAAACAGGAACTGGATCTCCAGGATATCCGGCAACTGACGGATGACTACCAAAAGCTTTTCAGTGAACTGGGTAAAAACAATAAAAAAAGAAAATACATTTCAATCAACAATGTGGATCTGAACAAGACCCTGAACATTGTCATGAATGAATACATGAACGCATCCTGAGTTTCCGTCATGATCAGAACCCTCCTGCAACGGCTGGTAAGGATAAAGAATCCGGACTTTACTTTTGATGAAACGGTAAACAGCAGGGTGCTGCTTTTACTGGCATGGGATAAACTGGCATGTCTTGTCAGGGGATGGTGTAAACAACTCTTTCACTTCCGGAATCCGGTCATGTTGTTGCTGGGCAAGCGCACCCGCTTCTTTCATTTTGCAAATATCCGCTTCGGCAGGATGGTGCAGCTGGGTGATTATGTTTACCTGAACGGGTTGGGAAGGACCGGTATTTTTATTGACGATCATACCTCAGTCGGGGCTTTCAGCCGTCTTGTGGTATCGACTTCCTTCAACAGGACAGGCAGTCATATACGGATCGGCAAGCATGTCGGGATCGGAGAGTTTGCGTATCTCGGTGGAGCAGGAGGACTCGATATCGGAGACGAATGCATCATCGGTCAGTATTTCAGCTGCCACCCGGAAAATCATATTTATACCAATAACGCTTTATCTATACGCCATTCCGGGGTTACCAGGAAGGGAATCCGTATCGGATCGAACTGCTGGATAGGGGCGCGAGTGACCATCCTGGATGACGTTCATATCGGCAATCATTGCGTGATTGCTGCGGGAGCTGTGGTGACCCGCGACATGCCTGATCATTCTGTTATCGGCGGCATTCCGGCACGGGTGATTAAACAGATCAGCGTTGAAACTCCTTTCACATCCGTTCAACTTGAAAATCCTTCCGAATTGTTCCGATGAAACGTATTTTAATGACCGCTTATGCCGTGAATCCCTATAAGGGTTCAGAAGACGGTATGGGGTGGAATTTTATCTGCCAGGCTGCACGGTTCAACCAGGTGGTGGTCATCACCCGGAAAAACAACGCAGAGGCCATCAGGCAATTTATGCGCGAAAATCCCAGGGATTATTATGACCGGATGGAATTCCTGTACTTTGACCTCCCCGTGTGGATTCGTTTCTGGAAACGGGGCAGCCGCGGGGCCCTGCTCTACTTTTACCTGTGGCAACTCACCGTTCCGGGATTTATCAGGAAATGCAGGTGCCGTTTCGACATTGCCCATAACCTGAATTTTCATAACGACTGGACGCCATCGCGCCTGTGGACCCTGGGGAAACCACTGGTATGGGGTCCAATCGGGCATCACCCGGCAATTCCACAGGGATACCTGCTGGGCACCTATGGTATGCGATGCTATTTTGATGATCTTCTTCGTCATTTTGTCAAACGCCTGCTCTGGAAAACCGGCCCGCTGCTTCATTCGACCATCCGGCATGCAAGCGTTATCATTGCCATGAACCGAAGCGTTGAAAATGTACTTCCCCTGAGGAATAAAAAAGTCATTATCCTTCCATCCGTTGGTTCGGAAGAACCGGGCGAGCGGACCGATCCCAAACGTCCAGGTTTTCACGTTATCAGCATCGGGCGTTTCACCCCATTAAAAGGATTCGACATCACGATAAATAGTTTCGCACGATTTTACCACCTCCTCAGTTCTGAAAATAAAAAAAAGGTAACCCTCACCCTGATCGGAAGCGGACCGTCAGAGAATCTCCTGAAGGAACTTGTAAAGAACTCAGGCATTTCAGGGGTTACAACCTTCCTTGACTGGGTAGACCGCCCGAAACTTAAAGAATATTACAGGCAGTCAACGGTATTCCTGTTTCCATCCCATGAGGGTGCAGGCATGGTTGTTTCCGAGGCCCTGTCGCATGGTCTGCCTGTTGTTTGTTTTGATAATTGCGGCCCTGGTGAATTCATCAATGAACATTGCGGCATAAAAATTCCATACAGCCGGTACAAGCATTCCATCCGGCAGTTTTCCGGAGCGCTTAAACAGTTGTTTGAAAACAAAATCCTGCTCGAATCCCTGTCACAGGGCGCCAGGGCCAGGTTTCACAGTCATTTTGAATGGAAC
Source organism: uncultured Flavobacteriaceae bacterium (assembly GCA_964458125.1). Classification (GTDB taxonomy): domain Bacteria; phylum Bacteroidota; class Bacteroidia; order AKYH767-A; family OLB10; genus CAYWHE01. Next base: position 14,401 of record CAYWHE010000022.1, on the reverse strand, counting down.
ACCAAGGGTGAACAACTCCTTAAGATATATGATTCACTGCCTGCTGAAAGGAAAACTCCGGCTGCAAAAAATAAAATTGTGGCGGTTCACCTCCTCAACGATTATAGCGGAAGTCCCCTGGTTTTTGCGGAGGCGCTTAAAGGGTTGGTTCAATCCGGACATGAGATTGATCTTTACACCTGCGGTGGTTCAGAAGGTTTTCTAACCGGTCTGCCGGTCAGGTCCCATCATTTCTGGTATCGCTTTTACCAGCATCCCTATGCCAGGCTAATTGCATTCTCGGTCAGTCAGGTTCTCCTGTTCTTCCGCCTGTTCCGTTACCGGAATCAGCCCGTAGATTTTTACATCAACACCTTATTGCCCTTCGGTGCTGCACTGGCGGGAAAACTGATGGGCAAGAAGGTGATTTACCACCTGCATGAAACCAGCATCAACCCGCCTGTATTCAAAAAATTCCTGAAAATGATCGGGGAAGCCACTGCCAATACGGCCATTTATGTTTCGCATTACCTCATGAAAACAGAAGGTTTGCGTGGCGTATACAGTTCTGTTGTACACAATGCGCTGCCGGATGAATTTGTACACAAGGCCTCCTCCTTCCGCTTACACAGGCCGCATGCTGCAGGGGATTTTCATGTACTGATGTTATGTTCCTTAAAAACCTACAAGGGTATCCCGGATTACGTAGAACTTGCCGAACGCATGTCGCATATACATTTTGACCTGGTTCTGAATGCTTCGGAAGAAAACATCAATCGTTACTTCAGCGGGAAAAAGCTGCCGGCCAACCTGAGCACCCATGCAGCCACCAGAAATGTTCATCCTTTTTATGAAAAGGCCAGCCTGGTCCTTAACCTTTCTCACCCGGATCAATGGGTGGAAACCTTCGGCATGACCATCCTGGAAGCTATGTGCTATGGAATTCCTGTTATTGCTCCTCCCATAGGCGGGGTGACCGAACTGGTACAGCCGAACATTAATGGCTTCCTGAAAGATGTGCGGAGCAAACATGACATGCTAAATACCATCAACCGCATTTATGCGGATCCCATATTATGCAAACGCCTGTCTGAACAGGCCTTGCTGACTTCAGAAAAATTCCGGCTACAGCACATGCAACAACAGGTCTGCGAATTAATCTGCAAACCTGTAGGGAAATAACCGGCCGGTTTGTTCCCGGGGAGCAGGAAAAATCACCAGGTTGCACCGGATTTTAAGGTACGTTCCCGTCTTTTTTATAAAAAAAACCCATAAACCTTACAATTGGTTCAGAACAGGTAAAAAAGCTGTATCATTTCCCTGCTGGCGAGGTATAATGATATTGAATTTACAGTTGAACGCCAGATGGCCCATCATCGAAAAATAAAACTTGCCATTGCCGGAACAACCGGCCTGCCTGCCTGTTATGGGGGTTTTGAAACGCTTGCCCATCACCTCGTGGAAAAACTGATTGATGAATACGATATTACCGTTTATTGCAGCAGCAAATTTTATCCCGCTGCCAGACGGAAAAATAATTACAACGGTGCGAGGCTGAAGTACATCAACCTGAATGCAAACGGCTACCAAAGTATTCCTTACGACTTTATCTCCCTGTTTCATGCGTTGATATTCAGTGAAATAATTGTATTGCTTGGCGTATCAGGAGCCCTGCTGATTCCGTTTATCAAACTGGTTTCCCGCAAACCCATCATCGTCAATATTGACGGACTGGAGTGGAAGCGTGCCAAATGGAAAAAACCCATTCGAAAATTTCTGAAGTGGTCGGAAGCCATAGCCGTCACATTTGCCGACAGGGTCATAACCGACAACGAAGCCATATACGATTATGTGCTGGAGGAGTACGGAAAGGAATCCACCATTATTGAGTACGGTGCCGATCACACCTCCCCAATGCCATTGACAGTCGAAGTACTGACCAAATATCCCTTTTTATCAAAACCATACGCCTTCACCGTCTGCAGGATTGAACCGGAAAACAATATTCATATCATCCTGGAGGCCTTTGCACAAAATCAGGATCAGTCACTGGTTATTGTGGGTTTGTGGACGCACGGTCATTATGGCAAGAGCCTGCGGGAAAAGTATGATTCATTTCCCAACATTCATTTACTTGATCCTATCTATCAACAGGCAGAACTGAATATCATCCGTTCCAACTGTCATTTATACCTGCACGGCCACAGCGCTGGCGGAACCAATCCTTCGCTGGTGGAAGCCATGTATTTGGGATTGCCGGTCATTGCCTTTGCCGTTACCTATAATATCAAAACCACTGAAAACCAGGCCCGGTACTTTCAATCCCCGGCAGCGTTGATGCAACAGGTCAGAAACATTACCAGTGAGGAAAGGAATGAACTTGGCCAAAAGATGAAAGCCATTGCCGACGGACGCTACCGTTGGCACATGATCGCCGGAAAATACCGCCAGGAAATTGAAACCGCTGCCGCCATCACCTACAGACCCATTCCCGAATTTACCATCCCATTTACTACTGGATCAGCCAGATCCAAATCATTTACCTACAATACCGAGACCTTCTGAACCATGCGTCACTTTTTAATTGTCACTTTCCTTTATCTCCTGGTTCAGTCCGCACAGGCCCAACTAGTCAGTACGGTTGCTGGCAAAACGGATACAACTGGTACTGCAGACGGCACGGGGACTAACGCCACCTTCAACAGCCCGCATGGCATTGCCTGCGACAGATACGGCAATGTATACGTGGCCGACCGCTTTAATCATAAAATCCGGAAAATTGCACCCGGAAACGTGGTGAGTACCCTGGCCGGCTCAGGCAACATTGGCGGCTTTGACGGAACCGGCACGGCGGCCACCTTCTATGAACCCTGGGGTTTAGCCTGCGATACATCAGGAAACGTTTATGTGGCCGATACCAAAAACTATAAGATCAGGAAGATCACACCCGGAGGTGTGGTGACGACCATTGCCGGAACGGGAACCTTCGGAACCACCAACGGTCCAGCCCTCCTTGCCAAATTCGGGTTTCCCACCGGAATCTGCGTAACGGATGACGGTACCATATACGTAGCAGACCACCAGACGCATACCATCCGGAAAATTGCCAACGGAACAGTATCCACAATAGCCGGCACCGCCTTTATGAGCGGGAGCAACGACGGCCTGGGAACGGCAGCATCCTTTAACCGTCCTTACGGCATCGACCTGGACCAGAATGGCGACATCCTCGTGGCCGATGAATGGAATCACCTGATCCGGAAAGTGACGCCTGCCGGGATGGTAACCACCCTGGCCGGGGTTGGCATCATCGGAAGTGCAGACGGGCAGGCCATGTCAGCCATGTTCAATTATCCCTGGGATGTCACGGTTGATCCGTCCAACAATATTTTTGTTGCAGACGGATACAATTACACGGTGAGAAAAATCACCGCAGGTCCATTTCCAATCGTATCCACCTTTGCAGGATCAGCGGGTATTCCGGGAGCAGTCAACGGGTTCGGGCCACAGGCCAGTTTTGACGGGGCTACAGGAATCGCCTTCAACCCTGCAGATTTTACTTATTATATAGGTGATGCCTACAATAACCTGGTACGCAACATTACGGTCGTATCCAGTATTCAGATAACCCTGAGCAGCAACCATAGCAACAATGTTTTCTGTTCCGGTGACAGCATCCTGTTAAGCAGCAATCCATCCAACCTGAGCAACTACCAGTTTTTTGAAGGAAACACCCTGCTGGGATCCTCGGCTAACGGCATGCTGGCATTAAGCGGACTGCCTTCAGGAAGTCATACGATCCATTGCACGGCAACTGACAGCAGCGGAGCGCTTGTGCTTTCGTCGTTATTAAACCTGACTGTCAGTCCGGCAATAAATGTGCAGATCAGTCCTGCGGGTCCTTACAACATCTGCAATGGAGATACGCTATTCCTAAGTGCAAATGCCGGGTACCAGTATCTATGGTCAACCGGAAGCACATCGCAGACGTTGCAGGTGCTGGCTGCCGGCACCTATACCTGTACCCTCACCAACACCTATGGCTGCTCGGCCCTGTCATCCCCGGCCACAGTTACCCTGAAGCCCGGACCAACAGCGGTTATATCACCAGCCGGACCGGTAACGGCTTGTCCCGGGGATACCGTCACGCTGACAGCAGGAGGGGGAAACGTGTTTCTCTGGTCAACAGGATCCACATCCCAAAGCGTTATCATAACCACACCCGGAAATTATACCGTCCAGGTTGAAGATAGTTCGGGCTGTTCGGCTGTTTCAAATGCCGCGGTTGTCAACTATTATGCCGTTACACCGGCCTCCATCACGCCATCCGGTTATGTCATACTGATTGCCGGCGATTCGGCGCAACTGACGGCCAGCAGCGGTAACAGTTACCTCTGGTCGAACGGGGCGACAACCTCATCGGTATTTGCCGGAGACAGTGGAACTTATATGGTAACTGTTACAGACGTTAACGGCTGCACCTCGGTCTCACCTGTTGTCCTGGTGATTACCATCACCAGCGGCACACTGGTCACGGTCATCGGTTCGGCAACCTTTTGCGAAAGCGATTCGGTATTACTGAGCTCCAACCTTCAAACCGGAAATCAATGGTATGTCAACGGATCCCCGATTCCCGGTGCGACCACGGCTCAATACTATGCCACCGCTTCCGGCTATTATTATGATGTAGTGACACAAACCAACGGCACCTTCATACAATCGGATTCCATCCAGGTTGTGGTTAATCCCGCACCGTCAAACCCTGTGGTGACCGATGCCACCATCTGCGAAGGTGAATCCGCCCTCCTGACGGTTCAGCCAGATTCCGGCACTGTTTTCAACTGGTTCGATCTTCAGACAGGCGGAACCCTGCTTTACACCGGGACGGGTTTCCAGACACCGGTTCTTACCCAAACTACCGGCTATTTTGTGGAAGCTACCGGTTCCAATGGGTGCGTCAACAGGTATCGTGAAATCGTCCAGGCTATTGTTATCCCAAAACCGCAGGCAGGTTTCACGCATCTCATACAATCGGGAGGAAACAGTGGATTTATGGTCAGTTTTTCCAGCAGCCTGGGAAATGGCTATACGCATTACTGGAATTTCGGGGATTCGGTCAGTTCGGATAATGTTTCCCTGGATGTCAATCCATCCCACCATTATGCCACGGCCGGAATTTATACGGTACTACTGGTAATTTCCAACCAGGCCGGATGTTCCGATACCATTCTGCAAACGATAACGGTAGCGGCATCCAGCAACATATTTATTCCCACCAGTTTTACACCCAACCTGGATGGAGCCAACGATCTGTTCCGTGTCCGCGGTCCCGGTATCATGCAGGTTGAAATGCGGATATACAATCAATGGGGTGAACTGATCTATCACAACTCGGGTCCGGATGCCACCTGGAACGGGGGATTCAAAGGAAGACCGGTTCAGAATGCAACCTATGCTTATGACATTGAACTGGTCATGGACAATGGCACCCGGGAAAAATTTAGCGGGCATATCTCCGTCATCCGGTAAACAGCGACATGAAAGCACTACGCACCATCATACTTCAGGTAATTTTGATACAGGCAGGATTTCTGTATGCCCAGGATATGCACTTCTCCCAATATTTCAACAATCCCCTTTTTGTCAATCCCGCACATGCAGGAAACGGCATCAATTACGTAAGGGCTTCCCTTTTTTACCGGAACCAGTGGAACACGGTAGCCAGCCCGTTTCGCTCGTATAGCCTGGCTGTTGACAAAGCCGTGAGGAGGTTCGGGTTTGGAGCGCTTGCCGCCAACAACAGCGCAGGCCAGGATGGCATCAGTCAGCTGAATATACTTGGGAACCTGACCTACATCCAGTCACTTGGAGAGGCGAAGACCAACAAGATCGCCCTGGGTATTCAATTCGGCATCATTCAGAAAAGCTTTGATCCTTCCCGGATGAGTTTTGATAACCAGTACACCGTTGATCACGGTTATGATCCTAATGCCCCGAACGGGGAAACCTTCTATAAAACAAGAATAAACAGGCCCGACATCAATGCAGGCATCTTGTATACCCGCAATCAGGGTGTTCCCGATAAGTGGTTCAAGACTTATGCGGGTATAACATTCAGCCACGTCACGCAGCCGAAGGAGTCCTTCATTATCGATGAAAACAAACTGCCAATTAAGCTCACCGCGAATGCAGGCGCCGGTTTCGTGTTAAGTAAACAACTGGAGTTGCGCCCGTCTGTTTTGTTCGTCAACCAGGACCGTTTCCGGGAAATCAATATGGGCATGCTGGCCAGTTTCTCCCTCGACAATTTAAATGTCATGCAGCTCGGAATTTACAACAGGAACCGGGATGCCGTCATTGCCTATGCAGGATACCAGGTATCCAATTTTTTCCTCGGACTCAGTTACGATATCAACACGTCTGCGCTTTCCGGCTCCAGCCGGAGCCGCGGAGGATTTGAATTGTCACTGACCTATGTGCCAAAAGGGAAATCAGGCAAAGTTTCTGAAAAAATGAAAAACGGAGACAAAGACCAGGATGGCGTGAAGGACATGGAAGATGAATGCCCGGAAATATACGGGGAAGCTGATCTTCATGGTTGCCCGGCAGATGATATGGATCGTGACGGGGTACAGGACAAACAGGATCGTTGTCCGGAAGTGGCCGGATCCAAATCGTTGTATGGGTGCCCGGATCAGGATCGTGACGGGATCACCGATGCAGAGGATCAATGTCCGGATAAGGCCGGACCTCGAACAACTCATGGCTGCCCGGTTTCCAATATCGATGCGGACGGGGACGGCATACCGGATAAAATTGATGAGTGCCCGTTCATTAAAGGAACCGTGGCAACGAAAGGATGTCCGGATACGGATAAGGACGGTATTACGGACGCGGAGGATGATTGCCCATATATCAAAGGACTGCTTTCAAAACACGGATGTCCTGATTCAATGGCCGGAGGTGTGAAAACTTTTGCAGAAAAGATGCAGAACATACAGTTTGAAACCAATCAGTCGACCATCACCCTGGAATATTTTGATATTATCGAGCATGCCCTTGATCTGCTTTCAGAAAACAGCCGTTCCACCATCATCATATCAGGCCATACCGATAATGAAGGAGATGGCATGTACAACATGCTGTTGTCACAAAACCGGGCCGATGCCGTAAAAGAATACCTGGTCACCCATGGTGTAAATACAAACCGGATAAGCACCGTTGCTTACGGGGAAACCAAACCGCTTGCAGAGAACGACAATCCGCAGAATAAATTTAAAAACCGGCGGGTGGAGATTAACGTCATACGTGAAATGAACAAATAATTCAGCCTATGGGTCTCTTTATCAAAATCTTCATTCCAACCTTACTGGCGTTATCCATCACGTATCTGCTGATACCGCTTTGGATATCGGTGTGTCACAAATGGAAGCTGTTTGATTTTCCTGATGAAAGAAAGCAGCATGCTCCATCCATTCCAACCATGGGTGGGTTGGCCATTTTTGCCGGTATCTTCATGTCGTTTTTTCTTTTTGCAGATTCCCTGAATATCGAAACCATCCGGTACCTGCTGTGCGGGGTACTGCTATTGTTTTTCACCGGTTTCTTTGATGATTTGCTGGACCTGCCGGCGATGAAAAAACTGGCCATACAGGTACTTGCTGCTGTTATTGTCGTTGCCGGGGGAAGCCGAATCGGCAGTTTTTATGGGCTCTTCGGCATTCATGCCATCCCCGAATGGGCGCAGTATGCAGCATCCATCGGGTTTATCATTGCCGTCACCAACGCCTATAACCTGATTGACGGAATTGACGGGCTGGCCGGTTCCATCGGCCTGATCAGTTCGCTTATACTTGGATTCATTTTCCTGGAATATCAGCAGGACATGTATGCCATCCTGTCCTTCTGCATTTCCGGATCCCTGGTCGGGTTCTTGTTTTATAATTTTCATCCCGCCAGGATATTCATGGGTGATACCGGCTCCCTGCTGATCGGGTTCCTTCTTTCCACCCTGTCGATCAACCTGCTCCAGGTAAACGAGATGAGTCATTCCGGTTCGGTGCTGATATCCCCTTCGCTTATTGCAGCCGTTCTGTTCATACCCATATACGACACATTACGGGTATTCGTGATCCGCCTGTTGAACGGTGATTCACCTATCAAGGCCGACCGCAACCATTTGCATCATATGATCATCCGGCAGGGTTTTACGCATAAAGGGGCTGCCATTCTGCTCAGCCTGTTTAACCTTTCGGTCATCGCCTTCGAACATTTCATGGGTTTTCTTAATGTAAATTTGTTTCTGATCCTGACCATCTGCATATCCATCATCACGATGAATACCTTTGTGCTTCAGTTCCTGATCAGGGTCCGGAAAAAATTTTCGGGTGCAGCGGAAAAAAAACTGGAAACGAGGTAATCAGTTTCCATTGAAGGCCGGTTTTCTTTTTTCAAGGAATGCCCTGGTGCCTTCCTTGAAGTCTTCCGTGACAAAACATTTACCGAATTCATGAATTTCTTCGCGGAATCCGTCCTTTTCCCTGTCGGTGGCCGCATTCACGCTGCGGATGATGCCGGCAATGGCCAGGGGAGCCTGCGCCGAAATTTTCCGTGCCAATTCACGGCAGCGGTTCATCAGCTCTTCGGAGGGACAGACAGCATTTACCAGGCCCAGATCCAGCGCTTCATCAGCCGTTATCATATCGGCGGTCATCAGTAATTCAAGTGCTTTGGTTTTCCCGATGAGGCGTGTCAGCCTTTGCGTTCCGCCATATCCGGGGATGAGCCCCAGTTTGACTTCGGGTTGTCCGAACCTGGCGTGATCGGCAGCCAGCCGGAGATGACAACTCATAGCCAGTTCGCATCCGCCGCCCAAGGCAAATCCGTTGACGGCTGCAATAACAGGTTTGGTACAATTCTCAATGGAATTAAATACCTGCTGCCCGTTCGAGGCAAGGGCTTCACCCTTTATGGCATCAAAATCTGCAAATTCGGAAATATCGGCCCCGGCTACAAAAGCTTTGTTACCGGCCCCGGTAATGATGATGGCCCTGACAGCCGCGTCAACACGGGCCTTTTCAACGGCCACTCCAATTTCCTCAATGATTTTTTTATTCAGGGCATTCAGTTTATCCGCCCTGTTAATGGTAACCGTGCAGATGCCTTCAGTGGTTTCGGTCAGGATATATTCAAAACTCATAGCCATATAGATTACAAACCGGGTCTGTTTTTCTCCACCCAGGTTCTGATGTAGTTTACGATTTCATGCGTATCGGTGCCTGGGGGAAAGAGGGTTCCAACGCCCAACTGGTTCAACTTCCGGGTATCCTCTTCGGGAATAATCCCGCCTCCTGTGACCAGTACATTGGTCAACTCATGTTCTTTCAGCATTTTCATGATTTTAGGAAAAACAGTCATGTGGGCTCCGGAAAGAATGCTCACTCCTATAACATCCACATCTTCCTGCATGGCTGCACTGACAACCATTTCAGGCGTCTGCCGAAGCCCGGTATAGATGACTTCCATACCGGCATCACGTAAAAAAGAGGCGATGACTTTCGCTCCACGGTCATGGCCATCCAGCCCGACCTTGGCTATCAATACTCGAATGGGACGGTTCAACTTCCTGAAATATTTTCGCCGGCAAATATAGGGTAAATCAATATTGCTGTCGAAAATTTCCGTAAGAAAACCAGCTTCTAACCAAATAAAAGCGCGAACAGATTCCTGTCCGTTCCGTAAGAAATTCATTTTAGCCGGCTTACCGAATCAAGTACCTCCTGCTGCTTCTCAGCCCCGATGAGGTTTTCCGGGTCCCGGACCGGGTCAGGCAAACAGGGATCCTTCCGGTATTTAAAAACTGAAGGGGAGACCTGTCGCTATAATTTTAAAAAATTCAGGTAGGAGATGTCTCCGCTTCCGCCGCTGACATGTTTTAATTTAATTTCGGAGGAACTTTGCCCGAGGACTTCCCAGTCTTCATTCAGTTCTTCAAAGGGAGAAACGGCAGGAAAAACGAGGATCAGCTTTAATTTGCTGTTATCAGTTCCCGTGGCCCATGTACCTGAGACCGGCCCGTTGCTGTTTACTGCAGTTACGGTTCCTCCCGATGAAAAGGTAAAAACGTAACCGTTGAAATCCGTGGTTTCATCAACGCCTTTATTATCAAATAAGCTAACCTTCCAGGTGCCCTGCTGGACATTGGTATTGATATTGGTTGAAGGACCCGGATCATCATTTTTTTTGCAGGCTGCAAAGGAAACCAGGATGGAAATAATAATCAGAAAAGTGATGGAATTTTTCATGGTGTGTTGTTATTAATTTAACTGTTCAGACTTTATGTTTACAATAGCCAAAAGAATACCCCTTTTATACACTGCAAAGTACCGGCAATAAAGGAGATTATGCAAACGAAAGATGCAGAACGGGCAATAGATGCCATTGAGCGGGAAAAACTGCCGGTATAAACGGATAATCGGGATTCGTTTAAAGCGGGATATTGGCCAACGATCCCGAAAATTAAATCCGGAGGCCAAACAGGCAATATTGAACAGGTTTCAGGAAGGCAAAACTGCTGAAAATGCAAAAAACACAACACCCCGGCAGCCCTTTTGTAAACCATATCTGTTGCCCGATCAGATTGGAACTGGTCGAATTAACGACCTCAAGAGGGTGCCGGGGTGTTGTGTTAACCTTCAACATACTGTATTTAACAGTATCGATGTTGGTTTTTTATCATGGTCCTTTTTTTGTGCCGTTTACGATTTACAGGTTGATCCGAAAAACCTGTTGATATGCTCAGGCAGTCCGTCCGTTTGTTATTTCTTTATCCGGTATGCAAAATTCGATTACAAAACCCCTATTTTAAAATAATTTCAGTTGAACGGGAATAAATTGTGTTTGAACGGGAATTTTTATCCCGGCCTGGATGAAATCAGGTTTATCAAATACGTGACAAGCATCTGTTTTTTCAATCTGTTCAATCAGGATGTAAAAAAACACATCATCGTACCTGAGCATAACCGATATCCCTTACAATTTTATTAAACCCCTATTTTTTTCTTTTTCCCAGCGTAAACACCCTGGAAATATTGAACCCCAGGTGAACGTCCCCCTTAAACCAGTCACCTGTGGTTTCGGTAATAAAGGCGCGTTCATTCATACCAGTGGCATTGGAGAAGTGAAGCTGGAATACGTGCCCGCCGGTTTCAATATCAAATCCAATGGAGAGGGGGCTGTTGTAGAAATCGGCAATGCGTCCAGGTTTCAGTCCAAAGTAATCAACAGTCATCGCTATTCTCCGAGATAATTTAATGCGGGCTCCGACACCCAACGCCCAGATATCGTGTTGGTCGACCAGGGAATCCACCAGGTTCCTGTGCACCACAATGGGCGATAGCTGGAGAGTAAAGGCCTCACTGAATTTACGGGCTATGACGGCCTGGTAATAATAACCCATCCTCGAAGTGAAGTAGTTTTTCCGTTCCGGGTTATCCCATTTCATCGTGTGCAGGGTCATTCCGGCAACCAGGGTCAGGGAGAAGGGAAATTTCCTGGAACCTTTGGTCTGCCACAGCGGTTTTGCCTTGATGAATCCGTCCAGTTCCTTTTTAAAGGTGCTGCGACCGAACCCTATGCTGAGCCAATCGGTGACGCCGTAATCCATGCCCAGGCGTATAGTGGCCTGGTCCAATCCATATAACTGTTCAGCGCCTGAATTCAGGAATCCAAACCGGTGCAGGATCCTGAAATCAAGAACCCCACCAGCCAGTTGTTCGGAGGAATGACCGTTAATGACCCTGGTTGACTTCCAGGCATTTCTGACCTTCTCGGGTTTGGGCTTTTCCTCACCCAGCAAACTCATCAGGTCATCCTGCTGGGCATACGCCTGTATGGTTGCAAGGCAGCAGAAAAAAAAAGCGAGCCTGATACCGTATTTAATCTTGTTTTTCATCGCATGAAGGGCTTGCGGCTGATTATTTCACCAGGGGCTCATAAAGGACATCCATATTAATTTTAGCCTGCTTGTCGATCTTATCCTTCACCAATCCGGGGATTTCAATATTGAAATCGGATAGCGTTACTTCAAAGCTTGATTTTACGGCTATTTTATTGTCCCTGATTTCACCTGCCGCATTCACGGAAACCGGTTTTGTAACCCCGTGAATCGTTATATCGCCTTTCACCTGAAAGGTGACAGGTCCGTTTTTTCCGTAGGATATATCCTTGTTGTTGACAATGGTTCCTTTAAAGGTCGCCTTCGGATACTTTTCCGATTCCATATAGTTTTCATTAAAATGATCTTCCATTAAGGCCCGGTCGAATTCAAAGGCCTTGATCAGCACATTCATTTCAATTTGCCCGGTTCCTGCATCGAGTACACTGGCGGCTTTGTGGTTCACACCTTCAATTTTTTCGAGGGAGGTACCGGAGTTGAACGTCACATTCCCATTACGGGTAAAATACCTACCCTGCGCTTGCAGGGAAAGGGCGCTTACTGAAAGAATCAGGGCAAGAAGGGCTGTTTTCATAAGTTTCATTTAGTTTAATTATTTATTTTTCAACGATCACGCATTTTACCAGGACGACATCCATGAGCATGCCTGAGCACAGACCTTTCAGGCGAACGGACTGACCGGATTTGATGGAAGTAAAATCGCGTCTCACCGTTGTATCCATACTGCAGGACACCATGGCCATTTCCCCATCCACTCCCAGGTTTATATTGGTAAGTCCTTTCTCGTCCTCCGAAATATCGCTGACGGTTCCGGAAACCTCGAGCAATTTATTCAGATAACGACTGTTTGCCTTATTTTCATCTGTTTGGAAATCCTTCACCAACGCGGCAGCATCCAGGCTCAGATCAGGGGAAGCATTTTCAAAACTTTTAACGGGTTTGAAATAGAGGTAAAATCCAATGCCTCCCGCCACCAGGCCGAGCAGCAAAAAGGCCAGAATTATTTTTTTTAACATGAGGGTAAGTTGTTCCGACTGGAAAGTATTCAGGAAATGGAATTCAATTGTTTGGAGCTCCCCTGTTGATCCACGCCCGTATTTTATTCACATAACAGGATGAAAGTTGAGCGGCTCCCTGTGGCATTGCAACATAACCGGAAGCGTGGGATACGGATCCCATCAGTTTTCCATTTTCCGCATAGGTTTTCACCTGGGTGTAACCTTCCAGGTTTACATTTCCCTGGTTGGAACCGGCGCTGTGACAAACCAGGCATTGCGCCTGCAGGAGAGGAAGAATGTCGCCGGTATAGGTTACCTGGGTCGTATCACAGGAAGCGTCTCCCGGATATAGCTCCTCCACGACATCGTAATAACAACCGGACACCGTCAGCAGCATAAACCCGGTCAACATCAGGTGGGGAAACTTCATTTTTTTAATCGGGCTCATCAGAACTCAGAAAATTTTTATGATAATTAATTATTCGGTGAACCGGCCTCCACCCATATCCGGATTTTGGCAATATCGCATTCCGGTAATTTGGAAGATCCTTTCGGCATTGCGCTCCAGGTACCGGTATGACTTACCGAACCATATAAGGAGCCGTTTTGTGCCAGGGCATAAGCATCTGCAAAAGTGACAATGTTTATTCCTCCTCCTGCATTCACTCCCTGGTGGCAGCCTTTGCATTTGGCCGATAACAGCGGCAGAATCGATTTGGCATAGGTTATTGCAGTGGTATCACAACCGTCACAATAATTATTCAATGCTCCCTGGTTGATCCATTTGATAATCATATCTATCTGATCGGAGGTCAGGGGATTGCCCTCCCCCGGAGGAGGCATGAGTTTATCAGGGTCAGTCGAACTCACCACTTCCAGGATATCCCCGTGATTCGGATTAAACGCCTGGATCTTACCGGTATTCATAATATTCGCGTAATTGTTCAATTTAATGCCTTCGGCATGGGTGGTGGCATCATGGCACCCGCTTTTCGCGCAATTGGAAACAAACAAAGGCAGGATAGAGTTTTGAAAATAAACCGTGTCGCTGTCGCATAATGTTTCCTGAGGGATAGGAATCGTGTCAATACCACCCCCGGAGTTTATCACCGGCTGGGGAATTTCATGTTTACAGGATGGCAGAATGGCAGCCGTAAACAGTACCAGCATCCAAAGGGCAGGATTGATTTTAAATTTCATGTAGCTCATATGCAATTTTTCTTAATTCTGTAAAAGTAAAGCGATGTGTTTCTGCCAGGCAATCAAGGATGGTATTTCTATTACAACTGTTAATTTTTACGCAAATTAACGGGGATATTGAAAAGCGGTAAAGTTATTTTCGCTGAACGGGGAAAAACCACATCTAAACGGGTATGTCTGGGAAATACCATTGACCTAACGGCAATTTTTTGTAAGAATTGCACTGATTTTTGTCAGGTCTATCAGTTGCCTGTGAACGAAAAAGCCG
>CAYWHE010000021.1:0-30005 GCA_964458125.1 uncultured Flavobacteriaceae bacterium | reverse complement strand
ATACCTTTTCATTTCAGGGCAGGGCAGTTTATCATGCTGCATCTTCCCATCCAGGGCAAATACACCAACAGGAGTTATTCCATTGCCTCTCCCCCTTCCGAGAACAGGGAGATTGAATTGTGCATGGTTCTGAAACCTGACGGAATCGCCACGCCATTCATTTATGAATACCTGAAGGAAGGATCCCGGGTAAAAATGACACAGGCCATGGGGAAATTCAGGTTGCCGGAGTCGATCACTAAGGAATTATGTTTCATCGGAACAGGTACGGGCATAGCTCCACTCCGTTCCATGCTCCTTCATATTTTCCGCGAGGGCATTCCGCATCAAAACATCTGCCTGATCTTCGGAAACAGGATGGAAAAGGATATTCTGTACCGGAAGGAGTTCGAAGACCTCGCCCATCACCATCCGGAGTTTACTTTTATACCGGTGCTTTCCCGGGAGAACCCCGGATGGAAAGGCCGTACCGGATACGTACATGCCGTATATGAGGAACGGTATTCTCGGCGGCAACCGGTGGATTTTTTCATTTGCGGCTGGCCTGACATGCTGAAGGAAGCCAGGACCCGTTTGGAAGCCATGGGCTATGACAAACGTTCGGTTCATTTTGAAATTTATACCTGAATGAATGATATGACTTCGCATCATCGCCGGAAAGATAATTTCCGGAAAAGTGACGAACGGGAACTTGGATTTGGCACCCAGGTTTCCCAGGCCGGACAGCGGCTTATAAATCCGGACGGTTCTTCCAATGTGATCCGGAAAGGCCTCCGGAATTTTCAACCGATCAATATTTATCATACCCTGATCACGATTTCCTGGTGGAAATTCAACATACTGGTACTTACCGCTTACCTGTTTCTGAATATGGTCTTCGGCGGTATTTACCTGTTTCTCGGAACGGAACAGATTTCCGGTATGAACCACGGGAACAGGCTGTGGGAATTTTGGGAATGCTTTTTTTTCAGTGCACAAAGTTTTACCACCGTTGGTTATGGCCGGTTAAGCCCGGTCGGGTTTGAGGCCCAGATGCTCGCTTCGCTTGAATCGCTCCTGGGTCTTCTCGCACTCGCGCTGGCAACAGGTTTGCTTTATGGCAGGTTTTCACGTCCAACGGCACGGATTCTTTACAGTAAAAATGCACTTTTTTCACCCTACAGGGACATCAAGGGTTTTATGTTCCGTATTGCCAATGCCCGGAACAATCAGCTTATTGAGGTGGAGGCTCAGTTGATTCTTTCGCTGATCACAGACATCAACGGCAAGGTACAGCGAACTTTTCACAATCTTGAACTGGAACGTTCCAGAATCAGCCTGCTCACCATGTCCTGGACAATTGTACATCCACTGAACGAAAACAGTCCTTTGAAAAACTTCACACCGGAAGACCTGGTCCAGGGCGATGCTGAGTTTATGGTCATGATTAAAGCCATTGACGATACGTATGCCCAGAATGTATATGCCCGTTCGTCCTACCGTCATGAAGAGGTGGTATGGAATGCCCGTTTTGAACCGATTATCGGACAGCACGCATCCGGCCGGACATTCGTTGATCTGACCAAACTCAGCCAATACAGAGTCCTGTAAAAGCTGCTTATCAGGACTTTAACTGCCCTGCAAACAGGGAGTTGAACTTTTCCAGTTTGGGAGTGATGACGAACCGGCAATACGACTGCCCGCTGTTGTTGAGGTAATAATTCTGGTGGTAACGCTCAGCCGGGAAAAAACGGGAAAAGGGGGTTATTTCCGTCACCACGGGACCGGGAAAAATACCCAGATTATTCAGTTCGTTTTTATAGTCCATGGCGATCCGGCGTTGTTCTTCATCATGGTAAAAAATGACCGAACGGTACTGGGTACCGACATCGGCTCCCTGCCGGTTCAGTGTGGTCGGATCATGCACCGACCAGAATACCCGTAACAGTTCCCTAAACGAAATCAGTTCCGGGTTAAAGGTCACCTGCACCACTTCGGCATGCCCGGTGCCGCCGGTGCAAACCTGCTCATAGGTTGGGTTGTCCCGTTGACCTCCGCTGTAACCTGAAACCACCTGCTCCACGCCCTTCAGCCGCTGAAAAAATGTCTCGATGCACCAAAAGCATCCCCCGCCCAGCGTGGCCATTTGGCTCTTCGTATTCATGGTAGTATCCGGATGATTATAACGGCAGTCAGGGTATGAATTGAATTACATGTTCTGCACAGATGCGAAATTAAAAATTTTAAGCCGCAATAAACAACGACCGCCCCATTTTGTTTCCGGAATGTACCTGGTATTGTTCAGTAAACCGGAAATCAACAGTCATTTCATTTTGCTTCATTATCTTTGTCCCACTATCAAACCTGTTCAAATAAACTTCATTTATGAAAACAACCCTCAAATCCTTAATTTTATTAGTGCTTAGCGCGAGTTTCCTTTATAGGGCAGATGCCCAGCAGTTAAAAGTTCCCGCGCCCAGTCCGGTTCAAACCATTAAACAGGCTGTTGGACTCTCCGACATTACGATTGAATATTCCAGGCCCGGTGTAAAAAACAGGGTTATTTTTGGTGACCTGGTACCCTACGGAAAAACCTGGAGAACAGGGGCCAACAATGCCACCAAGCTTACATTTGGCGAAGATGTTAAAATTGACAATCGCCCTGTGGCAGCCGGCAGTTATGCGCTCTACACGGTTCCGGGAAAAGAAGCCTGGGAAATCATGCTGTATAAGGACCTGACCCTTGGCGGCGATGTGGCTGACTACAAACCAGAAAATGAACTGCTCCGCTTCAAGGTAAAACCTGCTGCCTTAAGCGCCAGGGTGGAAACCTTCACAATCGGTTTTGCCGATGTCACGCCAAACAGCACGAATATCGAACTGACTTGGGAACAAACCAGGGTTGCTTTTCCTGTCACCATTGATATTGACGAGCGCATCATGAAGAATATTGAAACGGCTCTTGCCAAAGACACCCGGCCGTATTACCAGGCCGCCAGCTATTATTATGATAATAACAAGGACATAAATAAGGCGCTGGAATGGGTAACCAAAGCATCGGAGCAAAACCCGAAGGCTTACTGGATCTTTCACTTAAAAGCCAAAATCCATATGAAACTGAATGATAAGGCCTCGGCCATCGCCGCTGCTGAAAAATCAAAGTTACTGGCCACCGAAGAAAAAGACGATACTTACATCCGGCTGAATGATAAACTCATCGCAGAAGCAAAAAAATAAATCAAGCCATATCTTCACTCCGGGTGAATTCCCCGCTGCCTGCAGCGAATGAAAAATATTTGAAACGGTAACCGCGCTGCCAGCAGTACCGTAGTTCACTCCAAAGCCCTTTCTTCCGGAAGGGCTTCTTTTTTTCCACTTTCTCAGATTTGTCGCGATCTATGCTTTCTTTTTTTTCCGGTACCATACCTCCTGAAAAAAAACCGCTAACAGCATGACGAGTAATGCACCGGCCACATTTAACCATAAAAAAGCCGTCACCTCAAACCACCATAGTACAACCACTACCAACTCTGTCACAAGAGCCGCGGCAAAAACAGCCCTTCCCCCTGCACGCCGGATAAAAAATGCTGTCAGGAAGATGCCGAGGATGGTTCCATAAAACAGGGATCCAAGGATGTTAACCGCTTCGATGAGATTTCCCAGACGGCCGGCATACATGGCAATCAGGATGCAGAACAGGCCCCATGCCAGGGTTGTAAGGCGGGATGCCATCAGAAAATGTTTTTCCGTTCCATTCGGATGAAAAAATCGTTTGTAAAAATCTATGACACAGGCGGAAGTGAGGGCGCTTAACCCGCTTGCCGTAGACCCCATGGCAGCCAGGAATATGATGGCCAGCAGGAGCCCGACCAGGCCTCTGGGCAGCCAATTGGTGACAAAATGCAGGAAAACATAATTGCTGTCATTGGCATCCGAATCCGGGCTGGTCTTTTTTATCAGGTCCACAGCCGCCTGTCGTATATGCGTCATTTTATCCTGATCAGCATAGAGCTCCTTTTTATAGCGGTCCACCTGTTCCGGGTTATGATCATGGACGGCAAGCACCAGGTTCTTTACCCGGGCTGCTTTCTCCTGGTGAGCCTCTTGCCAGGCCTGATTAATCGAATCAAAACCTGCTGCATATAAGCCTGTCCCTGCCTTCCTGACCTCAACCGGGTTAAAAAAAACGGGCGGTGTATGGAACTGGTAAAAAACAAAAACCATCACACCAATCAGGAGGATAAAAAATTGCATGGGAACTTTTAGCATACCGTTCATCAACAGACCCAGCCTGCTTTGGGCAACTGAACTGCCGGTGAGGTAACGGCCCACCTGCGACTGGTCAGTCCCGAAATAAGAAAGCTGTAAAAAAAATCCGCCGATAATCCCCGACCAGATGTTGTACCGGTTATTCCAGTCAAAAGATGTATCAATAGCATCCAGTCTGTTCATTTTACCGGCAACGTGCAGGGCATCCGTAAAACCAATCCCGTATGGCAGTAAATGAATGACCATGCCGGCTGCCAGAGCTAGGCCGCCGAAGATTACCGTCATCTGAAGCAACTGGGTATGCGAAACGGCTTTAGCTCCTCCATACCAGGTGTATAAAATCACCAGCCCGCCCATGAAGCAGGTTGTCAGGAAAATATCCACGTGCAGGATGACTGATAAAACGAGTGCCGGGGCGAACAGGGTGATGCCGGTGGATATACCGCGTTGTATCAGAAACAATATGGCTGTAAACACCCGGGTTCGTATATCAAACCGTTTCTCGAGGTATTCATAGGCGGTGAACACCTGCAACCCCTGGTAAATGGGAATAAATACCATACATATCAGAATCATGGCCAGGGGAAGCCCAAAGTAAAACTGGACGAAACGCAGCCCGTCCGAATAACCCTGTGCCGGCGCTGAAAGAAAGGTGATGGCGCTGGCCTGGGTAGCCATCACGGAAAACCCCACATGGTACCAGGGCAATTTCCGGTCGGCCAGCAGGTACCCGTTAATCTGCCTGATGCCTCTGCTTCTCCACATCCCAAAACCAACCACGGAGAAAATGGTGATCAGCATGATGACCCAGTCGATAAGGCTCATGAATAGGCTTTCATAAAGAGATACATCCCACCTATGCAAAGCAGGAGGAAGATCACCACCATCCAGTACAGTATGCCCCAGGGTCCGGAGGGAACAGTACGTTTTTTATTCATGCTTCGGCAAACTGAGGAGGTTGACAAACAACCTGTATGCTCCGGGTACGCCGGCAGGCAATTGCCTGAAAAAAGTCAATCCCGTATACACAAAATTGCCCTTACCATAGGGCGCAATGAGCAAACTTCCGGCAACGTCCTGCTCACCGGGATCATGCATGCGAAGGGGTGTAACATAATGACTGTCGGTTTCGATGGCATAATAAATCCCTCTTTCCTGAATCCATCCCTTCCAGTCTTCCTCCGTCATTTTATTCGGTTTATTGAAGGCCGGATTCGATGGATCAGACAGGGTGACAGCTGCCTGTTCATCCGTGGTACGCTCCCTGGAAATAGTAAAGGGATAGGGTCCGATCTTCGCCAGCAGGGGTCCGATCCTGTTATTCGTATTGTACTGCACCACCAGGTTGCCGCCCTGTTCGATGTAGTGCATCAGCCTGCTGTAATGAACCTGGAGATGTTCATTGGTGTTATAGGCCCTGATGCCAGTAACGATGGCAAAATAACGGGACAGGTCCTCATTCCTCAACAGGTCTTCCGTCAGTATTACGACCCGGAAACCGGCCTGTTCCAGGCATGCAGGCACTTCGTCACCGGCACCGGGTATATAGCCAACCGTTTTCCCGCCGGTTTTCAGGTCCATACTTATAGCTTTCACCTCGGCTTCCGGTAACATGAACTGGTAAGGAACGTGATCGTATTCAATACGCTGAATGGATTTCGTATACAACTTACCGTTAATTTCCAGAGAGGCCTTCACCTTGCCCTCCTTCACGGCTCCCCCGGGTATAAGTTCCCCCGAAAGCACCACTTCATCTCCCTTTTGATCCAGCTGAAACGCTGTTTGCCCGCTGCTGAACGTCCATCCCTGCGGAACGGCCAGTTTCAGATTACCCTTCACCTGGCCGGTATGGGAGGTAATGATGAATTTCAGCGTTTTGGGAGTTTTACCGTCTGCGATAAGCACGCGGTCTGCCAGCTGAACCGTTGCAGGGGGAAGCACTTCAAACGGTCTGTAAACTTCTCCCTTGACCGGATCGGTGAATTTATAGACAAGGGGCCTGACAACCTTCAGGGAGTATCCGTTTATGTCCAGGTTAAAAAATACCTGCAGCGTGGTTTCATTCTCCGGCTTTCCGGTCATGCGTTTATCTGCAACAACATACCGACCGGGTTCATGCGTACCAGACAGCCAGTAAGGTGAAGAAAATGGCGTTGTTTCGGGTATAGGTTCCAGGTGAGTGAACGTATAGAGCGTGTTATGACTGAGCTTCAGGGATGTCAGGGTATCCGTTTTCCCAAAGAAGTTAAGGCTTTTAACCTGCACGTCAGCCAAATTTCGCATCAGCACCTGTACATTCATCCGGATTTCCTTTCCCGGTATTCCGGAATAATCCGTTGCAGCGGCTTCCATCCATAATCCGGCACAGGCCAGCACCAGGCTTTCAGTTTCCCTGAGTTTGAGCGCCTTCCAGTAAACGGCATCAGGACTCCTGTCCTGCCATTGTTTCAGGGTCCGGCATAAATCCAACAAAGCCGGCAGCAATGCTGATGGGCGGTTGGGATCGAACTGCTCCTGACAGGATTTAATCATTGCGGCAATTTTTTCCGTTCCAGGCAGCCTGCTCCAGGAAAAGTCCATTTTTTCAAACACGGACGTGAGAACCGAATCGCCTTGCAGCAACCTGAAATATTCCAGGTTTTTTCCTCTTGTCCGGGGAGATCCAAAACCCTGGCTTTTATGATTGGACCGGCTCTCGGATGCAATTTCCCCATAGCCCCTTCCAAGAATGGGATTAAATCCTCCGACATCGAGTTTAATCTGGTCCTCCGTCGTGGTGTTGTTCCCTCCAAAATTAAAGGCGTTAAAAAATATCCGGCGGGTTTTCCATACCGGCACATCATTCAGCTGCCAGGGATATTTTTCCGGATCCGCAGCAGCGGTAAAAGCTTCCTCTGCAAGAATGGCCGAGGCGGTATGATGACCATGTCCTCCTTCACCTGTGGCCGGGAAACGGCAGATTATGATATCGGGCCTGAAATTCCGTATGACCCACACCAGATCTTCCAGGATGGAATCCCTGTTCCAGAACTGAAACGTTTCATCGGGATTTTTAGAATAACCAAAGTCGTTGGCCCTTGTAAAAAACTGTTCAGCACCGTCAACCCTTCTTGCAGCAAGCAGTTCCTGGGTGCGAAGCATGCCCAGCATGGGGCCCTGTTCCTTCCCGATGAGATTTTGTCCTCCATCACCGCGCGTCAGGGAAATATAACCGGTACGCAGGTTCATTTCCTTGGCCAGGTAAGCGAGCAACCTTGTATTTTCATCATCGGGATGTGCGGCCACATACAGCACCGACCCGAGCGTATTCAACTTTTTTAATGAAAGGAGGAGGTCTGCGCTGCCTGGTTCAGAAATATATTGGGAAAAACAACTGAATCCGGACAGGCAGAAGGCTGTCGTGCAGAGGAATAAACGAAGTGAACGGATCATCATATCAAACAATTGGCTGGTTGCCTGCGAAGCAAAAATATAAAAAAGCCCGCTCGAAAACCCCGGCTGTATACGTTATTTTTTAGTTGTCTTCCGGATTTGTTATTCCTGACGGATTATCTTTGCATCCTGATTTATCGAAAACGAATGGAATTTTTCCAAAATGAAGAAACCTCGGCGCTTGATGCCATCACGTATGCCCAGTGGATTGCACATGCACCCATTGTATTCCAGGCAGCACGTGTATTGCGCGATTTACATATCCTGGAGGCGATACAGCAGGCCGGAAAAAACGGTCTGACCATAGATGAAATTTCGGATCGCGTGAATGTTCCGGTTTATGGCGTCACAGTATTGGTGGAAGCCGGACTGGGTTCAGGATTACTGGTACTGGATAAGGAAAAATTTTCACTCAGCAAAGCCGGCTATTTCATACAGAATGATGCCATGACAAGGGTGAATATGGATTTTGTCCAGGATGTCTGTTACCGGGGCATGTATAACCTCGAAGACTCCATTCAAAAAGAGAAACCGGAAGGATTAAAAATTTTTGGATCCTGGAAAACTGTGTATGAAGGCCTTTCCAGTCTTCCTCTAAAAGTCAGGAATTCCTGGCTGGCCTATGATCATTTTTATTCCGATGATGCCTTTCCAAAAGTCCTTTCCCAGGTTTTCAGCTACCACCCCCGAAAACTGCTCGACATCGGTGGCAATACCGGGAAGTGGTCATTGGCCTGCAGGAATTACAGCAACGAAATTGAAATTGGAATTGTCGACCTTCCCGGGCAGGTCGCCATGGCCCGGGAAAACATGCAAAAAGCGGGTAATCTGGACCGGCTTACCTTTCATGGCATGGATATTTTAAATCCTGGCAGTCCATTGCCTTCCGGTTATGATGCCATCTGGATGAGCCAGTTCCTGGACTGCTTTTCAGAGCCTGAAATTATATCAATTTTAAAACAATGTGCTGAAGCAATTGATGATCAGGGTCATATCTTTATCCTGGAGCCCTTATGGGATGTTCAGCGTTTTGAAGCGGCCTCCTTTTCCCTGCAGCAAATATCGCTCTATTTTACAGCCATTGCCAATGGCAATAGCAGGATGTATAAAACTTCGGATTTTGCCGGGTTTATAGAAGCCTCTGGGCTGGAAATTGAAAAGCAGATAAACAACATCGGCATTTGCCAGTCACTGATTGTTTGCCGCAAGAAGAAAACTTCCTCCTGATGCCTCATCCGGATCGCATAGTCACGCCATGACGGTTGGACCAAAACTGACCCGTGGACTGGGATTAAAAGAAGCCACCGCCATCAACATGATCGATATGGTGGGTATAGGACCGTTCATCACCATTCCGTTTATAATACAGGCCATGAATGGCCCCCAATGCATGCTGGCCTGGTTGCTGGGAGCGCTCCTCGCCGTTGCCGACGGATTTGTCTGGGCGGAACTTGGTGCTGCTATGCCTCGCGCAGGCGGAAGTTACGAATTCCTGAAAGAGATTTACGGTCCGAAAAAATGGGGCCGTCTGATTTCCTTTCTGTATATCTGGCAGACAAGTATCCAGGCTCCGCTGGTGATTGCATCAGGTGCGATCGGATTTTCCAAATACGCCTCCTACCTCTACTCTTTCGATCCGCTGATGCAAAAGGTAATTTCAGGCTCCCTGGTGATCGTGCTGACCCTCCTGCTGTATCGTAATATTCAGTCGGTAGGAAAAATTTCACTTTTTTTATGGACGGGAGTAATCATTACCATGGCCTGGATGATTTTCGGCGGACTTACACATTTTTCACCGGGTCTTGCGTTCACTTACCCGGAACATGCTTTTGATTTCACTCCCCTGTTCTGGGCCGGTCTGGGGGCAGCATCCATCAAAACCGTTTATTCCTTCCTGGGATATTACAATGTCTGTCATCTAGGTGCGGAAATCAGAAACCCGCAGAAAAACATTCCCAGGAGCATTTTTATTTCCATTGCCGGCATTGCCGTTTTATACCTGCTCATGCAGATCAGCGTGTTGGGTGTGATTCCCTGGCAGGAGGCGAAGGATTCTTCGTATATAGTGAGCACGTTTTTTGAAAAAATATACGGGCCCCGGGCCGCCCTGCTGGCTACCGGCCTGATCCTCTGGATTGCATTTGCATCCCTGTTCAGCGTTATGCTGGGCTATTCACGTGTACCCTATGCGGCTGCGCTCGACGGAAATTATTTCCGCCTGTTTGCCCGGGTGCATGCGACCAAACACATTCCACATGTATCCCTGCTGATCCTCGGCGGTACGGCTTTTCTTTTCAGCCTGTTGTTCAGGCTAAGTGAAGTGATCACCGCCATCATCATCATGCGCATCATCGTTCAGTTTATCGGGCAGTCGTTGGGCGTTATTTACCTGCGTCAGAAAAAGAATAAGCTGAATCTGCCGTTTAAAATGTGGCTGTATCCTTTGCCGGCGCTGGTGGGAATCGTCATCTGGACCTTTATCTTTCTTTCGTCTGACCTGCCATACATGCTTGGGGCTCTGGGCGTCATCGTTTTGGGAACATTGATTTACCTGTTTAAAGCCAGAAATGAACGGGAATGGCCTTTTCGCGACAGCCTGGTCTGATGCCGGAAAAACATGATTGAGAGAGGCGATTATTCAATACGGATCAGGTTGTCGAAACCCTGAGTTGTATGTTTTTTCAAAGTAGCGGGTTTAAAAAATGAAATCCATCGAAAGGAGTTTTTAGGGATTCCCGACCCGCATCGCACCGGTACCCTATGCTTACCGTATGCTCAGTTGAAATGGTTTTGTGACTTCGTGAAGGATTTTGAATCAGGAAAAATAAACAGAAAAATATATTTTTAATTTAAATTCAGATTGCTTATTTTTGAATGCAAATAACCCTGTTTCATGATTTCTTGTGTTATTGTCGATGACGAACAAAATGCCATCGATGATCTTATCTATTTGCTTAAAAAATATCAGTTGCCGGTCCGGGTTGTTTCCACAGCCACCTCTGGTAAGGATGGTCTGGTTGCCATTCTGCAACACAAACCACAGCTGTTGTTCCTGGATGTTGTCATGCCCGGCATGTCGGGATTTGAAATGCTGGACTTATTGCCTGAACTAAATTTTCAGCTCATCATCACCACCTCTGTTGACAAATACGCCATCCAGGCCATACGATCCAGCGCGCTGGATTTCCTGCTTAAACCGGTGAAAGCATCCGAACTGAAACAAGCCGTAGCCCGGGCTGAAGAAATGAAGGAAATCCCCAGCAAAACGCAGGTGCATATACTGGAAGACAACCTGAAATCCAAAAACAGGACTATTAAAAAAATAGCTCTGACGCTGACAGACGGAGTGGAACTCGTAAACCTGGATGACATACTTTATTTTGCATCAGACGGCAACTACACCACCGTTCATTTACCTGACAGCAAAAAGGTTCTGGTAAGCAAGCCTATCGGGAAGTTTGAAGAAATCGTTCAGGACACCTCTTTCTTCCGGCTTCACAATTCTTTCCTGGTCAACATGAATAAGATAAATAAATTCATCCGTACAGACGGAGGATATGTGATACTGGAAAATGGTGAAAATATTTCCGTAGCCCGTAGCCGGAAAAATGAGTTTCTGGAATGGCTGGGCAAAATGTAAGTATCTGAATAATCCGGATTATCAGGAATTCCAAATAGTTATCCTGAATTCCATCCATTGATTAATAAAAATCAGATGATGCTGGTTCGCATGCATGAATGCTGTCATGCCAGGCTGCTGATATTTATTCCCTTAACCCTAAGGAGATTCTGCCCGCTCTGACCGGAATACATTCAAACTTGTATATATACACCAGGGTGACTTTCAAATAGAAGTTGATGGTACATGAACCTGCGTTAAACGTGAAATGACATTTAAACGGATTGGTTTCATTCTTCTTTCTGCACTGATGGCTGAATCCTGCCAACAGCAACAGGAACATTCCGGTTCGGAAGTTAACAAACAAACACCCGTGACGGCATCTCCAAAGGTCCGGGACTCATTAAAACCGCCCTTATCATTTTTGCTGGCTTTACAACCCGCGCCACAGGTCATCCCGGTTCCGCTGACAAACGCTCCTCCTGTCCATAAAAAAACCAAAGAAGGAAGTCGTTCCGTTACCCCAATTCCGCCACAACAACGTGCCGCACTGCTACCACGCGCTTCCTTCACCTTTTTCGGAACGGAAGACGGGCTTCCTCAAACGGGTATATCCAATGTTTTTAAAGACAGTAAAGGCAGGCTTTGGTTCTCCACCCAGGGGGCCGGCGTAAGCTGTTACAATGGCCGGTCATTCACCAATTTCAACAATACCCACGGCCTTGCCGGGAATACCATCTGGTGCATGGAAGAGGACCTCAGCGGCAATATGTGGTTTGGAACCGATGGGGGTGGCCTGAGCCGTTATGATGGAAGATGTTTTACCACCTTCAATACGACTCATGGTTTGGCGAATAATACGGTATGGTGTCTGCTTAAGGACAGAAACGGGTTGCTTTGGTGCGGCACCAAAGGTGGGGGCATGACCTGCTACGATGGTCGAGAATTTAAAAACTACACAACCGCCCATGGACTGAGTTCAAACTATATCAGGCATATTGCCCAGGACAAAAACGGAAAGCTCTGGATCGGCACGAATGACAGTGGTGTATGCAGCTTTGACGGTCAACATTTTATTTCCTATCAAACAGAACAGGGATTGGCTCATAATTGCGTAGGTTATGTATTCATCGATCATGAAGGGTTGATCTGGTTCGGAACGGAGGGAGGGGGAGTGAGCCTATTCGATGGTAAATCATTCACGAATTTCAATGTAACCGACGGTCTTGCCGGGAATACGGTCTGGAGAATAACACAGGGAACCGATGGACTTATCTGGTTCGGATGTAAAGCCGGCGGCATCAGTTATTATGAAAAAAACAAATCTGCAACCGGCAAGGAACAACTCATCAATTTAAGTTCGTCATTGAGCCTGGAAAGCAAAAATGTCAGTGGGGTTATACAGGACAATTCAGGTAAAATGTGGATTGGCACCAACGGCAACGGTATCATCCGTTACGATGGCCCGGCTTTAAATTCCTATACGCATGAACTCGGAATTTCCAATACCATCATCTGGTGTATCAACCAGGATTATACAGGAAACCTGTGGCTCGGGACCAACGGTGGCGGTGTTTGCCGTTTTGATGGAAAAAATTATACAACCTTCACCACACGTCAGGGACTGGCAGACGATATCGTGTGGAGTATTACCGGTGATAAAAAAGGGCGCATCTGGTTCGGAACGATGAATGGAGGAGCCAGTTGTTATGACGGAAAATCATTTACCAACTATACCACTCAACAGGGCCTTGCCGGCAATAACATCCGGTGTATAACAGAAGACAGCAGGGGCAGACTTTGGTTTGGAACATTCAGTTCGGGAGTCAGCTGTTTTGACGGTAATTCATTCGTCAATTATACAACGGAACAAGGACTTGCAGGGAATACGATACGCAGCATAACCGAAGATAAGGAAGGAAAGATCTGGTTTGCATCCAATGATGGTGGGGTAAGTTGTTTTGACGGCCGTTCGTTTTACGGATTCACCAGGGAACAGGGCCTTGCCGGAAACATTGTGTTTTGCATAACACAGGACCGGTCCGGAATGCTTTGGTTCGGAACCGAAGGCGGAGGAGTCAGCCGGTACGACGGAAAATCTTTTTTTAACCTTACAACAAAGGAAGGCCTGGCGGATAATGTGGTTTATGATATACAGGAAGATGGTTCAGGAAGATTATGGTTCGGAACCAACCTGGGGTTTTCAGTGCTTTCCTTCGAGGAAATAAAGACTATGGGCGGGAATCAAATAAAAACAGGAGCCGGGCTGATACCGGTCAGCAATAACCAATTAAAAAACTACAGGGCAACCTGGGAAATTTTCAATGAAAAAACAGGTTATGCAATTAAGGATCTGAACACCAATGCCATGTATATCACCAGAAAGTCATTACCATTTGGTGATCAGTCCAAAAAAGAAATCATATGGGGAGGATGCGGGGATGAAAAGCTAATCCGGTTTGATCCCTCGGCAGTTTATTACCATCCGGAACCATTGAAGCCTGAGATTCTAGGAATAAAAATCAAAGAAGAAGACATTTCCTGGTACAGCCTGAAAAAGGAATACATACCTGCAGACAGCTTAACACTGGCCCAACAGGAATTTACAGCCTGCGGAGAAATTTTATCGCCGTCAAAAAGGGATTCCTTAAGAAAAAAATTCAGAACCATTCATTTTGACAGCCTCAGCCGCTTTCAGCCTGTCCCCTATAACCTCGTATTGCCTTACCGTTATAATCATGTCACCCTGAAATTTAATGCGGTTGAAACCGGCAGACCATACATGGTCAATTACCAGTACAAACTTGACGGACAGGATGATGAATGGAGCCCGTTGACAAAAAACAATGAAGTGGTTTACAATTACCTGATGGAGGGAACCTATACTTTTCTTGTGAAGGCGCAGAGCCCGGATGGCGTATGGAGTGATGCCCTGCCCTACCGGTTCACCGTTTTACCGCCCTGGTACCGCACCTGGTGGGCCGGTCTGTCATACATTTTATTCGTGTCATTTCTTTTATACGGCTTGTATTTATGGCGGACGCAGCGGCTGAGAAAGAATAATGAATGGCTTGAGCAGAAAGTCAGGCAACGGACTGCAGAGGTCGTGGAACAGAAGGAACTGGCCGAACAACAGCGAAGACGCGCCGAGCAGAGTGAACATTTTAAGGAGCTCTTTCTGGCCAATATGAGTCACGAAATCCGTACCCCTATCCATGCCGTAACGGGTATGACCAGCATTCTGCTGGACAAAAACCCCCGCCCCGATCAGCTCCGATATATGGAATGTATCAGGAATGCTTCAGATTCTCTCCTGGTGATCATCAATGACATCCTGGACCTTTCCAAAATTGAAGCCGGTAAAATCGAACTGGAAAACATCGAATTTTCAGTCCGCGAAGTGATCAGGAATGTGGAAGAAATCATGCACTTTAAGGCTGAGGAAAAAGGACTTTCCTTCCGTACGCTCCTGGATGAAAAGATCCCGGGCGTATTGCGTGGCGACCCGTACAGGCTTCAACAGATTTTAACCAATATTACTGCTAATGCGGTCAAGTTTACCGGTAAGGGAAGCGTAACCATCAGGGTAAAAACCGGCTGTCTGCAAAAAGAAAACTCAGGCAACCATAGTTCGACAAACACGCCGGAGCATCAATCGATCATGCTGACCTTTTCAGTGGAGGATACCGGCATTGGTATGAATAAAGATGAACTCGGCCGATTATTTCAGCAATATGCCCAGGCTGGCGCTGATACCTCCAGGAAATACGGAGGCACCGGTCTTGGCCTGAGTATTTCCAGGCAACTGGTCGAAATGCAGGGTGGATTTATTCGCGTGGATAGCATTCCCGGACAGGGGAGTATCTTTTCTTTCGATTTATCATTCCCCTTAAGTGAGCAGATCACCCTGGTGGAAAAAGAGAAAATGATTTCACCTGAAATGCTGAACGCGCTGAAAGGCCTGAAAGTGTTGCTGGCAGATGACAATGAATTCAACCGGATCGTGGCCAGGGACACCCTGGAAATGAAAATTGAAAATGTATCGGTTGATGAGGCCTGCAATGGTGTCATGACTTTGGATGCATTGAGAAACAAAAGCTATGATATTCTGCTCATGGACGTGCAGATGCCTGAAATGAATGGTTTTGAAACCGCACGGAAAATCAGGCAGGAATTTGATTCATCCAATAACAAGATCAGGATTCTGGCCCTGACCGCATCCGTCCTGCGAAATGATATGGCCAGATACCTTCAGGCCGGCATGAATGGATACATACACAAACCATTCAAAGCATATGATCTGATAGGTGCGATATATCATGCCCTTCATGATACAACAGTCCGTCATCAGCATTTAATGTCCGTACCTGGCAGTAATAATGGAACTTCCGTGAAATTTGCGGATTCAAATTACCTGGAAGAAATTTCAGAAGGTGACCCGGTTCGTTTACAGCGTTACATCGAGCGATTTTTAACCACGGCCCCGGAATTCCTGAACAATCTTTCAAAGGCCTGCGAGCAGCAGGATTTTGAAACCATCCGGATTACGGCCCACAGCATGAAACCACTGTTGCAATTTACGGGTATTTTAAAAGGACTTGAGCTTGCTGAAACCATCGAACAATATAATTTTAAGGACGAAGACCCCGCTTTGTTATCAGACCTCATCGAACAACTTTCTTCCATTTGTAAGGATGCCATCAGGCATTTGAATTCAGTTTAACGTATGGGCGCTCAGGATTCACGAATTTAAAGGATTAACCGGATACAACCATCAGGCTGCTGATTTTTTTATAGATTATCTGCCATAGAAATGAAGCTGAAATTCATACGAAGCTCCGTTCAACAAGCCAATTATTAATTCATCCGTCTGGTTTTGAAAAATCAAAAACACCTCTTTATCCCATGGACCAATAAATTCCTTGATCCTCCCAATTCCATTTTGAGTGCTGATCCCGGTCACTTTCCTTCCGGTTTCACAGGATCCTTCAACCGCTATTTCCCGGTTTTCTGAGAAAGATGACCAATGGACCACTCCCCCCTGCCTGTTATGAAGTAAAACCGACCATTTATACATCGGGCCGTGTTGATAAAAAGGCAAATTATATTTTTGAATCCATTCCAATACACGTATTCAACTCAAATCAAATTACTAACCAAAATCACAATCTAATGAAAAACCTCAGATTCATTATTATGTCGCTCATCTTCATGGGCAGCTACACAACATCCAGGTCCCAGGTTCAGCAGACCTGCGGTACTGACGATGCAGTTAACCTCCGGGCCAGCAGCACGGTTGATTTTGCCAAATTCAGGGCAGATCTGAATAAGAAAATCTATGAGCACCAAACCATTCAGGCCAAAAAACCTGACGCCGCAGGTCAGGCAGGAAAACTGCTGCCCTCCCCTTTTATCATGCCAACCGTAGTGCATATCGTACACAACGGGGAAGCCATTGGTACCGGTAGTAATTTAAGCGATGCCACCGTAATCAGCGCTATTGCCGACCTGAACAGCAGGCTGTCCAATGCCAACGGAAACGGTGTGGATATGAATGTACAGCTATGCCTGGCAGTCCGAGACCCAAACAATAATCCTACCAATGGCATTACCAGGTATAATGCCAGCGGACATGCTGGTTTTTCTGCAGCAGGAGTAAATTATTCTGCAGGTTGCGGAGGAGCTGATCCTACACCAATTTTTGCTGCGAATGACTGGCCTAATCAAAGCTACTTTAATATTTATATTTTTAAGGATATCTGTGGCACAACGGCATGGACGGATTATTATGGCTGCTATTTTAAAACCATTTCGTATTCACCGTCCCTTAACGGGCCCCTTCAGGCCCATGAAGCCGGACATTATTTAGGCCTTGCTCACACCTTTAATGGCGATGGTGGGAACGTGAATTGTCCGGTTAATAACGATTGCGCTGTTGACGGTGATGGCGTTTGTGATACACCACCGGTAAAATCAGGAGATTGCGCCAGCTCAGCCTGTCCTTTGCCACCCGGAGGAATTTTGACCAATTCGACTTACAATTACCTGGGTTATTGCTTTGGACAATGGGACCGCTATACCCAGGGACAAAAGGACAGGGTGACAGCCGCCCAAAATTTTCCACCGCTAAACCTATTGCCTGTATCCTTAGGATGCGTTCCCCTGTCTGCCAATGATGCAGGAATCCAGGCCATTATCAATCCGGTAAATACAACCTATACAACACTCTGCGGCGGAGACCCGTATAGTACTGCGCCTGTTGTTCAACTGAGAAATTATGGAACATCCGCTTTAACAAATGTAAACATTAAATACAAACTTGATAATGGTGCGGTCAGCAATTATGCATGGTCTGGAAACCTCGCTTCTTATACTACCACCAACGTCACACTTCCCGGAATATCAATTCCCCAGGGCGCCCATACCTTCACGGCCTATACGACTCTGCCGAATGGCGTTACTGACCCCTACAACCCAAACGACACCACTGATGTTTCAGTGAACATTACGGGTCCTTCAGCCGTTACGGCAACAGGTTCACAAACCAGCACCACCTGCGCTGGCAATGACGGAACGGCAACTGTAAATCCATCAGGAGGCACTTTGCAAAATGTTTATAACAGCCTGACCGACTGGGAAGGTCCTCATGGCTGGACCATCGTTAATGGCGCTCAGCCAAATCAATGGTGTGTGGGTACCGCTGTCGACAATGGTGGGAGTTATTCCATATACATGTCAGATGCCACCAGCGGTTGCTCCAACAACAATACTACAGGGGCACAATATGCTACAGTTCACTTCTATAAGGACTTTTCCTTTCCCGCCAACGCCAGCAACATCCAGATCGGATTTGACTGGAGAAACCTGGGCTGGAATGATTCCAGTGACTATATTGAAACCTACCTGGTGGGAACCGGAACCACTCCAGCGGCCGGAACAGTTCTTGGCACCGGTAAAATCGGTGTGCGCTACTGGAATAATCAGAATTTTACGACTGCAACCCTCGGAAACCTTGATGCACATGTGGGTACAACAAAACGTCTGGTGTTTACCTGGTCGAACGACTGGTATATGGTTAATCCCGCCGGCGCTGTGGACAATATTAACGTCAGTTATACACAAACTTTCAATTATACCTATTCCTGGAATACGGTTCCGGTACAAACCACACAAACCGCAACCGGGCTTGCTGCAGGCACCTATACCTGTACCATTACCGACGGCCAGGGTTGTACAAAAACTCAATCCGTAACCGTGCTTAATGGTTGCGGTGGAGGTGTGAGCATTACAGCCAACGGACCAACCACATTTTGCAGCGGGGGCAGTGTGCAATTAACTTCTTCCCTGCCTTCCGGTAATTCCTGGAGTACCGGTGCCACCACACAAAGTATTACTGTTACTGCTTCAGGAAGTTACAACTGCACGAATAACGGAAATACTTCGAATACCATTGTGGTCACTGTGAACTCATTGCCTGCATCAGCCATTTCAACCAGTGGTCCGGCCACATTTTGTTCAGGCGGGTCGGTTTCACTCTGTAATTCCGGTGAACCCGGCAATGCGCTGAACTTAGACGGAGTTAATGATTACGCTAATCTGGGAAATCCTGCAGCACTTCAGTTAACAGGAAATCTGACTGTGGAGGCCTGGATTAAGGCTGCTACATGGAAACCCAATTCATGGCAGGGTTCATTGATTAACAAAGAAGACTGGACAACATTTTCTTACGGATATTCGCTTCGTTGCGGCAATAATGGTCAGTTGAGTTTTAACCTGGGCTCAAATCCAGGTTCATGGACAGAAATTCAATCCAGTTCTGGAGCAATGGTTACCGGTCAATGGTATCATGTGGCAGCAACTTATGATGGCACCACAATGAAACTCTATCTCAACGGAAACCTCGTGGCCTCAAATCCAAAAACAGGTTCCATCGGCAATTCAACAACCAGCCTTTATCTGGGAAATTGCCAGCTTGATTTAGCAAGAGGTTTTGACGGAAAAATGGATGAAGTCAGAATCTGGAATGTGGCCCGCACCCAGTCGCAGATTCAGTCAAATAAAAACAAAACAGTATCCACCACCAGCAGCGGATTGGTTGGTTATTATATGCTGGATGAAGGCACCGGAACAAAACTGGTTAATAAGAAAACGAATACCTATGCCGGTGATCTTGCAAATGGTCCGACATGGCTAGTACCTTCCAATGCACCAATAGGAAGCGTTAAATCTGCCTACCAGTGGTCAACAGGTGCAACCACCCGAAATATCCTGGTTACAACCGGAGGCACTTATTACTTAACGGTCACGAATAATAACGGATGTACAAAGGTATCATCAGGTAAAACGGTTACCGTTAATGCCCTGCCCTCCGCTTCAGTTACAGCCTCGGGCGCGTTAACATTCTGTGCCGGAGGCAGTGTTACCTTTACGGCAAGCAGCGGAAACGGATACACCTACCAATGGCTGAAAAACGGCAACAACATCAGCGGAGCCACCAACATCAGCTATACAGCCACTACCGCAGGAACGTACAAGGTAGTAGTTACCAAAACGAATGGATGCTCTAAAACCTCGAATGGAAAAGTCGTTACCATTAACTGCAAAACAGGTGAAGAATACTCAAATTCTCTAAACATGGGTGTTTATCCCAATCCCACGCAGAATCATTTAACCGTTACCTTCGAAAGTGAATATGCTTACAGCCTGTTAAAAGTATTGGATGTAACCGGAAAGGTTATATCACAACTTGAATTGAAAGGTGAAGAAGGCGGCTTTGAGGATGAACTGGATGTTTCATTCCTGTCACCGGGAGTTTACATGCTGCAGGTAACATCGGGCGACAGACAATCGAATATAAGGTTTATCAAACAGTAAATACTATTTAAAAGGCTGCTTGTTCCAAAACTGGCAGCTTTTTATTTCCAGTATTTTCCAGGTCATTATGAAA
This sequence comes from uncultured Flavobacteriaceae bacterium, assembly GCA_964458125.1. Taxonomy (GTDB): domain Bacteria; phylum Bacteroidota; class Bacteroidia; order AKYH767-A; family OLB10; genus CAYWHE01. The sequence goes on along the minus strand of CAYWHE010000021.1, from coordinate 9,759 downwards.
AAGATGTGTAAATTTTTACTTTCTGTTTGCATTCACAGAATAATCACATTTTTTATCACAAATAATTTGGTTTTCAGGTATTTAAATATATTATTGCCTGGAGCCTCATTATTCCGGTATCAAACCTGGGAACAATAAAATAATTTCCAGGATTCTGAACATATTTGGGAAACTATTTACATCCTGTTGACCGACGGTCCTTAATAATTAACATAAAAATTCCCGTAGCCTAACTGGACCTAATTTATTATCAAATCAAACCAGTATACAGAATTTCTATGCTTCACAAATTTTTATTTCATTCAGCTATCATGCTAATTATTTGAACAGGTTACCTGTAACAAATTAATAACTGCCAGTTATACACCCGGCAAATTGATATGGTCTTCTTAGTTAATTCTTAAATCAAGCCTTTTACCCTGTTAAATTCAACTAACCCAATAAATAAACCCATGAAAAAACCAAAACTATATATGACTGCGCTGTGCATTTTTGCATGGTGTTATCCAATCCAGAGTAATGCACATCAAACCTGCGACACTGATGAAGCAACAAAAATCAAGGCTGAATCTGACAAAAAGTTCCCAGACTATCCAAACAAACAGAACCTCAGCATTTTGACAATCTCTGCTAACGGACCAACTACTTTTTGCATCGGAGGCAGTGTGGTTCTTACCTCTTCACTGCCTTCGGGCAATACATGGAGCAATGGCTCTACCACACAGAGCATTACCGTAACCAATTCAGGAAGTCACTACTGCACCAACAGCGGCGACACATCCAATACCATCGTTGTTACGGTAAATCCATCGCCACCAGCCACTATGAGCCAAACCGATTCCGTTGTTCTTTGTTCCGGAACTTTAATCAAGGGTCCTGTTTCAGGCAATGCTGCAAATTTTGATGGCGTCGATGATAGTATCAAGGTTGCAAATCCCCTTTCAGCTGCAAACTCATTTACATTCGAGGCTTGGGTGTATTGGAAAGGTGGAAATAACTGGCAAAGGGTATTTAGCTTCGGTAATAACCTGGGAAATAATTTCTATTTTACTCCACAGTCCAATTCAGGATTGCCAATGTTAGACATTGTAATTAGTAATTCAGGACAACATATTGAATCAACAACAGCCTTGGGCACGAATGCATGGCATCACGTTGCTGTAACATTATCAGGAGGTACCGGAAAAATTTATATTGATGGTATTCTTACCGGTACCAATTCCGCCTATGCTTATACTCCAGCAGCACTGGGCGCAACAATCCATAACTACCTGAGTAAATCAGAATATCCTACTGATCCTTATTACAATGGCTATCTGGATGAAGTACGCTTCTGGAATTTAACCCGTACACAAGCACAGATACAGTCAAATATGAATAAGACGGTTGCCACGAATTCAAGTGGTTTGGTAGCTTATTATAAATTAGATGAAAGCACCGGAACCTCCGTTCGTGAATCCGTTTCCGGATCCACAACAGCAACTGCCAATAATGGATTAGCATGGTTAGTTCCATCAACAGTTGGATGGAATCCAGCAAGTTATTTATGGAGCGATGGCAAGACCACACAATCTAATGCAATCACCGCAGCAGGTGCCTATACACTTACCGTTACCGCAGTTAATGGTTGCACAGCATTCACTGCCCCTTTGGTAGTAACTAAAGTGAATCCAAAGCCATCAGCAACCATTACACCAAGCGGGCCCACTACCTTCTGCCAGGGTGGAAACATTACCCTCAGCGCTCCGGAAAAGGGAAACGCCCTCCAGTTTGATGGCAGTAATGATTACGCTGTTTCCTCAACACCGGTAATTCCTGTAAGCGGAAAGTATACTGTTCTGTTCTGGGCTAAAGAATTGTCTCATCAGGGTGGGTACAGAGAAATACTGTCCCAGGGACGGAAATTTTATATTGGCAGGGATAATACAGGTATCATAAGGGTCGGAGACGATTGGCTCAACACCGGTGTAGCATGGCCTACTGATCTTCAGTGGCATCATTATGGGGTGGTGAGAACCAATTCCAACGCTTTCCTGTACATTGACGGTAACCTGGTCGCCACCAAAGGCAGCCCCATTAACAACCCCATTGTATGGATGGGAGCACCAAACCTTTTCATCATAGGTGAACAATGGGACCTGTCTCATACCGAGGTCTTTCACGGGCAAGTTGATGAAATTACCATCTGGAATTATGACCGCACACAGGTACAGATTAAAAATGCCATGAATAGTTCCGTTTCAACAAGCGCAAGCGGCCTTGTAGCCTATTACAAACTGGATGAAGGTGCAGGAACAACCGTTTTAAATGCGGTAAATAGCGGTGATACATGTGTGATGACAAATGGCCCTTTATGGGTTGTACCTTCCGGATTTCCAAACAATATTACATCCTATTCCTGGTCAACTGGTTCTACAACACAAAGCATAAACGTAAACAGCAAAGCAACCTATACAGTGACAGTTGCCAATAGTTACGGATGCACAAAAACCGCAACCAAAAAGGTAATAGTAAACTCATTGCCTTCCGGTGCCGTGTCCGCATCAGGGCCATTAACCTTCTGTGCAGGCGACAGTGTTACCTTTACGGCAAGCAGCGGTAATGGATATACCTACCAGTGGTCGAAAAACAGCGTGAACATCAACGGAGCCACAAACATCAGCTATACGGCCACAACAGCAGGAACCTATAAGGTTATCGTAACAAAAACAAACGGATGCTCCAAAGCATCTGCCAATAAAATTGTCACCATAAACTGCCGGGAAGACAATGAGAGCATACAGCCATTCAGTTTGAGTGTGTATCCGGATCCCGCTTCGGATGCCATCACAGTTTCTTTCGACAACGAAATGCCAAATGCCCTTTTGCGGATAATGAATACCGCCGGGCAGGTAGTTCTGCAACAGGTGGTTGAAACTACCGATGGCAATTTTGAAGAACCCATTTCTGTTTCCGGATTAGCTCCCGGTGTTTATCACCTTGAAATAATTTCAGGTTCCAACCGGTCCAATATCAGGTTTGTAAAACAGTAGTTTGATTTGAAGTTTGAAAACAGTTGTCCCAATTTACCGGGACAACTGTTTTTCATTTTTATTTTCAGGAAGTCCTCGTCATTAACCCATAGCAGAACCGTTCAATATTTCAGCCGGAATTTAAATAACCGGAGACCCTTTGTCTTCTTTTTTAAACAGGTAATGAGATTGCCTTTTCAAATCCAGGCGATTCACTAACCGAAAAGGTATTTGAATACCGTATTAATTCGTAAAACCCTTTTTATCAGCGCTTGAATCAGGCTGATGGAACCCGCTTCAACAGTCATTAATTCCTTCATTTTCCTGTTCATATCAGAGGGCATAACGGGCAAAGATTAAATCCTGAATAAATCGGATCTTATTGCCAAACGTTCTGTATATTTGTACTCATTCATCATCCACTTATCTGACACCAGCTAAAACCGATCGCGCATGAAAATAAAAAAAATCAGCAGGGATCATATCCCTCAGGGGCTTAAGGAACCCATTCGTAACCTGCGCCTCAACGCCAAACAGGGTAACCCGACCGTCTTTAATAATAATGAAGGATTCCTCCCCCCAGCCGGAGCCGGAAACACCTATTATGAACACGATGTGGGACATGACCGCACGGGAGGCAGAGGCCGGTTCAGGATCGTTGCGTTAATTGACGGTGGCAACAAACTCCAAAAACTATTTTTCACCAGCGCCCATTACGGCGGGGAGTGGACGGAAATTGTCTGAGTTGTTGACATTATAAAACCCAGGAAATGGGGTTTCCGGCCAGAACCACACTAATCAAATAAATTCCAGGCTACGCCAAACTTCAGCATCCTTCCTGGCATGGGATAGTGCGCCAGTATCATGTAATTCTTTTTGCTCCATCCGGCGTTCAGGTGTTCCACTTTGAAAAAGAAACGGGCTGTTTTGACTTTGAAATTAATAAAGGCGTTTGCAAACAGGTAATCCCCGTAGGCCATTTGATTCTGTAAAATAAATTGCCCGGTGGCCGGCTGGTAATAAGGCGAATAATACGATGATGAATACTGCAATCCAAGCCCTATCTGGGTAAGAAGCGCATGCTTGAAAAAGCTCCTTTCATAATAGAAGCTGTGAATGGTTGAATACCTGGGGAGCCTGACCAGTGAGGAATGATCAGTGGTCTGGATCAGTATATTATTGATCAGGTGAAAATCCCTGTAATTCAACTGGTGCCGGAGATCCGCCGCAAAAATACTGATCTTGCCGTCGAACTGATTCGGATCGGCGGTTTCATTAAAATAAAGATAGTGCCTTTGGTTCAGCCATGACAGTTGAGTGAAGAGGTTCAGCCACGGTAAATCAAAATTAACATCAAAACGCTTTTCTTTCACAGGTTGAAACCGGTTTCTCCATTTATAATGATTACTGTAATTAAACTGGAAGAAAAGATCCGGATTTCTTTCCTCATAAACATAACGGACTTTCCATACCAGAAAATCATTAAAAGCCCTGTAGCGTATGCCGCCCTCAATAGCCTGCTCTCCTTCAAGTGAGGATTGAATGGTTTTGGTGTATTTCAGATCCAGGGCACACATTTCCATAAAAATCAGCCTGAAACCCCCATAGAGTGACCATTCATCGCAGCGTATCTCCAGCTCGCGCTGGTTCAATTTCACGGTTTGCTGACTACCACCTGCGAAAAAATCCGCATCAAAAAGTTCTTCCGCGGATGCAAAATCATGAATGGAAAAGGTTGCCCTGAGGTCGTTGAAATAAGTCCGGTAATGTGTGGAATCAAAGGTGCTGGTCGAATCATAATTAATGAACGGATACAAATCCGTATGTACCGTGCCTGTCTGGAAGATGGTGCCCTTATCCTGGAAATAAAAAACATGGGCGAGGTCTGCTTTGTATTTTTGAAACTTCAGGTACCCGGTTGAATCTGGTTCGGGCTTCACAGGCCTGGTTAAAAAGAACTGATGCTGTAAATAAACGGCCTTCTCCTTATGAATCCGCTGTGCATCGCTAAGCCATACGGGCAGGGTTCGGGCATCAGCCGAACTGACACCGGTCAGGGCAGAATCATACTTCAGCCCCCCGTTTTCCTGGCAGTCGGCCTTGTTATAAATGAATTTGGCATAGATGCCATAACGCAGGTCCCTGGTATGAAAAAGGGTGTACAGGTCAAAATTCCTGAGACTGCTTAATTGCCGGGCGTAAAATCCCTGGGACGCCCCGGCCGCAAAATCAAGACCGGCATAAAGTCGTTTGCCAAAGCGTTGTTTATGCATCAGCAAAAAGTATTGTTCCTTTTTTGATCCCCTGGAATACCGGAGTGAAGTAAATATCCTTTTCTTGTTTAAAATGCCTGGTTGTATGCCAAAGTCGTAAGCGTCAAAAGGGTGCAGTCCATATCGGATCTTCAGCGGCAGGGGTTCCCTGTAAAAATGTCCGTTCCATGCCGCTCCGCCCAGGTTGCCGGTGTATTGCGTGTAACCGTTATGGAATAAAACCGGATTGGTGTTTTGAATTCCATAAAGGGATGAATCATAGGCATCGGAAAATGCATTTTCTCCGTTCAGCAGGATAAACTCCCCTGGATCGGCCAGTCGCTCACCTGTATTCGACCCTGTAATGGTATCCTGGGCCATTATCTCAGTAGTTGAACTCCACAGAAAAATAAATGAAAAACCGATAAAAAATATCCTGGCCTGCACGCTTGTTTATTGGAATAAGAAAAGCAAATGTAAAAAAATGATGGCAGGATTTCCAGATTCGTTTAAGTATCTGAAATACAATTATTTGTAGATCAGTTTCCCGAGCATTAAGTATGCCATATTGAATACGGACAGCTTTTTTCCGGAGGAGAAAAGTCCACTCTAATGAAGCGTATGAATGTCTTCATTCAATATCATTATCTTATGGTAACTATATTTATCCCCAGCCGATATTTTCAAAAAATACATCCCTTTTGCTAAAGAAGAAATATCAACTTCATTCTGTCCTTCCTTTAATTGGTAACTCCTGATCCTTTCACCATGAATATCGAGGATTTCCAGTCTGGCCCTTAAAACATTATCGAATAACTCAATGTACATCAGACCGGATGCCGGGTTAGGGTATAAAGTAATCTTTAAGTCATTGGTTTGATATGCTACGCCAGTATTGATCAACAGTATATTGCTGGCAACGGCGCAACCGTTACTGTCAGTCACGATAACAAAATAATTCCCGTTTTGCGTTGTCACATAAAAGGAATCGGTAGAAAGAATCAGGGAAGGGTTGGTGCTTTCATACCAGGCATAGGTAAAGGCCGGCGAGCAGAATAAAGTATCGTTACTCAGGGTGATCGTTGGTTGGGGCGGGGACTGGAAAACTGTTATAAAACCAGGCAGGAACAGGCTGTCGCACCCGTTTGCATTACACGCCACCAGGGCTACATCATAGGTTCCATAAGCATTGTAATAGATCGCCGTCGGATTTTGCAGGGTACTGGTATCGGGTGAGGCATTTGGAAAATACCAGTGCCAGGAAGTCGGGTTATTGGTACTGAGATCATAAAAATCAATGGTTTGTTTTTCACACAAGGTGCTGTCGGTGCTGGACAGGCCGGCAACCGGAGTGCTTCCGCCATAAAGCGAATAGCCGTACCAGGTACCGGTGTTGTAATTCCCGTCTTTTGAAATAAATAAAAGGTTGTTAGCAATGGAAAGGGCATGCCCGTTATCGCCTGAATCAAGCGGTAAGGTTTGAACCAGGGAACCCAACTGATCATAAATATAAACATTTTTTGTAGAGGCGTCACAGGTATAAATATAATTGGAATCTACGGCCACTGCGGCATTTCCCCCAAAATTGCCCGGTCCGAAAGAAAGGCCGATAAGCGTGTCGGTAATTACCCCGGTAGCGAAATCATGCACATATAAGGTACCGGATGCGAAATCATAAAATTTTGAACCATCCGGGGAAATGGCAAAGGAAGCCTGGGCGTCATGCATGGCGCTGGGAAAAACGGTAATAAAGGCTCCGCCTGCCAGGTTGGTTATTTTCACAATATCGCCCATAAACAGCGATGCGTAGAGAAAACTGTCTGCTGGATTATAGGACAAACCCCGGCCATCGATCTGGATGGGATAGGTCTGCAGCAGGTTACCGCCAAGGTCGAATTGATTGATCTGGCCAGTGCCGGAATTACCTCCGTTGATGGTGTAATAATTGACTCCGTCGCAGGTGATGTGCATGTTGTGGTTAACGGGATGTTCATTAAATGAAATCACCGGGGCAATTGCCTGAACGTGGACCGGGGGCGGGTTTTTTGCAGCAACAAGCGGCGGATTGGATGAATCCATGCGTTGAGATGCAGTCTGAACAGGTCCATTTTGTGAACGGGCAGAACTGATAAACAGGAAATAATAAAGCGGAATCAGCAGGTATGTCTTCATTTTCGTGTAGCGTAAATTAACGTATGATGCAGGATAATGCGGGTACTGAAATAAACATCTAAAATATAAAATTTCAGGCAATCAATCCATTTTTACCAATTTTTTAATGATACGACCGGCCTGCCCCCGTGCCATGCCAGGAGGTAACGTAATTTCCAGGAAATAAACGCCTCCGGAGGCTAAACAATGAAGATGTTTATCCGGTTGAACGAAATCCGAAAAAAGAAGCCGGCCTGCCGTGTCGTAAATTTTAATAATCGAATTATCGGGCACACCGGCCATTATAAAATCGCCTGTGGAAGGGTTTGGAAGAATCTGTACCCCGGCCTGATCCGTCATTCCATCTAAACCGGTATAAAGTACAGTGGACGGAGTAGAACAGCCGTTGCTGTCGGTAACCATCACAAAATAATTTCCCGGCTGCTGAAAAACATAGGACTGGCCAATAGCACCCGGAATGATGGTCGAATTGTAATACCACTGGTACGCATAGGCCGGAGTTGAAAAAAGAGTATCGGAAACCCATGTTACCACAGGTGCAGGCGGATTTGGAAATTCATGAATAAAACCGGGAAGGTACAGCGTATCACAACCTGCAGCATTGCAGGCTATCAGGGTGACATCAAAGCTGCCATAGCTGTTGTAAAAGATTCCGGTTGGATTTTGTTGTGTACTGGAAGATGGAACAGCACCGGGAAAAAGCCAGAGCCAGGAGGTTGGGGAATTGATGGAGTGGTCGTAGAAGTCGATGTATTGTTTGTCACAGAAATTGGTATCAGAAGAGGAAAAAATTGAAGTTGAGTAACAATATTTTGTAATCCAGAAATCAAATGTTGAATTTGTTGTATCGCAATTCAATTGAGTTTTATCAGCTCCCATTCCGGCAGAACTTGAATTTGCAATCACAAAGCAACCATCTAATGCCTGAATGGCGACACCCCAGCCATCACCGTAATTGGAAATTGTTCTGAGTGTTTTATCCCATTGCAAAATACCCATGGAATCAGTTTTAATGATCCATGTTTGTATGATGCTCAGGTTAGGTTCGGTTTTATCTCCGCCAATGCCTGAATAGGACCCTCCGCTTAAAATATATCCCTTGTCTGTGGTTTGCTGTATTGAGTGCAGAGCATCAAGGCTAGTTCCGCCAAAATCCTTGTCCCATTCTTTGTTACCGGAGGAATCTATCTTGACTATCCAATAGTCTAAATCACCCTGCGAGGGCTGCGTTTTTTCACAACCTGATATGGATCTTGAATATCCCCCGAGAATAAAACCATTATCAGCCGTGGCCGCAATTGAAAAAATTTGGTCATAATCTGTTCCTCCATAGTTTTTGTCCCAAAGCTTATTTCCTGCAGAATCAATTTTTATGATCCAATAATCATTACCTCCACAATTATGACTCGAATGATCGCCACTGCTGTCGGAAAGTGAGGTGCCGCCAAGTATGCAACAGCCATCAGAAGTTAATTCAAGACAATATAAGTGGTCAGGTTGGGTGCCTCCATAACATTTATCCCATTCCTTGTTGCCAAACAGATCAGTTTTTATAATCCAATAATCATAATTTCCCTTCGAAGCCTGAGTTTTATCCCCGTTAATTCCACTATTGGTAAATCCACCCAAAATGTACCCTTCATCCGGAGTCTGACGTATGGCAAACAGGTCATCGTCAAAATCAGTTCCAAAGGTTTTATCCCATTCCTTATTTCCTAAAGAATCAACTTTTACAATCCAATAGTCGTATGAACATTGTTGCATTGGTCCGCAGGAAGTATCACGGTTTGGCTCTGTTTTATCTCCACTTACAGTTGATTTGGACCGCCCCCCCAGGATAAAGCCACCATCCGTTGTTTTATCCATGCATGTCAGGAAATCAATCCGGTAACCACCGTACCTTTTATCCCATGTTTTAAGTCCGGAAGCGTTGGTTTTAACGATCCAGAAATCTTCTGTTAATTTTGAAGTATCCCAATTTGGTTGTGTTTTATCTCCAAAAATCCCAGAAAAGGAACTGCCACCAAATAGGTATCCACCATCTTGTGCATTAAGTGATCCGATTAAAAAGTCGGAACTGTCACCTCCAAACCTATAATCCCATTGCTTCACCAAAGGATTCTGCCCGGCTGAAAATTGAAAATAAAAAACCGTAATCAAAAAAAGAAGCGCATGCTTTTTCATCTATCAAAGATAGCAGATTTCTATCAGGCATAAGGAATTTTGAAAAAATCCTGCTGGTTATTTGAAAAAAATATTACTTTTGTCATCCGGCCGCTTTTTAACAGACAGCCGTGTTTAAAAATTTTTATTATGCGCAGAAC
>CAYWHE010000020.1:0-30129 GCA_964458125.1 uncultured Flavobacteriaceae bacterium | reverse complement strand
ATATCCGTTTTGCCGGATTCAGGACTCCCATTTACTTATGCCGAAGCGTTTATTGATGGGCCCGATCCCGGATTTGAAAATGCTACTCAGGTGAATATTTCCACAACAGGTATAATAACTAACGACAGTGTTTTTTTGAGCGGGCTTGCAATGGGCGCTCACACCATATACCTGAGAGCACGCAATGCAAATGGCGTGTGGACTCATTATGCACCTCAGCCCTTTACTGTTTGCGGAACGTACGGAGCAGTAAGTGATTTTGATTTTGATGTAAATGGCAATACTGTTTTATTTAATAACAAAAGTGAATATGATAGTTCACATTATTGGATGTTTGGAGATGGCAATACAAATTCAGAAGTGTTTACCACACATACCTATGCTGCTGCAGGAATTTATAATGCTTGCCTGATTACTTCGAATTTATGTGCTGTTGATACAGGGTGTAACAACGTTCCGGTGCGAGGCATCCAGTCTATAACTCCGGATTTTGGCGGAGCAACAGGAACAGTAATTTCAAAAATCAACGGAGTAGGGTTCTCTCCGGGTTCCATTGTTAGACTTTGTAAAACAGGAATGAGCGATATTCCAGCATCGTATAATATTTTTGTTGATTCATTAAGACTAAAGGTTATATTCAAGTTTAACTCTGCCCCGCTTGGTTTTTGGAACGTAGTTGTCAATACACCCGGATTTCCTGAAGATACATTGTATAATGGTTTTGAGATAGAACCTTCAAGGGAATTTGATGGAACAATAGAGATTGTTGGTAGAAGCAGAATACTTACAAATACATATTCACTTATCAGGCTTGCATACAGCAACAAAGGCAATGAAACAGGTTTTGGTGTTCCAATTTCAATAAAACTTCCTGCTGAAGTTAATGTTACATTATTGACTCCATTTGATAGTTCTACAAATCTTCCACAAATAGTACTCGACTCAATCAACCCAATTATAACATTATGGGATTCTCTAAGCAATGATTCTGTTAAGTTGATGCTTTTTATGGCTGCTTATATTGAGCCGGGTTCAACAAAATATTTTGATTTTGCAGTTAAGTCTGCAAGCGGAGGAAATTTTATTTTGAGTGCCGATATTTTTGATCCTCTTTTTGATGCACCACAATTAGATAGTATTGGGTTGCGCACCACTATGGGCTGTTCATTGTTGCCTGCTTGTCTTAACTGCTATTTAGATATTCTTGGATTATTACCCGGAGCAGGCTGTTTTGTTGGTATTGCGCAAACCGGATGCGCAATTTATGATGCAGCCACTTCATCTGATCAAGGTCTTGCGTATAGCATGAAATGTTTTGATGTTTCTACAAACGTGGCAGGTAGCATAATAAATTGCGCAAGCGGAAGTACATTATCTTTAGCAAGATATGCAGCGGAGCAACTCGCCAGTGGGGCCACTGGCGGATTAAGCGCTATGCATGATTGCTTTGCAGATGAAGGTAATTGCATTTTTAAGAAAAAGGTTCCAAAAACAAAATTTAAGCCCCTTAATTTTGTTTTATCATTGGATCCTAATACTAAAGAAGGTCCTTCAGGTCTCAATTCATATAATTATATAAATGGCAAGGATGAATTGTTTTACAATATATATTTTACAAATGTTGATTCAGCTACTGCACCAGCCAGGCAAGTAATAATTTTTGATAGCATTAATAATTCATTATTTGATTTCAACACATTGCATTTCTCAGCCTTTGGTTTCGGTGACACAATAATTAATCTTCAAAATCCTTCTGGCAACTTCACGGTTGATATTGATTTGCGTCCTGCAAAAAATATTTTTCTCAGAACAATTGGAAGATTTGACCCTATTAAAGGTGTTGCTGAGATTCAGTTTTTATCTTTAGACACAATAACTCGTAACATAACAAAAAATATAAATGATGGTTTTTTGCCCCCTGATGTAGTATCTCCTGAGGGAGAAGGATTTATCACATTAATTGTTAAACCCAAAAATAATCTACCGCATCTTCAGGCAATACCTAATGCAGCAAGTATAATTTTTGATGCCAATCCGGCAATTGCAACTCAAACTTGGATTAATACAATTGATACTATTAAACCCCAAAGTTCAGTTGCTTCTCTATCCTTATTTCAACCTGATACCGCTTTTACAGTTAGTTGGAGTGGTTTTGATAATGATGCCGGAATAATGGAATACCTGGTTTATGCAATCACCGATGATACAATCAGCAACTTGTGGATAAATGGTACAAAAGATACTTCAGCTACATACTATGGAAGTAATGGTCATAAATATGGATTTTATAGTGTTGCAATAGACAATGTAGCAAATATAGAAGATGATCCATTAGTTGCTGATGCCACCACCACTATAGCTGTTGGCATAAACGAAAATACAAGTCCGAATTCATTGGTGCTTTATCCGCCACAACCGAATCCGTTTAATCAATCCACACAAATCCGTTTTTTCATTCCGTCAAAAATGAATGTGCATCTTAGCCTGGCAAATCTGCTTGGCGAAACGTGTATGGAAATTGCGGATGAAAAATTTGAGCATGGAATGCATAGTATTAAATTAAATGCCGGAAATCTTAATAGCGGTATTTATTTTCTAAAATTCGATACAGAAAGCGGGTCCCATTGCCTGAAATTAATTATCCAGAAAACAGAATAATACGGAAGCACCAGAGCTAATTACTGTCCCGTCATCACCTTAAAATGAAGGTCTTCCACATCGTTGCGCAGGTTGAGGAAATAAACTCCCTTACTCCATTTCGCCGTATTCAGGAGCTTTTCCGACAAACCGGAAGCAAAAAATTCTTCCGATGCAAACACCAGTCTGCCGCTGGCATCATAAAGCCTGATTTGAAAATTTTTATCAGACGCCGTATTCACCACCAGGTGAAGGTTGTCCTGGTGACTCCAGGCATGCACGACCTCCGGCGGTTCCGGGGAGCATCCCCGCACCGGTATGGGGTCAAAGAACTCCGTATGTCCGTTCAGGTCGGTCTGGCTCAGCCGGTAATAGGTGATTTCCCCATAGGGTTGTGCATCCGTAAAACTATACTGCTGGGCCTGACTGCTGTTTCCCCGGCTGTTGACGCGCGTTAAAAACTCATACCCTTTTCCGTCACTGCTTTTTTCCACTTCAAAATAATGGTTATTGATCTCCGTAGCCGTGGTCCAGTTCAGCACAACATCATCAACCGCGTTGCACGTACCCGTAAACGAAAGCAGTTCAATCGGCAGGGGTGCATCCAGGTTGGACAGCACCCAGGGTGTGGAACTCAGCGCCTGGGCCGGTATGGTCACTGAAGCGGTTCCCACCAGCACACCCGGTCCTGCTCCCACCGGGGGCAGCCACTGCACACTGTTCCAGTTCTGGGCCGCAAAGGTGCCCGTTGGATTATACGTGGTGGTATTTTCCATGCCCCGGTAGGTAAACGACAACTGGGCTGTCACCGGTGCCGAAGGATCTACATCCCACCAGCGGTCGATGACCACCGGCACTTCGCCGGGTCCGGCCACCACCCCGCTGTACATGTTTGTGACGGTAGCCTGCCAGAGCGTGTTGTTCGACAGGGCCGTGGCACGGGTGGAAACGGAGACGTTCCCGTTGCCGGCTGTTTTATTCAGGGTGAAGGGTATCTGTGTGCCGGCCACGCCAAAAGGATAAATGTAAATGCCGTTCGTGGCGCCCATGTTCCATTTCACAATGCTGGGGTTAATCGCCGCCGGTGTTTCGGAAATAATGTAACCCGTGGTGTTGACCACCGCCGTGGTGGCGGGATTATTAACTGTCAGCATATACGCATTCAGGTTAAGGGGAAGCGTGGTCAGGTCCAGCACCCCGTTGGGTAAAGCAAATCCGCCGCCCGTCAGCGTGGGAATATTCAGGGTCTTGGTTCCCGATCCCAGCAGGGTCAGGTTGTTGAAATACGTGGAAGCGGTACCCTGGATAAACTGGTTGGCGCCCAGCAGCCTCACCGTGCCCGTGCTGGCATTGAAGACGTTAGCTGCGGAGAGGTTGGTCCAGTCACCGGTCACATCAATGGTTCCCTGGTTCTCCACCGTTCCGGTAAAGGCACCGGCATCCTGGTTGGTGAAATTACCCACTGCCGCACCTCCGTCAATATACAGAAACGCACCGGGCGTCAGCACCAGCCGGGCGCCATTATTGATCAGACCCTGTGCGGTGGCCTGTACAGAAACAAAAATGATGAGCAACAGAATGAATGAAAAGGGGCGGAGAAGGCTTTTCTTTTTCATGGCTATTGGTTGGAGGTTGGAGAGAGGTGAAGGTGGCTTATTTCCGGTTCTTGCTTTTTCGGGGCTCGGTGGGCAGGGGTTTGAGAGGTACGGCAGGGTTTGCATCAACAGGCACCAACTGGTTAACCATACTGTTTTTTTGCTGTTCGGTCCGCACGGCAGGTCCGATGGCCGGGGCAAATCGCTCGGCGGAATACCTGGATACCGTGCCATCCGCGTTGGTTTCATCCGCCCGGTTGGCCGTCACAAACCAGGTGAACGGCGCATCCGAAGTTCCGTTCTGCAGTTCGGTCACATCAAAGCCCTGAGCTGTTTCCTGGTCTACATAGACGCCCTTGCAATCGCCGCCGAGCTGGATAAACACGCGAAGGGGATGTTTCCCGCTGACGGTAATGTTTTTTGAAAATACCGGATCCATCGTGATATGAGCCTTGCCGTTGACGAGCCTTCCCTTTCCAAAATCCTGGAATAAATTTTCAGGCGCTTCGGGGCAGGAAAGCACGACCAGTTTATCATTCAGATCTTTGACTGTTGTATTGACCGTTCCGTTGCCTTCAATTTTACGGTTCACCCCCGCCAGGGTAATGGCTCCCACGTAAGCATAGGAGGTACCGGCATTGGCATCAAAATATCCGCCCGACCTGTTGGCCAGCGATCCGGAATTGGCCCATCCGGCTATACCGGTAATATCGCTGCTGCCCGAAATGCCGGAGCCGCCGACCAGGGTTGTCAATGCCGCCCCGTTGCTGACGCTTAACAGGCCCGTTGAATTGCCTGCAGTGATGCCTATGGCAAAGGCTCCAATGGTGGAGCCCGTAAAAGCGCCTCCGCTTCCGGCCACGAGGTAGTTTCCGCCGATATTATTTCCTGTTCCGATGATACCGGTTCCCGATGCATTGGTGTTGAACCCGCTCACGCCAAAACCCGTCGGTGATCCGGTGCGCCCTGAAACACCATATGCCACGCCTGTTACAGCCGAAGCTTCTCCGCGCACTCCATATACGACCCCAGATCCCGTTGGCGTTCCGCCTGCCGTTCCCCACACACCAAAGCTGATGCCTCCCGTACCGGGGCTGGCATTATTAACCCCTCTTACCCCGGCAGCCGTTCCTGTTGAAGATGCTGTTCCCTGAATGCCATGGGCCTGGCCCGTGACCGAAGTGTTCACCCCGGCAACACCGTATGCCAACTGGGAGGCCGTTTGTCCGTATACACCATGAGCGTTGAAATTCGCTGCCGAAGGTGCCGTATTAAATCCAGCCACGCCGATGCCGTTTGTCGACTGTGACTGTCCGTTTACTCCCCTGGCATCGAGGCTGCCTGCCGTCGCATAGCCTCCCACGCCAACCGTAATTCCCGTTCCGGTAGGAACACTGGAATTGGAGCCATATACGCCATAAGTGGTCACGGAGGTCGGTGTCGATGGGGCAATATTATCTCCCCGGGTGCCAATACCCAGATCGAAATTCACGCCCCAAAGTCCGGTACCCGTACCGTCATTTTCCCCATACACGCCGGTTCCGGTAGCGATACTGTATCCGTTGATGGCATCATCGCCGATAGCACTGATGGCCCCGGCAGCCCCGGTGGCGACCACGGTGACCACTTCACCGGCATTGAGGTTGTTGGTGTTGATCCGTAATTCGCCCGTACTGAAAAAACGGGCCCGTTCCAGGTTATCCGTTTTAATGACCCAGTCCTGTGTGTCGGTGGTGCCGATAAAATTTACTGCAGGGCTGGTTCCGGCATCTCCAGTCAAACTCCATCCGCTCCCTCCGCCTGGTGATAAATAAACCCAGGAAGGCGTGGTGGTCAGGCTGACGTTATAATAAAATCCCTCCAGTGATGCCCCGGCCGTATTGGTCTGGTAAACCAGCAGCCCCTGGGCCGCAGCAGGCAGGGGATTTATAGCCAGCCGCTGGGCATCGGTCATGCGGGGGATTAACAAACCCTTATCATTACCGGCCCCGGCCTGAATTTCAAGCATGGCTGAGGGATTAGGAACAAAAGATGCTGATCCGATGCCGGCGTTCTGAGCCAGTACCCCCCGTCCTGGCAGGATTGCCAGCAGGAACAGGATCAAGCCTGATTTAACCGGACATGAAATGGATTGGTATAACATGAGTGGCGGAAAGTGGTTTTTCAATACAGGATTTGGAATAAAGGATTTGTTCTCCGGGGAAGTTCAGGCTTCCTTCCCGGGCGGATTTTGGCCAATTCAAAGATAATAATAAAAAACTGCCAAACAAATTGCATTTTTGAGCAAACAGCACCTTTTTCTAAGCAGAGGTTTTAAAATGGCCCCTGAATGGTTTTCAGCCGGTTGAAGTCCATTTCATCACAAATCATAATTCATTAAATAACAATAAAATAGAATCTCATTTGGAGTATGCCATTCCTGATGATACAGGTTGGTGTCTGGACCCATGTCAGGGCCTCTCCGGATCCCGCTGTCAATCTCTTCGGGTGAATGCCCTGCCGTTTGCGGTGAATAAAAAAATATCATGGATGCCCCCGCCATTTGGCGGGACGGGGCGATTCACGCGAGGTTAGCGCCGTTCATTCCGTTCCAAAAGGCCGGAGTTATCAAAATCCTCGCTTCGATTCGGCTTTTTCTGTTCCGTAATTCGGAATAATCAGATTCCGTTGCTTATTATTGTATTCCAATTTATTGATTTCAGA
Source organism: uncultured Flavobacteriaceae bacterium (assembly GCA_964458125.1). Lineage (GTDB taxonomy): Bacteria > Bacteroidota > Bacteroidia > AKYH767-A > OLB10 > CAYWHE01. Next base: position 23,194 of record CAYWHE010000020.1, on the reverse strand, counting down.
TGTGTGAACCGTTTTTATGGAAATTCGTCCGGCTCCTGCCGGGTATACTGCTATTGGCAGTCCTGCAACATTCGTTTGCGCAGGACAAGTCTGATCCGAACGGCTATAATAAATTTTATTTCCCCAACGGAAAACTCAGCAGCGAAGGTCTGCTGAAGAACGGAAAGCCAGAAGGCATCTGGAAGTCTTATTATGAAAACGGGCAACTCAAGTCATCGGGTAACCGGATCAACCACCTGCTGGAGGGGGAGTGGACCTTTTACTCGGACAGCGGCACGGTGACAGCGGTGAACAATTATCTAAACGGCAAGAAAAACGGTCCGCAGAAGGAATTTTTCCCGGACGGTAAAATCATGTCTGAAGAAACCGTCACCGACAATATCCGCAACGGGCTGATGAAATATTACAACCCGGCCGGAGCAGTCATCAAAACCATTCCATATGAAAAAGGTGTGGAAAACGGCCTGGCCAAGGAATACGGGGATGACGGGCGAATCATAACGTTAACCTTATACGATAAGGGATATTTTAAAAAGGAAGAGAAAATAAACCGCGTGGATAAATTCGGACTGAAACAGGGTACGTGGAAAGAATTCTATCCCAGGGACAAGGTGAAAACCGAAAGCACCTACCAGGACAACCAGCTGGACGGCGTTTACCGGGAATATGGCGAAGACGGCATGGTGACCAAAATGGAAATTTACCGCAACGGCAGGCTTGTGGAACAAAACCAGGAGACCAAGGTGAAGCTGGAAATCAAACGGAATTATCACCCCGGCGGTTACGTAAAATCTTCCGTAAACATACGGGACGGGCTGAAGGAAGGCATTTACCGGCTTTATGACACGACAGGACGAGTCGTGGAATCGAAGTTATACGAAAGGGATGAAATCATTGCGGAAGGTATCGTGGATGAATTTGGAAAGGAACAGGGTCCGTGGAAATTTTTATATCCGGATAAAACCGTCAGGTCAGAAGGAAATTACAAGGACGGAAAACGGGAAGGACCCTGGAAATTTTATTACCACGGCCATCGTCTCCAGCAGGAAGGCGCATACCGGAAAGGGCTTCCGGAAGGGGAGTGGAAGTGGTATTACCCTTCCGGCAGTTTGCTAAGGGAAGAAAACTATTTTGACGGAAAGGAAGACGGCATCTCCAAAGAGTATAACGAATCCGGGATGATCATTGCCGAAGGGGAATACAGCGCCGGCATGAAAAACGGGAACTGGAAAATTACCAACGGCGATTACCGTGCCTCCGGAAAATATATTGACGGCCGGGAAACCGGCACCTGGACCCAAACCTATCCCAACGGGCGCAAGGCTTTTGAAGGCGAGTATACCGACGGACTGCCCAATGGCCTGCATAAATTTTTTTACAGCAACGGTCGGCTGCGCGAGGAACGTAGTTATAAGCAGGGTGTACCCGACGGTACCTGGAGGATTTTTGATGAAGGCGGGGAACTGATCCTGACCACTGTTTACCAGGGAGGGGAAGTTCAGAAATATGACGGAGTGAAGATTGAGCGCTGAGGGATTACGCCTGCGTCATCCATCCGTTACATTCCTGTTGGAAAGGACAGAAATTTATCTTTCCACCACCAGTTTCCGGATGACCCTGTAAGGACCGGATTCCAGCATTACATAATAAATTCCGTTTTCAACAGCCGATACATCCATATCCAGTCGTTCAACCGGCTGGGATACTTCCACCTGTTCGGTCTGCAACTCCTGTCCTAAAACATTCAGCAGCCGGATGATGGCATGTGCATGTAAAGGCAGGGAAAATACGGCTCTGAAGGCCTCCGATGCCGGGTTTGGAAACACGGCAAAATCCCCCGGCTCCTCCACCAGTGGCTCCTCCACCGGAAGGGCATACGTGACCGTAAACTGCTGGTATATATTGTCACCGAAGTCGGGATTGAAGGTTTTGATAATCGCTCCGTTGCTGAGGCTCCGGATTCTGAAATACCCGGTTCCCTGGCCGGTATTGGCCCACCAGCTCAACCCGTCATGACCCAGGTCGTTCAGGTTCACCGTAAAACAATCCAGTCCGAGGTTAACCGTATCCCGGTAAATGATATTGTTGCCCAACCCGCTGCGGCTGATGATGAAGTTCCCCTGAGCATCGCGAAGGGAATAATTCGTTTGCGAACCGTAATTGTTGGTCTTCAGTTCAAATATTAACCCGGAGGGATATACGACAGGAACATCAAAAGGAGAATATAGTGTATCATTTCCTGCATATAAATCAGCGCCGCCGTTGGGATCCGTTACATACGCCATAAATTCATTGGTATTCGATCCGCTCCAGTCAGGTGCGGGAAGCGTGACCTCAGCTGTCTCCAGGAAATTCAGACTGCCGGTCCATGCATAGGTGGACAAGGTTGCCCCCACACGGCCATAATGAATATTCACGGAAGTCAGCACCGTACTTCCGGTATTCCTGATGGTCAGCACCGGTGCATTGCAGATCGGGTTCCGGCGCAGAAACTCGATTCGCCTGGACGGGGATTTTATAAAATCAACAGCGGCATCCACCGTGAAGTTGGGTGCCCCGTAACCCACCAGCTGGTTGTTCACGCGGTAATTGGAACTACCCGGGTTGCCCAGCGGGGGCAGGCTGTAATCCAGGTTGATCTGCGCTCCGGGAGTGACATTGGGGGTGAGTTCGTATTCCTTCATGTCCACGGCCGCGCCAGGGCACCAGCCGGCCCGGTCATATATCCATGTCCCGCCCTGGGGATAAACCGGGTTCATCGCACAGGTTTTCCAGACCGAACGGGTGTAGTTGGTAAAGCCGTTCAGGGTGATGGTATGATTTCGAGCTATAAATTCACCTTCCTGCCCGTGCCCGCTGATGGCTGAACGAATTTTAAATCCGGAGGCATTCGCCGGCAAGGTCAGATCGCGGGGTTCAAAATACCTATTGGCAACAATATCATTATACGAAGGAGACACCCAGGAGCCGCTGGGCCATACCTGGGAGATGAATTTCACGTCACGCGGCGGCACGCCTTCATAAAACACAAACTTAATGTCGTTATCCTCCTGGTACTTGCCGTCTTCCATGGCCAGGAACCGGGCTCCTTTCAGGACAGGCGCGAAATCGGTTACATCAAATTCCCAGGTCTTGCCGGTCAGCCCGTCAAGGTTCAGGTTGATGCCGTAAGGCGTGATGAAATTGATCAGCTCCAGGCGCATGGGCCGTTTTTGATAATAGGTCAGGGGGGTAACGGTTATCGTATTCTGTGAAGGAACCAGAACGGAATCCACCACCATACCCTGGGGATTGTAGATATAGGCATACCCGGACTGCCAGACATACACGGTGTCAATCACCTCCAGGTCGTTGGCGACTACCTGGTACGAAATGACGGAAGTGGCCGGCTCAGGCATGGAATCGGTCACCTGGGAAGTGATGACCGAGCTGGTATAAACGCCCTGCACGAAAACTGCATTCGGCCGGAAAGTGTCCTGCCAGAAATTCCGGAACCGGGTATGGCCCCGGTGTGATCTCCAGCAGGGGTTGACCAGTTCAGCATCATAGTTTCCCGGTGAATCATCGGCGGCCAGGTTGCCGCTTCCTTCATTGAGTCTGTAATACGCCATCAGGCTGGAATAATCCGGATGGGCCGGTGTGATGTCACGGTACATGATTTCCCCGATGGAAGCCTGGCTGAGCTCCTTGTTCCAGAAACTGAATTCATCATAACTACCACGATATACGTAGGCGGCATTGATATTCATCCCGGCAACCATTTCATGAATGTCGATGAGTTTGTTCATGCCGGTTCCCGTGTGCCAGAGCGCCCCATTCAGGTAGATGTTCATCACCCCCGTAACGGCATTCTTGGTGAAGGCCCAGAAGTTCCATCGCCCGGCTATTTCCTGGGCCGTGGCTGTTTTGCTGATGCGGTCATAGCCGGAGCCGTCATTTCCGCAATCCCAGTATACATCGGAATTGCTCCAGGGCATGTGAATGTTCACCTGCCGGTTGTTATTGGCATCCACCCCTTCGATAATGGAGGTATTGGCCGGCAACTGAAGGCTGTCGCCGAAGAGCCAGAACGCCACGGTTACCTGATCGCTGATGGCCGGGAAGAACCCGGGATTGATTTTCATGCAGGAAAGGGACCCGTTCGTTTGGAGAAAGGCATCGTAGCCGCTGGTATGCAATGCGGCAGTGAAGCCGGCATCATGTCCGTTAACCGTAGTGGCTACCCCCGCGGAGGCGTTCGTATAGCTGATGTCAGCAATCACGTTTGATATACCGTCCCAGTTAAACGGCGTATAAAAGTTAAAAGATTGCAATCCGGTGGCGGCCAGGCTGGTGTTCAGGAAATAGACCTCTGTGAAGCCCTCCGTTTCAGGTAAAGCGGGATTCAGCGCAATGACCTGGGTGGCTTTCAGCCGGATGCGCAGGTTGTCCAGGGTGGAGCCCGGAGCGGAAATATCCAGGCGCAGGCCCGTGATATCTCCTGCCGGAAGACCGGCCAGCGTGAGTTCGTTTGCCGTAAACAGGTATTGGGAACGCCCGGCCGGTTGTGCGGCATCGAAGGGCTCGTTCAGCGGGGTATTCCCGCTTCCGATGGAGCCGGTGACTTCCGAAATGGTACTGGTATAACTGACCTGCTGCTGGGTATACAACGTGTAGGAATAAACAGGATTATTCGTATAGCTGAAAACCGAATCATTGAAGTTGCTGATTTTATACGATCCCGTTATGGTTCTCAGGGAATCCGTCTGTGCCGAGTCCACCACGTATGTATAACAGTTGTAATCCCATTCCCCGCAACCCAAATTGGTATTCGAGCCTGTGGAAATCAGCCCGTTCTTGCAACGCATGCTGTACAGCATCACAATTTTCTGGTAGGTTTTGGAGCTGTCGTCCGGAAACAAAAACACGCCGGCCCGCAGGGTGCTGTCAAAGCGCAGGGTCTGTACCACTGTAGTATCGCCTAACCCGGCCCAAACGGGCAGCCTGGACATAAAAAAGCATATAAGAAACAGCAGGGAAACGAGGGGACGTTGAGCAGGTTTTTTCATATTCATGGAATTTGGATTACATCAGGAGGATGAACAGGTAAAAGTAATGGGTTCAGGCGAGATCTCAAAACAAGGCCGTAACAGTAATTCAGTGTTTTAAACACCTTGTTTTGCCGGTAATTATAAAAGAGTACCTGAAAACAACCCGCTTTTATTCCACCGGAATATTGGGATACCGTGTATCGTGCACCTTCTTTACCAGGGACACCAGTGCGTTACGCAATTCTTCCAGGTTCTCCCTGTTAGCTGCAGAAATAAAAATGCAGGGGTAATTGGCCCGTGCCATCCAGGATTTTTTCAGGTCCTGCAGGCTCCTGTTTTCAGGTTTATGAGGGGTCAGGTCGTCTTCTTCCTTTTCCGTATACCGGTAGGCATCTATCTTATTGAAGACCAGCAGGACTTCCTTATCGGCAGCTCCCAGTTCCATCAGCGTTTCATTCACCACAGCAATCTGATCTTCAAACTGCGGATGCGAGATGTCTGCCACGTGGATGAGGATGTCGGCTTCCCGCACCTCATCCAGCGTGGATTTAAAAGATTCCACCAGGTCGTGTGGAAGTTTTCGTATAAACCCAACCGTATCCGATAATAAAAAAGGGACCTGGTCCAGCACCACTTTGCGGACCGTGGTGTCGAGGGTGGCGAACAGTTTATTCTCGGCAAACACCTCCGATTTGCTCAGCACATTCATGATGGTCGATTTGCCCACGTTCGTATAGCCCACCAGGGCCACCCGGACCACATTGCCCCTTGACTTCCGCTGGGTCATGTTGACCTTTTCAATATCTTTAAGCTTCAGTTTCAGCAGGGCCAGTTTATCACGAATGATGCGTCGGTCGGTTTCAATTTCACTTTCTCCGGGACCTCTCATGCCTATCCCTCCCCGTTGTTTCTCGAGGTGGGTCCACATGCGTGTGAGCCTGGGAAGCAGGTACTTGTACTGGGCCAGTTCCACCTGAACCTTGCTCTGTGCCGTCCGGGCCCGTTTTGCAAATATATCGAGAATCAGACTGGTCCTGTCCAGCACCTTGCATTGCAGCACTTTTTCAATATTGCGGATTTGCGCACCCGAAAGTTCATCATCAAAAATGGCCATGCTGATGCCTTGTTCCCGGATATAAGCAGCCACCTCATTCAGCTTGCCCGAGCCAATGAAGGTGCGTGGATCGGGATGATCCAGTTTCTGAATAAATTTCCGCCTGGCCTCAGCGCCGGCCGTTTCCGCCAGGAAGGCCAATTCATCCAGGTATTCGTTAACCTGTTCCAGCGGCTGTTCCCCCGTAACCAGACCAATCAGTACGGTGGTTTCAGCAATTTTTACAGTGGAAACGGGTTGACGGGGCAAGAAAAATTACTTCAGCGATTCAACATATACGGCCACGGCTTCTATTTCTTCCGGTGACAATATTTTTTTATACCCCATCATGGCGTTTTTCCCTTCTTCAATGCGGTGGATTTTTTCTTCATGACTCAGTGTGGAGGCCGCCAGGTCCTTCGACCCGCTAAGACCTCCTTTACCCTCGGGTCCATGGCAGTTCATGCATTTGTTGTCAAAGATGGCACGTCCGAGCTGATCCGGAGGAAGACCTGCGAACTCATTGGTACGGCCAGGTTTTCTGAAATCCGGCGATTTGGTTTCCGATACGCCATAGGCATAAAGAAGAAGCAGCAGGGACAGGAAGGCAAGCCCCTTATTCATTTTTTTATACGCCACTATGGCCAGTGGAATGGAGATAAAAACGGCTGCAATCTTGGCCCACAACCAGGTCCCGGTATCCCCGGAATTGAACGACATGTAAATTCCGGTCAGTAAAAACAAGGTGCTGACAATCATTTCCGGCACCCTGGTCTTCCGGGAATAGGTTTGAAGCGCATCCTGTTTATTGAGGAACAGCAGGACAGTTTTGATCACGTATTGCAGTAAAAATAAAATCACCACCAGTTTGTGGGTATGGAGCATTCCTGTGAACATACGCTGTGCTGTTAAATTTTATGAAACAAACCTACATGATTTTTACCGATGTGCCAAACAAAAATGGAAGCTTCAATAGGCCCGCTCATTGGAACCTTTCATATAATTGACAAAAGCCCGGTTCACGACACGGTTACCGCCCGGTGTCGGATAATTGCCGGAGAAATACCAGTCGCCCTTATGATTAGGACAGGCCGCATGAAGGTTTTCAAGGTCCTGGTAGATGACTTCCACCCCGGCTTGTATATCCGGTGTTCTCAGCAACTGGGCGATTTTTTTTGAAAGGTCGGCCGGCGTGAATGGGGCGTAAATTTCCCTCACATGATTTACCGGTGGTAACGTCTTATTCTCCAGTTGTTCCAGGCATTTATGATAGACCTCCTCGATAATATGTTCCTGATTGGTTTCTTCCAGCAATTCAATGGCTGCATTAAAGGCTACAAAGTCGCCCAGCCTGGCCATGTCGATGCCATAACAATCGGGATATCGCAACTGGGGCGCTGAAGATACGATCACAATTTTTTTCGGTCCCAGCCGGTCCAGCATTTTCAGGATGCTTTGACGCAGGGTAGTGCCCCTGACTATGGAATCATCAATCACGACCAGATTATCCTGCCCCTTGATAATGGTACCGTAGGTAATGTCATATACATGCGCCACCAGGTCGTTGCGGTGCGTGTCGTCGGTGATAAAAGTCCGTAATTTTGCATCCTTGATGGCAATTTTTTCCACCCTCGGTTTGATGGCCAGGATGTCATCCAGCTGATCCTCCTTTAAACCGGGGCCCGCTTTGAGAATTTTCTTTTTCTTGACTTCCCTCAGGTAGTCCTCCATCCCTTTCACCATGCCGTAAAAGGCGGTTTCGGCCGTATTCGGAATAAACGAAAATACGGTATGGCGGAGGTCGTAATCCAAGGTTTCCAGAATAGCCGGGCAGAGCAGCCGGCCAAGTTCCTTTCGTTCCTTATAAATATCAACGTCGGAACCGCGTGAAAAATAAATCCGTTCAAAGGAGCAGGATTTCTGCTCTACAGGCGCCTTGCACTGATCCTCCCTCATGCTGCCGTCCTTTTTTATAATCAGGACATGGCCGGGCCTGATTTCCCGGACCTGTTCCACGGCCAGGTTAAAGGCAGTCTGCATGGCCGGCCTTTCCGAGGTAACCACCACGATTTCGTCATCTGCATAATAAAATGCCGGCCGTATTCCTGCCGGGTCGCGCATAACAAAAGCATCGCCGGATCCAATCAGGCCTGCAATCACATAGCCTCCATCCCAGTTTTTGGATGCCCTCGTCAGGATGCGTTTGATGTCGAGCTCCCGCGTAATATGTTCGGTGATCTCCTGGTTGGTGAATTCCTCCTGTTTGAATTTTTTGAACAACAGCTCATTTTCTTCATCCAGGAAATGCCCGATATTTTCAAGTACCGTTACCGTATCGGCTTTGTGTTTGGGATGCTGCCCGAGTAAAATCAACTGCTGCAGGAGTTCATCCACATTGGTCATATTAAAATTGCCGGCAACAGCAAGGTTTCTGGTCGTCCAGTTATTCTCGCGGATGAATGGGTGGCAGCTTTCAATGCTGTTTTTCCCGTAGGTGCCGTAACGCAGATGTCCAAGCAATACTTCCCCGGTGAAGTGCACGTTGTTTTTAAGCCATTCCACGTCCTGTAAACGCTCCGGGTCATGCTTTTTCAGCTCCACAAAGGGCTCGTTGATCTGTTCAAAAATATCCTGGATCGGCTGATTGGCGATGGAGCGGATCCGCTTCATGTAATTGATCCCGGGTTCCGTATCCAGCTTGATGCTGACTACGCCTGCTCCATCCTGCCCGCGGTTGTGCTGCTTTTCCATAAGCAGGTACAACTTATTGATACCGTAAAGGGCTGTTCCATACTTTTTTTTGTAATAAGAAATCGGCTTTAAAAGCCTTAAAAGGGCGATGCCGCATTCATGCTTGATCTGGTCGCTCATGGACGTCTGATAGGGCCACAAAGGTACAGATTTTCAGGACAGGATAAAAACATCCCTGGCATAACCGATAACCGGCCTGAAAGGCTCACAGGAAAAGGATATCCTATTCATAACCGGCGGCCTCTTGCCAGCCTGAATCCTGGAGGAAAAAAATTTCTATATTGCAGTCAGAATCCGGGACCTTCCTCTCCTTCTGCATAACCTAAAACAGGCAGAAAAGCAAGCCCGGTATTGGTATCCAACATCAAACTAATCGTATAACGTTTATGAAGAAACTTTTTCCTGTCTTTTTCCTTCTGATCACCGCCTCTCATGCTGCGTATTCCCAGGGATTACAGGGCACAACCTGGTCCGTTTACCTGGTGGGAGGGCAGTTTCTCGAGTATTTTCACTTCGGCACCGACAGCCTGTATTACAGCACCGATGCCGTTACTTATATTCCAAGTTCTTTGTATTCGGAATCCGGCTCGACCGTGACGATCGTTGATCTGCCGGGATTTACATGTTCCACAACGGATACCGGCCGGTATGATTTTATGATCCTGAATGACACCCTGTATTATCTGATGAACAGCGATCCCTGCATGTCGCGGGTGGGTATAACGACAACGGCTTATTGGGTCATGGAACCTACGGGCATTTCCCAATTCCCCAAACATTCCGCCCCCCGGTTTTTTCCAAATCCGGCTGCTGCCGGGCAGCTGGACCTCCGTTTTAGCGGCCTAAGTGCTGACCGTACAAGGCTGACCCTGGTGAATTCGGCCGGCGGGGTTATTGAAGAACAGGCTGTCTCCGGCTTCCCTACCGGAGAAATACATTTTCACACCGTCCCGCCAGGATTTTATATGATACGGTTGGAAGATCATGCAAACGTTTACCTGTATAAACTCCTGGTACAATGACCTGAATGCCGTAAGATCCGGACCCTATGCCATTCCTTCAGTTCCGCCACCGGCTCATTTTTTAAACCTACAGACAGGAACCTTTACCTGAATCAGCGCAGTTCAAATGATGAAAACAATCGTACGGGTATTCACCACCATCATGTTGTCTCCGGTTAGTTCCCATGCAGGCTCCTGGAATGTGGGTCCCGCTCAAACCTATACCCTGCCGAGCCAGGTGAAAAATCTGGTGCAGGATGGGGATACCATATATATTGATGGAGGTATTTATGCCAATGATGCCACGAAATGGAATAAAAAAAATTTAAAAATCATCGGGCTTGGAACAGGCAACAACCGCACGGTTATACAATATGCCGGTAATATACCTAACGGAAAAGGAATATTTGTGTTTGAGACTCCCGGCGCCTGTGATAATGCCTACCTGGAAAACATAGTGTTTGACGGGGCTCAGGTAGCTGATGCCGATGGAGCAAACGGAGCAGGCATTCGTTTTCAGGCCGCCGGCTTAACGGTAAACAACTGCGTGTTTATGAATTGCCAGAATGGAATTCTCGAAGGGAACGGCAGCGTAACCACCAGCAATGTGATCATCCGGAATTCTGAATTTTACAACAACGGGTACCAGTTGCCGAATTCCAGTTTCTCGGGATACGAGCACCACCTTTACATCAGCGCCAGTGCCGATACGCTGGAGGTAACGAATTGCTGGTTTCATCATCCGCGGGGTCAGGGCAACTCCTTAAAAACACGCGCCCAGCGCGCCTTCATTTTATATAACCTGATCGATGAAGAAACCACCGGTTACGGAAGCTGGGAACTGAATATTGCGCAGGGTGGACTGAATATCATCATCGGCAATGTGATTATCCAGGGTCCGGCTGGAGCAAACCATGGAATTGTGGGTTATGATGCCGTCACCAATTCGCTGGAGGATTTTTATTTTGTGAACAATACCGTTATTAATCTGTACGCAGGCAACGTAAATTATTTTAATACGGCTCCCGCTTCGGGCATTAACACCTTTAAACTGTATAATAATATATTTGCTTCCGTAACAGGGGCAACCAACAACCTGTTTTCCGGCAACATACCAGGGGTTCTGGATACGGCCAATAACCTGAGCAACATGAATTACCTGGCACTCGGTTTTGCAAATCCGGTCCTGAATAATTTCCAGTTAACGGCTTCTTCCACGGCGGCCATCGACAACGGAACGAATGCAGGAACCACCAACTCGGCATTTTCCCTGACACCTGTTTTCATGTACCAGTCCTGTTCGGCTGCATTGTTACCACGGACAATCACAGGCGGAAGCCTGGACATTGGCGCTTATGAATACGCCGGGACCATAGCCGTTAATGAACCCGGACCTTTACCGGAACTACTCATTTATCCTAATCCTTCATGCGGAAAAATCAACCTGGAATTTCAAAAACTTAAACCCGGCCTGAATTATCGTTTGATCCTGCTTGATGAAGCCGGAAGAACGGTTTATGAAATGAAAAGGGTAAACCCGGCAACTGTTTCAGAAATTGACCTGTCACGCCTGACAAAGGGGAATTATATCGTATGCCTGTTTGATGGTGCGCTGATTTTAAGCCGTATGCTTGTTATACCCTGAATGGTTTCAACCGTTTAAAAAAATTTTATCTCCCGATTTCCCGGAATACCCCCCTGCGCCCCGGAACTGCATTCCGCCGCCAGTCACAAAAGCAGGCGACTGTTATCCATAGCCCCGGGGTTTCCTGATGGCCAACGCAACCGTTTTGCCTAACCGCTCCTAAAAATAACTCATCCAAACAGACCGGCTGCGTTTCTTCCGTTCATTAAACCAGTAACAGAGGGGATACAAAGCGATCACGGTGAGTATCCACACCAGGTAAACTATCCGGAGCGGATAGCCTTCCCCGGCAATCATGAAGTGGAAAGGCAAACCGGAAATGGCAGGTGTTACTTCCGTTAAGGAATGACCTCTGGACAGGAACAGCAGCATGCTTACCGCATGAAGCAGGTAAATATGCAATATGTAATAAAAAAACGGCACCCTGCCGAATACGCTGATGATACGCGTCCAGCGGTTATCCAGGTTTTCCGAAAAAGCAAGGAATAAAATGGCCGGCCCGGTGGTCATGCACATGAACAAGAGCGAAGGCGGATATTTGTGAACGTTCAGGAAGGACATGGCAGTAAACATTCCATCCGGTTGCGCCGACCAGGGTAACGGATCCCCATATATGTTAAATCCCCTTAACAACAGGAAAAAAATAATGACGCCCGTTCCGGTCCGGATAAGAAAACCTTTCCGCTTTTCAGGCGCCACGGAAGGACGGTAGAGTTCCCCGAGACAGTAGCCAAACATCATCAGGCCCAGCCAGGGAAGAAAGGGATAAACAATGGCCAGTTGAATCGTACCGCCAATGGAATGAAATGCAAAATTACCGTTGTGCAACAGATCCCAGAAAAATCCCTGTTTGGTCCCGGGAATGTCATCCAGTACATCATGCCCCAGTACGATGACTGCACCGGTCAGCAGTATGGCCATAAACGGAAGCCGGATAACCAGGGCCATCAGCATCATGCAAATGCCGATAGCCCAGATAACCTGCAAAATAAAAACCTGGTAAGTGAGATCAAAGGTCCAGCCGACATTGACAACCGCCAGTTCAATGAATATTAACCAAAGCCCGCGTTTCAGTAAAAAAAGACTGAGCGCCTTTTTAGGTTTGCGAAATGCCTGAAGGCAGATGGACGTCCCGGCCAGGAAGATGAAAACGGGCGCACAGAAATGTGTGATCCATCGGGTAAAAAAAAGTCCTGCCGAAGTACTGGCCAAATCCAGGGGATCATGCACAAAGGCGTCGAAATGAAAAAAATCACGGGTATGATCCAGAGCCATGATGATCATCACCAGCCCGCGCAACAGGTCCAGGGAGTAAATCCTGGTTTTACTCAGGGGTTGAAGGGTCATGTGATTCGGGTTTGTTGTCTGGTTCGCTTTTCATTCCAAATGTTTTAACATGGATAGCATAAATAATAGCGGTACTTTTTATGTCACCCATAACCTTTTACAGGTAAGAGCTGATTACTCAACCAATATCTTCCTCACCAGTACTCTTCCGCCACCGGTCACCTTTATACAATACATCCCGGCAGCCGCTGACTCAAGGCGGATTTCCTTTTGCCGCTCACCGTGCAGCGATCCATTCCAGACCACTTCACCATGCTGGTTAACGATTACAATGCTGCCTTCCGAAACGGGTTCATGAAAATACAACGAGAAAAGCCCCGCTGAGGGATTCGGAGACACCTGGAAGGAGGCCTCCTGCTGGTTCCCTGCAATACCCACCGGACTGCATATTCCCGGGATATGATGATCCAGCCAAACCGATCTTTTTTCAATCCAGGTCTTCAGGTAATTGACTTCATCCGAATAGGTCTGCCCGATATAATAATTCCAGTTCACGTACACGCCAAGTATGGGCCACATCGTAAAATTACGTTGCTGGGCTGCATCCAGGTATGCGGCAACAGAATCGATCCAGGCATTCACCGAGTCGGAATGCAAAAAGGTCCGCCGTAAATCTTCCCAGCGGCAGCGCAGGTTATTCTGATAGACGGGATCCTGGATCATCCTGTTCCACCAGAACGGCACATGCGGCACATAACCGCTGCAGGTGGAATTAAACTGGTACTGCCAGCCGGTGGTATCATAGGCATCGCAATAATCGGCATTGCCGAATGAAAGGTTGAAATCCCACATGGGCCCCATGTTCAGTTTTCCGCCTTTGCTGTCCTTGTCCTTATAAAGAAAACAGGAAGACCGGTAGCCGTCCACCGTATGGCCCAACTCCTGCAGCAGGAAAAAATCAATAAAGGACCCTTCCCCGGCATATTTCCGGTATCCCGAATCCGGATCGGCAAACCAGGGTGACATTAATGCAGTTTCAAAAGAGTCGACATACGATACGATGTAATTTTTCTGAGCCGGAAGCAGGTTTACATCCTTGGGGTCATGAAACTGGAAGAACACATCCGGATCAAAGGAAGAAACAAAAGTATCCGTTCCTGCTCCCGTGGTTTTATCTATTTTGATGATATAACCCCCGGTCAGTTCATCACCTGCCGAATCCGCCGCGGTTAAATGTGCGATGTCGACCCGGTTGGCATCCCGCTTGATTTTTTCCTGCAATTCATATACCCCCCGGTAAGAACCGTTTCGAACCACTTCGGCAAAGCAGGTACGGGAACTGTAATGTCCCATCCTCCGCGCCAGATAATACGCCAGCGTGTTCCGCATCAGCGTCTTGTCCGGATACGGGGCGTAGAGTATCCAGTCCTTCTCGGGAGGTAACCCCAGCATATCAACATGAATGGCATTGCCGGCGCTGTCAACCGGTGTGAATGCATAGGATCTTTTGGGATACTGCTGGGAAGTGGAGCCTCTGATTTCAATGGTAACTTCCCCGTTGTATCCGTTATATGGATCGCTGACATGATTCATATACCCGAAGCCGTTATCAATGATCCCCATGAAGATGGTGATGCGGGGGTCATCCGGAATAGTCTGGCCGTAAGTATTCAAGATGATGATCGGCAGGTTGGAGGAATCCGGTGTCTGTGCTTCGCTGTGTACCGGGTACAGCATGACCAGGAAAAAAAACCGGAATAAAAACGGGCGTTTCATTTTCATTTATCGGGTCCCTTTTTGGGATGAGGGAAGGTCCTTTTCCCCACCTTTGATTTTTTTTACCTGCAATATAAAACCATTCCTTTACAAGATAAAAATAATCTTAAGAATGGCAAAAAAAATTCATGCCTGCAGCAAAACAGTCATTCCTGTTTTAACCATCCCGACTTGCGGTGAATTAAACTGATGATCCGGTTTGGAACAAGCGGAACCAGCCAAACGATCAGTTTATTGATCAAACCCGGAATGCAAACGGCCCTTCCCATCATCAACGCTTTCACCGCTCTGGCAGCAACATAACGGGGTGATTGCATGATCCTGAATTTTTTCAGCAAATTCAAATTCACCTTTTCCTTATCATACAGGGCCGTGTCGGTTGCACCCGGAATGAGGCAGGTTACGGATACGCCATGCGGCTTCATCTCCGTCCGGAAAGCACGGGTGAAGTAACGCAAAAATGTCTTCGAAGGGCCGTACAAAGATATACCCGGATAAGGCATGACGGATGAGATGGAGGATACATTTAATATATGGCCTTGTTTTTTTTTCTTCATGTCCTCGCCAAACAAACGGCAAAGCATGACCGGCGTATGCATGTGCAGTTGCAGTATGGCATGAATGCGATCCGAGGCTGTCATCACCGTTTCGGCAACCACCAGCATGCCGGCATTGTTGATCAGCACCTGGATGTCCAGTTCTTTGGCCTGACAATATTCATATAGCTTTTCTGCGGCAACCGGGAGGGTGAGATCAAGGTTGTAATAGGAACAAGACACGCCATGTTGTTTTTCGATAGCGGCTGCACAGGTCTTTAATTGTTTCTCCTGGTTACTCACCAGTAAAATCATATACCCGCTTTTGGCCAGTTCCTCTGCCATGGCAAAGCCTATTCCGGAAGATCCCCCGGTGATGAGCGCTGTCGGTTGCTGACCCATTTTCAACAATCAGGATGTTGCTGCATTTTGGATGCAACGGAAGGGGCCGTTGTACATGACGGCTATGCAATAATTACACGTATCGCAGGTGGAGTGTACTCCCTGTTCAGCCCTTATTTTCCGGATGAAATCCGGATCCTTTATCAGTGCACGGGCAATGGCCACGGCATCAAACCCTTCCGATAAAGCTGCTTCCGCATTGGCTCCGGACAGAATGCCCCCGACATAAACGAGTGGCAGCTTCAGTTCCTTTCTGAACAGCCTGGCATCCGGGAGAAAATAATTTTCCGAAAAAGAAACGGCCGGTATCATATATTTTCCAAAAAGCCTGACCAGTAGTCCAACGGCCGGATTACCCGTATGCCGGGCCAGCACCTTCAACGGCATGGACCCGCGCAGGATATACATCGGGGCTCGGCTGACAAAACCACCGCTCAGCACCAGGGCGTGAACACCCATTTGCTCCAACTGCCTGGCCACCAGCAGGGATTCATCTATGCTCATACCTCCCTTAAATCCATCCCGCATATTCATTTTTACCAGGACAGCCGTTTTGGCGCCTGCCTGCTCCATCACGGCCTCCATGACCATCCTTAATAAACGAATGCGGTTGTCCAATGAAACCCCAAACTCATCCTTTCGGTGATTCGTACCGGGAGAGAGAAACTGCGAAATCAGGTATCCGTGCCCGGCATGTATTTCAACGGCATCAAATCCGGCTTCCTGCGCCAGCATCACCGCTTGCCGGAAATCCCGGACCAGTCCGTTGATTTCGTGTTTGGTTATGGTTCTCGGAAAGGATGGACCATAGAGGTTAAAACCACCCGAGGGCGCCATGGGCCGCTGACCGGTCACACTCCGTTTGGTCATATTGCCCCCATGACCGAGTTGAACGGAAGCAGCCGCCTGTTCCCGGTGCACGGCATCCGTCAGGCGCCGGAGCGAAACCACAGCCTCCTTGCGCATCCACAACTGGTGGGAAAACGACAATCCGCCCCTGTTTACGGCCACATAAGCCAGGGTTGTCATGCCTGCACCACCGGCTGCCACTGCCTGGTGATACCGGATCAGTTCCTCCGACACTTCATGACCGGCAGTCATTCCTTCAAAAGCGGCGGCACGAATGGAACGGTTACGCAAGTGAAGGGGTCCAATGGTAACAGGGGTGAAAAGCATCCGGTAAAAATAAGAAAAGGATCAGGTCAGACGGAAATCATTTCATGTTATTGCCAGTCGTGTCTGTTCATATAGATGCAGGGCCAGGATTTCGGCACCGGTGAGCCCGTCCATTAAATATGAGGTTAAACCCATGCTCATTTAATACCTCCGGGTTCTGAAATCCGGAAACCCTCGCTGGTTTTTGACTTCCGAAAATGTAATATACGGTTCAATCCGGAAACAAAATGAACCTGACAAATGCATTGGAAGGAACCCCTAAAATACTTTTGATTCATTGCTATTAAAAGGCAATACCGGGTATTCGTGAAAAAAGCAACCTACCAGCAGCGGGTGAAACGGGTTGTAAGTTTAGCTTGCTTATTCGTTAACAATCACCCCCCCGGCTCGTACAACTGGCATCATTTTTTCATCTCCTTTGCGAAACACAAAAAAATAAATCCATGAAAAAAATTACTCTTGCTCTATTGGTTTTCGCAGCTTTTACATTTCAATCAAAAGCACAGTTATCAGATGAAGAATATGCTTATGTAACGATGGATCTCCAGGGCATCCTGAACCTGACCATGACCACAGATCCTACGGTTAACTTCACCTTTAAATCTATTCCGGAATACGAAAACGGCATTACCCGTTTCAATGCCACCAAGCTCGAAGTGGATGCAACTGTTGCCTGGGATTTGTTTGCTTATGCCAGCACCGACAATTGGGTTCAGGTGGATGCTTATTCCACCAACGGACAGGGAACACTGCCGGCTGAAATCCTGGAAATGCAATCCATACAGTCAAACACATCCGCCGCTCCGGCCAACTTCAATACCATGGTCAGCTTAAAAGGCCTGACCAACTCAGGTGTATCCGGGGGCGTACCTACTGTTGCCACCCAGTTCCTCGCCGGTATGGTCGGTACTGCCGCCAACCAGTCTTATGCACCGGGAGCCTCCAAATCAAGTCCTTCTTCCAACCAGTTCCGGGTACACTACCGTTTAAAACCCAGTATTCCCGCTACGTTTCCGAATTCATCTGTTGCCATAGCCGCTCCCGGCTTCGCTCAATCGGGATACTACTACCTCGAAGTGGTTTATTCCCTGGTTGAAGATCTATAATACCAGAACCGTCTGACAGAGAAGGAGCCCGTCCATACGGGTTCCTTTTTTTTTAAGAACATTCCGTCCTTTTCTGACGTAAAACAGATACTCATCAAGTCATACATCCATCCGAATGATCTCCGGTTTTACCTGGAAAGGGAATTTGGTTTCCCTATGTTTGTCAGGCGTCCTCCTGGTAACGACCAGGATTGCGCCCGCACAGGCCGTTGCTTTCGAACTCAAGTCCTCACCGAACGCTGATTTGACGTTCAACACCATCGAAAAATATCTGCAGGGCATTACCCTGCCACATGTCCTGGAACTGAACGTGAATGTAACGGGAACTGAATGGGATCTCTATATCGGCACCACAACCAGTTCGGCTGGTTCATGGAACCTGGTAACCAGTTATTCCAATACGGGAATATCCCCTCCGCCTGTCGGGTTACTCCAGGCCCGGGTTTACAATACCAATAATACCTCCCAGTCGGGTACCGGATTTTTTACGCTTACCGATATCGGAACACCTACCTGGCTAATCGGCAGCGCTGCGGATGATACGGCCGTGAGTTGTGCAGATCTAAGCCCTGTTGGCACGAACCAGCCCGGAGATTTCCTGTCCGATCCGTCCTGTTATAAGTTTAAGGTAGACCTGAAAGTGACGCCCGGACTAACCTACAGACCGGGATTCTATAACCTGAGGGTGGATTTTATTCTCATTCCTGATTTGTAAGCTCTTTTGAAAAGCCATGAAAACCGGCATGCCGTCTGTACGATTTCCAGTCTCCCGGGGGAAAATTACAGGTTTATTCCTGTTTCTCCTCCTGGTGTGGTTGACGGGTGCAAAAGGGGCGAAAATCGGATTAAGTTTTAAATCAGAACAAACCACCATTAAATCCAATGAGCTTGCTTCCAATCTGCTGAAAGTGGTGAACGGCTCCGATAAAAAACTCGGATTTTTCCTGAGCCTGAACCTGCCTGCAGGATGGGTTTCTGTAAAATCACAGGATTCGCTTTACCAGGTTGATGCCGGCGATTCCCTCTTTATTCCTGTGAGGCTCGTATTTAAAGGGCGTGAGGAAGGCCATGTCAATTTCCTGATCTCAGCAAGCCTGCTCTCTGAACCAGACCGGATGCAGTTCGCTTCTGCTTCCTGGTACCTGGACATTACACGGGTATCGGAATGGGTGGCTTCGGTAGATAAAATGGAAGCCTTTTTTGTCAATAATACCGATACCTCCTCCTGTCAGGTCATCGTCAGGAACAATGGTAATGCCGAAGAGTGGTTCACGTTAAAACTCATGCCCCATTTCCTGCTTACGGTGCTGGATCAGCAAAAGATGGAACCCATGCCGGCTTTTTTCAATTTCCAGTTGCCTCCGGGACGCGATACATCCTTTCAATTGGTCGTGAAATCCAAACCGGTGATTAAAAGCGGGTATCAGAACCAAAACAGCCGTGAGGACCAAGGGATGCCGGGTGAAAAGTACCCGTTAAAAATAATGGTGCTGACCCAGCACAACGATCACACGCCGGAAAAAACATGGAAGACATCGGTTGATTTTAAACGAACCCCGGGTGAAATACGGTTTAACGAATTCAACCGGATGGTTTTACCGCTGACGGTGGAGCTGGCTGCCGATAACCTGATGAAGGAATCCTCCTCCTTAAACTTTAACCTGCATGGTACTTCAACGTTGTCCCACGGCCGGATTTTAAATTACCGTTTTCAATCCTTTTATTCCAACCAATACTACAACCTGAAACCCTTTGCAGGCAATTATTTTTACCTGGGCTACCTGTCCCGCAAGGTGGAATTTGAAACGGGAAATATTACAGGCTGGCGGAATTTCGGACAAACCCCGTCGGGCAGGGGGGCAAAGGGATCCTATAACCTGGGCCGGAATAAATTGGGACTGCTTTATATCGAAAGTCCTGATCTGTTTCAGCAGCCATCAGCGAAAACGACTGGAATCAGGCATGAGCTTGCGCTTCGCAAACTGGCCATCGTCAATTATTACCAGCAAACCTGGAATAACCTGAGCCGGGTGAATACCAGCCTCTATACAGCGGGTGCAGATTTCCGCATCCGGCAGCAGCACCTGTTTTCCACGCGTATCGGGACTTCCCGGGAATTTTATTGGGCCGCCCCGGATGCCTTTGCCAAAACAGGAACAGGAGCCACCTTCAACTATTCGGGTACGGTGAAGGCCGTCAGTCTTCGATTTTCATCGGATTACGGATCTTCCTTTTATTCGGGCTACCGCGGAGTCTTCAATTTGAATTACAGTATTTCATACCGGCAAAACCAGAAGTATTCCTGGTCCTTCCTCAATTCCTTCGGCACCCAGCACCCGGTTTACCTGGATGCACTCGGCAACCCCATGAACAGTTATGCCAGCCGCAGCAACCGGTATGAACTCAGGCTATCCGTTAAAAGTAAAACGAACAGCTATTCCATCCGGGGGGCATACTATTTCGATGACTTGCTGAATATCCGCTATACCACCAAAGGAATAGGCCTGGATTACCACCCGCTTACCGGTTCCGGGGTACGGTTTGTTTCCACCCTGTTTGCTTCCTATATCAAACTGCTGGATTATTCCATTCCCGACTACTTCACCGCCCAGTGCCGCGTTTCTTTCCGGTTTAAAAACCTGAACGCCAATCTCCGGTATAATTACGGGCCTTACCAGGCTTATGAACACATCCGGTTCGCGGCATACCGGATCAATCACCAGTCCGCTTTTTTCAATGTATACTATGGCTTCTGGCTGATGAAAAACAGGATTTCACTGGAACCCTCTCTGAATTACAGTTATGAAACCCTGTATAAAAAAGGCAGACTGAGCCTTCGGCCAGAATTGTTTTATTTTACAAAAAACGGGTTTCAACTTAACGTTTACGCCCAATTGTTAGTCAGTTCGCAGAAAGTGGTCCGGCTTGACGATGCAGTTGCCGGGCCTGCCGTACCGGGAACCGCTACGTATAAGGATCTGCTGGCCGGGGCCGGCATTAAAAAGGAATTCGGCATCCCCTTGCCGGGCAAAAGATTCGTGACCGCCACGGTAATTGTTTTTAAAGATCTGAACGGAAACAGGAGGCTGGATAATAATGAAGAGCCCCTGGAAAATATCCTCGTCAACATCAGGCCGCTCAGCATGGATTCAACCGGTGATGATGACCTGGTGACCATGAAGGAAAGAGGGGAAGATGTCATTTCTGATGCAAAAGGAAAGGTTGTACTCCGGAACATGCCCAGGGGAAGATATTTGCTCACCACCCGTTCCCTTGCCTTAAACCCGGGCTGGTTTCCCGTTGAAACAGTGGAACTCCTGCTGGAACACTCGAAAGAGATCCCGGTTCCCTATACCAGGGGCACTCATATTGCGGGTTCCATCCTGGTGGATTATAATTTATCCTCCTTGCGAAACCAGGATGCCGGTATTTCACGTATACGGGTTTCAGCCGTTGACTCAGCGGGCAGGGTCTATTCCTGTCTGACCGGAAATGACGGGAGATTTGATTTATACGTACCCCTCGGGAATTACCGGGTTTCTATGAACCAAAATGCCATCCGCGAAAATTTTACGCTGGATCAGAACCTGATCGTGATGAACCTGACCGAAAATGCACGCGCCTATTACATCAGCTTCCACCTGCATGAAAAGGAAAGGACCATCCGGGTTAAAAAATTCAGAAAAGACGGAACAGTGCAGGAGGAAAATAAGTAAGAATCCTGCGATGCAGAAAAGCCGATAAAACCTACACCCATGAAATCACCCATCACTATTGCCATTGTATTGTTCACCCTCCTTCATGTGAGTGCACAGAATGTTTCCCTTTCGCCCAGCCGGTTATATTATAAAGTGTCCGCCGGTGAATCCAAAAAGCAGGTGGTGCATGTCACCAATAATTCCGGGTCGACCCAAAGTTTCACCATCAGCTTCGGAGATTTTGCCGCCCCGGGCATAGACGGAAAAACCCAGCTGCTCAAACCCGGTGAAAGTGAACATTCCTGTGTCTCCTATATGAGCGCCACGCCTTCCTTCTTTGAACTGGAGCCCGGCAAGTCACAGGATGTCCAGGTGGTGCTGGACCTGCCGAACCTCCCGGAGGCCAATAAGGTCAAATGGGGTACGATGATTTTAAAACTGGCCAAGGAAAGAAATGATGTCGGCAAAAATTCAAAAGAAGGTGTTGGCATGGGCTTGCTGGAGACCTTCCAGTTTGTCGTACATATCTTCCAGACTCCTCCGGGCGTAACGTTCAGGCAATGCGAAATAACCACCTTCCAGGAGATTACCGAACCTGGTTCTCCGGAAAGGAAACTGATGCTCATTGCCCGGAACACCGGCGAGACCATCCTCGACTGCGCCTCCTACCTGGAATTCACCAACCTGAAGACGGGTTATGAACTGCGCACCAAACCCACGGCCTATACCATCCTACCGGAGGGCGGAAGGCAGGTAAAATTTTCCATCCCGGCCGATCTGCCCAAAGGCCAATACACCGTAACGGCAGTGGTGGACATCGGTTCCAGGGACGCTGTACAGGCGGCAGAGATGGATCTGGAGGTGAAATAGGGAGAAGGCATTTTTCCGGAATAGCCTGCATGGAAAGAACCCCTAAACCCGGTTTTTCACACTTCAATATTAGTATCGCCTAGTTTCCGGCCCATGCACTAGCCTCACGGCAAGGGCTATGGTGCGCTGGCTACCGGATATTCCGTTTTTCTGTTTTCATCCACGCAACCTGGTTAAACAAATCAAGGTTATGAACCCCGGGGCAATAAGTGAATCCATCCCGATTCGCTTCGCGACCGGGATTCATTCGACTACGACTTTTACTTCGGACGTTGGCCTTTTAAAAGTCAAGTCGATTTGAATAAAAGTACCAAATTTACCGGAATTTTGCCAGGACAACAATAACCCACGCCGCACAAATGGCAACGGAGTATATTATATTCCACCTTCGGATTTCACTGTTTACTTTTTTTGTTTTTGGGAGCATAGCATTCCGTCTTTATCCGTGTGCAGTCCCGCTTTCCGCTCTTAGTCCTCCCCTGAAGTATAGCGCAAGCGCTAACTTCAGGGTGCGGGCTAACCGCTGCAATCGGGGCTGGGTTTCAGGTGCGGGTTTCAACAGGTTGGCCGGGGTTTCTTCATTTTTTTGATCCCGGCACTGGCGCTCGCTTGCAACGCGTTCCCACCCATTTTAAAATACAACCAATTATATTTATGTCAATTCCACCGGCCCGGGAATAACTTTCGGTAATCCGGCAGGAATCGCTATCTTGGCATCAGGAAAAACCATTACCGTGGGAAGCAAAGGATTTTCTGCAGGCACCTTGTTGCTGAATAATTTCATCCAGGCAGGCGGCACGGCTCAAACCATTACCCTAAGCGG
>CAYWHE010000019.1:0-30243 GCA_964458125.1 uncultured Flavobacteriaceae bacterium | reverse complement strand
TATACGCCCAGAACCAGTCCGGCATAAAATATAACCAGGAAGGTTTCGGTGCCGTATTGACTACACCCCAGTCACCGTCGCCGGAAATCTGGCAACCCAGGCGCCCAACGGCATAGGCCAGCATCAGCCCGGGTGCATTGGCATCGCACAGGTGCAAAGGCCTGATGTTGTACCGGTGCCCATACCAGATTACCCCGGCGGCACCGCAAATCAAACCACCATAAAAGGTCAGACCGCTGAACGAAAACAGGGAACCCCATGGATCAATGATAAACTCATCCAGGTTTTCCAGGTTGTGAAAAATTTTTGCACCGATCAGCCCGCTTACCGCTGCCACCATGGTAAAATTACCTACCAGTTCATGCGGACGGACAATTTCTTCCACCCATTCCGGCCTGTCCTTCTGTAACTTTTTCTTTTCCGAATATTTAAGCCAGGTAAATAATGAAGCCAGCGCAATTCCGCCTGCCCAGTTGCCTTCCGTGCTTAACATGATCCCCTGCGTATCCTCCACGAACTGGTTGTAATGCAGGATGATATAAAGCAGTTTGTAACCGAGGATGAAACCGAAAACAGCGGCGGTAATCAGGTCGGCAGGGCCGGCGGGTGCGCCTTTCAGGACTTTCCTTTTAACCGGCGTGAGGAAGCCCAGTTGTTCTTTACGCCTCAGCTCAATACCCAGCGTATAGGCGGCCAGGAAAAAAGAAAGCGCCAGGATGAGCCCGAAGCTCTGAATGGGCAGCGGTATGTGAAAACCGGTAAGATCATATAAGAAATCGGAGAAGGTGGGATACATCGGCAGACGGCTTAGGAATATGCCGGAACGGAAACGTCCGGTTGAAAAAGATAATGTCCCTCTTCATCCTGCCGGTCCAGAAATACCGGACAAAGGGTTTGTTCCAGCTCAGGCTGGTAAGTTGCTTTGATTCGGATATAATTTCCGGTATACCCGTAGAGGAATCCATCGTTATCCTTTTTTTCAAACAACACTTCTTCCGTTCTGCCCTTCCGTGACCGGTAAAAGGCCTGCAGTTTCTTTTTAGAAAGAATGCGCAACATGTTGTTACGGGTTTTCCGTACCCCCATGGGCACCGTTCCGGGCAGGCTGATGGCCGGTGTATGATCCCGTTCGGAATAGGTGAAAACATGCAGGTAGGATACATCGAGATCGCGCAGGAAATCATAGGTGGCGAGAAAATCATCATCGGTTTCACCCGGGAACCCGACGATCACATCCACGCCGATGCAGGCATGCGGCATGACGCTTTTTATATACGAAATCCGGCCGGCATACAGGGAGGTAAGGTACCTCCGTTTCATGCTTTTGAGAATCCGGTCCGAACCGCTTTGCAGGGGAATGTGAAAGTGCGGGGCAAACCTGGAAGAAGACGCAACCAGGTTGATGAGAGCAGCACTGAGCAGGTTGGGTTCGATGGAAGAAATCCGGTACCGCACCGGCAGATCCAGATTGTCGAGGGCCATGGCCAGGTCATAAAAACGGTTGGTAGGCTGCAGGTCCGGCGCCGGTTTTCCAAAGTCCCCCAGGTTCACGCCCGTCAGGACAATCTCTTTGGCACCTTGTGCCACCAGCGCCTCCACCTGGCTGACAACCTGTGCTACCGTACCGCTTCTGCTGCCTCCCCGGGCAAGCGGAATGGTACAGAACGTACAGGAATAATCACAGCCATCCTGCACCTTGAGAAAGGTACGGGTACGGTCTCCGGAACTATGAGCGGGTATGAAATGCTGAACTGCACCAATGTCACAGGAGAATACCTCTCCCCTTTCCCTTTTCCTCAGATCAGAGAGATATGGAATGATATTGAATTTTTCACCGGCGCCCAATACCAGATCCACACCGGCCATCCGGGCTATGCTTTCGGGCTTTAGCTGTGCAAAGCAACCCGTCACGATGATAAATGCATCGGGATTCCTGGTCAGGGCGCGGTTCACGATCGTCTTGCATTCCCGGTCGGCATTTTCGGTAACCGAGCAGGTATTGATGACATAGACATCGGAAAAATCGGAAAAGGACACTTTTTGAAAGCCTGCATCCGTCAACTGCCGGGCAATGGAGGAAGTCTCGGAAAAGTTGAGCTTGCAGCCCAGGGTATGAAAGGCCGCTTTCAGGTTTTTAAACATTTGGCTGCAAAGATAATAAAGGGAATGAAAATGCAGGAGTCGGGAGGCTGAAGACGGAATGACAATAGCAGGAAGCAGACGGCAGGAGGTTTTTTTTGTCCCTGGCGGGAGGCCCTGCCTTTCCTCTCACAAGCCCGGCAACGGCAGGCAGTCCGCCATGCACCTGCAGATCCATCAGACAGGCAGGACTGAAAGACCTTAATTCACCTTATCGCCACGCAGCGCCCGGTAACGCTTTCGCGCCTCCACCACATAAAGGCTTCCCGGGTATTTGGTCAGCAGGTCCTGGTAGAGCTGCTGCGCCTTCTGGCCGTCATTATAAACGGATTCCTGTAAACCCGCCATCTGGAAAAGAGCATCGTCAGCCAGGATATCGGATGAATATTCATCCAGTACTTTTTGAAAATAGGCAAATGCCGAATCCGTTCTCCCCGTCTCCTTATAAATCAATGCCTTTTTATACCAGATCTCATCCGTCAGGGAATGGCCGGGATATTCGCGGATTACCGAATCCAGCGTGACAATGGCCGGATCAAACTGATGCTGAAACTGCAGTAAATCGGCCCGGGAAAAAATGAGCAGTGGCGTATAGTCTGCATCATTGCCCGTGTTATCAGAAATGAGCAGGGAAAGCGACATGGCATCGTTTGAAATCAACTGGGCTGTGGCGGCTTTCAGGATATTCAACTGGGCGGCAGCCCATTCAAACTCACCCATGTAATACGACAGCCGGGCATTCCTGTATTTGGCCTCCCTTCCGATGGCATCTTCCTTGAAGTCCTTATCCACCTGCGAATAGTATAAGGTAGCATCCCATACATTGCCTTTCAGGATCAGGATATCGCCCAAATCAAGCTTGCATTCGGCAACATACTGCTGACTTATTCCCCTTATGGCAATACAGGATTCAAGCATGGTAATGGCTTCATCGGTTTTATTTAAATAGAAGGCCAGCAGATGAGCATACCCTTTCATCAGATTGGCCGTGGCTACCGACTGGCCAAGTTCATCAAGGGCCTGGCGGTAATCATTCGCCAGTTTCTCCAGGTCGGCCTTGGTATACAGGTTGCCGCTGGTGATACGCTGGTTGGAAGCCAGTATCATTTCCATCCGTGCGGCATTGTAGTAAGTCCCGTTTTTTCCCTTGTCCATGATGTACTGAAAGCAGTTTTCACCAGCCTGGTAATCGGCATTGGATACTGCCAGCCGGCCCAGCGTAAAAACCCTGTTACCCTGGTCATCGGTGCGCTTATCCAGTGCTTTGGCCTGGATCAGGGCCGATTCAAAATCCTTTTCCTGCAAAAAAAGCCAGTATAAAAATTCATTGTAAATAATCTTATCCGGATTTTTCTGAATACGCCTGAGCAGGGCTACCCTCAGGTTTTCGCTGATTTTACCGGTGGGATCATTGTACATTTTATTCTGCAGTATGGTTTGGAGGTTGGGCTGGTACTGCTCCCCCATCTCCAGCAGGTCAAGGTACTCTTCCACCATTTTTGCCTGATCGCCCAACTGTGCATAAGCCTCTGCAAGTTCAAAATTGAAGGGATATGCTCCTTTCATGAGTTTTCTGCCGGCTTCATAGGTCTGCAATACGTATTCACCATATCCTCCTTCATTAAAGGCGTTGGCCAGGGTCATCACCTGCTGCAATTCCGGGGATAACGACCTGATGGCTTTTTCAAACTGTTCTTTTGCTTTTTCCGGCTGCACCATCGTTTCGTAAAGCCGGCCCAGGTCGACCAGTACATCCAGGTTTTTGGTGTTTTTTTTGAAATGTTTTTTGATCAGTTTTTCGGCCTTCTCGTAATCCTTCATCATCATCAGGCATTTCAGGTACCCGTCATAGGAACCAAAGGGATCAAAATTGTATTGTTTCTCAAAATAAACAACGGCTTTATCGTATTCACCCGTTGAAAAATACTGGTTGGCCAGTTCGGCATTGGTCTGACCCTGCGCTAAAGCATCCTTTACCGGCCCAAATGCAACAAGGAGCAGTAAAAGACTTAAAAAAGTCCTTTGAATAAATTGAAGGGAAGATTCAGGCCAGGTCATGGAAAGAATGAGGCTATACGCTTTTTCAGTTGATTTGTTCGAATCCGGTATAAGGCTGAAGCACTTCAGGAATCCGTATACCTTCGGCCGACTGGTTGTTTTCGAGCAACGCCGCCACGATGCGTGGTAACGCCAGTGCGCTGCCGTTTAGTGTATGGGCCAGCTGAGGTTTCTGGTCCCCGCTGCGGAAACGCAGTTTAAGCCTGTTCGATTGGAAGGTTTCGAAATTGGAAACGGAACTCACCTCCAGCCATTTTTTCTGGGCGGCCGAATACACTTCCAAATCATACGTCATGGCTGATGCAAAACTCATATCCCCCCCGCATAGTTTCAGGATGCGGAAAGGCAGTCCGAGCCGCTTCAATAATCCGGCTACATAATCCTTCATGTCCTCCAGGGTGTCATAGGATTTATCGGGATGCTGTACCTGCACAATTTCAACCTTATCAAACTGGTGCAAACGGTTCAGGCCCCTGACATCCTTTCCATAAGAGCCGGCCTCCCGTCGGAAGCAAGGGGTGTATGCGGTGAGTTTCACCGGCAGGTCCTCCGCCTTTAAAATAACATCCCGGAATATATTGGTAAGCGGCACTTCAGCTGTAGGAATAAGGTAGAGATTGTCCATACCCACATGGTACATCTGACCTTCCTTGTCGGGAAGCTGCCCGGTGCCAAACCCGGATGTTTCATTTACCAGGATGGGCGGTTGTATTTCACGGTATCCGGCATGGGTAGCCGAATCCAGGAAAAAGTTAATGAGGGCGCGTTGCAGACGGGCTCCTTTTCCCTTGTAGACCGGAAAACCGGCCCCGGTCAGTTTGTTGCCAAGTTCGAAATCGATGATGTCGTATTTGACAGCCAGGTCCCAGTGGGGCAGGGCATCCGGACCGGACACAGGCACCTCGTCACGGTCCCGGAATACAATTTCATTGTCGGCCGGCAGCTTTCCTTTGGGGACCTTCAGGGAAGGCACATTGGGCAGCCTGATGAGTTGTTCAATCAATTCCTTTTCCAGCCGGTCGAGCTGATCGGACAGGTTTTTAGAACTTTCCTTCAGGGCTGCACTTTTGGTTTTCAGGTCATTGGCTTCGGCTGCCTGTCCTGCTTTAAACAAATCCCCGACCTGTTTGGCCAGGGTGTTCTGGTGGGCCAGCAGGCTTTCCATTTCCGCCTGCATCCTGCGTTTCTCACCATCAAGACGAAGAATTTCCTCCACCGCCGGCCGGGCATCCACATTTTTGATTTCGAGCCTGGAAATAATTGCCGCTGTATGTTCCCGTAATGCCTGGATCTGTAACATAGGTTTTTTTTAAGCGCTCAAAGGTAATCATTGTATATTTACCTGAATTGACTACCTTGCCGCATCAAAACCAATAAATAATAATCCATAACATGAAAAAATTAATGATGGCCGCAGTAGCCTTATTTATTACTGCAGGAATGGTACAGGCACAAGACAGCAGAACCTCCACACAGACACCGGCCCCCGACAAACAGGAAGTAAAATCTGCCTCCGATGCCACCCCTCAGTCCAAAACCCCTGCCTGTGACATGAACAACTGCCTGATGAAAAAGGGCGGTAAATTATTCCAGACAACGGGAGGAGTTGAAGCCCCCGTCACTGCAGACGTCAAACTAAAAAACGGCATGACCGTATCAGCAGAAGGGATTTATGTTACCAGGGATGGAAAAAAGGTAATGATGAATGATGGTGATTGCATGGATATGAATGGCAATACCTGTGTGATGAAAAATGATCATCATGACCATAACCATGATCATCATAATCACTAATCGATCTTATAAATAAGAAAAGGCTGTCTCCCCGAGACGGCCTTTTTTTTTAACCTGGGGTTTGAAACTCTTAAATTTTAAGCAGCCGGCAACTGACAACCGATGATTTTATTTTCAGGGAAACAAAATAAACGCCCGGCCTGAAACCACTGATGTCCAGGAATTCTTCATTGCGTCCGGGTCTGCAAATCACTTCCCTTTCATACAAACGCTTTCCATTGGCCGCATAAACCAGTAACCGGGCATTTTGCGCAAACGCACTTTCAAACTTCAACCTGCACAAAGAAGAGGCGGGATTGGGGAATACCGATGCATGGAAGGCTGTCTGTGACGATTGTTCCTCCAGGCCTGTATTAAAATCCTGGAAACTTCTTTTATAAACACCGTTACCATGGGTATAGGCACGAATGGAACGGTCAGGCGTGGAAGGTACCAGATCAAAAACCATCACCGCTTCGGGAAGACCGTCATTAAACGGCACCCAGTTCAAGCCGGCGTCGGCCGAGGCAAAAATCCCGTAATCACAACCTGCAAACACGTGATTGGGTATCAGCGGATCGATGACCAGGCAATGAAACGGGACGTCGGGAAGGCCATTGCTGACATCCGTCCAGGTATTGCCCGCATCCGTAGTCCTGAATATGTGCCCGGTTCCGAAACCGGAAAATACCAGGTAAACCTCACTTGAATTTGACGGGTTCACGACAATCCTTCTCGGGTATCGGTCAGGCAGGTTGGGCGTGGTAATGTCGGTCAGGGTTGCACCGCCGTTGCCGCTTCTGAAAACATGCATGGGATACCCGTTTCCCGGAACGGTAGCCAGGTAGATCGAATCCTCATTCTTATAGGAAACCCCGATGGTCAATATCGGATTCTGGTGGTATACCGGTGTGATACCTGCCTGGCTCCAGGTATTACCGCCATCGTAGGATTTAATAATCGAATCGCCACCGGCATAAACCGTCGATGAATTGGACGGGGCCATGATAATGGGTGCAATGAAGGCGACAGAATTGACTGCGGTTGCGCTGGCATTGGTATATACCACCTGGTTAAAGGTATTTCCCTGATCGGTGGAAAGCAAAATATTCAGGTATTGATAGGAGCAAAGCTGGTGGTAATCGCCGGCCTGATTAATGGCATTGTAACTGCCGTCGCCGCCGACAACCGGAAACCAATAGGGATTTCCGTAATACTTCTGCGTATAATTATCCTGGGCGCCGCCAAGGGCCATGGTCGAATCGGTGGCGGAGACGGAACCGATGTAGAACTGGGAAGTGACATAGCCGTCTGTGCATTCGTAAAACGAATCACCGAAATCATCGGAACGAAACAGGCCCCCGTCGGTTAAAATATAAAGTTTTTCCGGGGCAAGCGGGTTGGCAATGACATCGTGCACATCGGCATGCATGTAATCGGTGCTCCAGTTGATGTTCGAAACCTGGAAAAAATTATTCCCGGAACCGGTGGAACGGAATAGTTCCACGCCACCTGTAATGACTTTGGATGAGTCATCCGGCTTCATCAGCAGCCCCTTGGCATACCAGCCCTGGTAAGAACATATTTCAATGGCCGGTGTGATGGCTGTCCAGCTGGCTCCCTGATTCAGTGAGCGGTAAATACCCACGGTGCTGAAAGCATTGCAGATCTGGCACATGAGGATATCATTATTGGCTGCATAGGCCGTCACGATTATCCGTCCATCGTGGTTGTTGGGAGGAAGACCACCGGACAGGACGTTCCAGGACGCTCCGGCATCTGTTGTTTTATACAATCCTTTCGAGGGTGATGACAGATTGCCAACCCCGGCAAATAAAACCGCTGTATCCGTTTGATGAATCAGCAGGTCCATGGCCATTGGTACCGCCAGTATATTGAACCAGGTAATTCCGGCATCGGTTGATTTGAAAATACCATCGGTGGTGCCTGCATAAACCACGTCGGGATTCAGGGGATTGATGACGATATCCCAGATGGCTTTCTTTTGCTGGTAGGACCAGTTCAACGACTGCGTCCAGGTCAGGCCACCGTCGGTGGTTTTAAAAATTCCCATCCCCACCGTGCCCCTGGTGGTACGGTCCACCAACCCGTTAACGGTAGTGCCATCGGAATAGGTTTCACCGGTGCCGATATACATTTCATCATGATTCAGCGGGTTGATGGCCATGCTGCTGACACCGAGTACAGGGAAACCAACGGGTATATAAGACCATGCTTGCTGTCCCATACCCCCCGTTACGGATTTCCACAGTCCGCCGCTGGCCGAACCCAGCCAAATCACAGCCGTATCAAGTGGATCAAAGGCCATACACAGGGTACGCCCACCCAGGTTGTTGGGGCCAAGCGATGCCCAGCTCCCGTTGAAGGCCTGCATCTTCCGGCCGGCCAGGTTGTTTTTATACTGAAGATAGCCTTTATAATAGGCATCAGCGGGGATATCCTTGCCGGGATAGGCCGACATGGCGGAAAAAAACTGCAAAGCATCCATGGCGCCTGAACGCCTTTCAACATCGGTTTCCCTTTCATGACCGCCGGAAACGGTTTTCCTTTTTTCAAAAAAGGGTTTCTGAAAAAATGCAAACAGGCAAAAGGGCAGAGCCAAAAACAGGAGGTAGGAGAATTTTTTCATGGTGAGTTTCGTTTCATTCAAACCGCGAATCAAATGTAACGGATACAAACGGAAACTCCCGGCCGGTTGAAAAAAAATTGCTGGTTAATGATCAAATAACCCGGTAAAAGAAAATGAATGACCGCTGAACAATCCCTGATCGCTTAACTTCAGGTCCGGGATAACGAGCAGGGCCATGAAACTGAGCGTCATGTATGGCGCTTTCAGTTGACATCCCATTTCCCTGACCTGTCGGCTCATGGAAGCGTAAAGGCGCCCCGTTTCCCAGCAGGTTCCGGTAGTCATCAGTCCGGCCACGGGCAGGGGCAATATCATTTCCTCCCGGCCGTGAACCAGGCACAGGCCTCCCTTGTGTTTCATCAGGAGATTGACGGCTTTACAAAGCGATTCATCATCCACGCCAACGGCAATAATATTATGGGAATCATGCGCCACCGTGGAAGCAATGGCGCCATTTTTCAGTCCGAAGTTTTTAATAAATGCCTGAGACGGGGCGGCATTGCGGTAACGGTTAACCACTGCCAGTTTCAAAATATCGCGGCTTACATCGCTCACCACAAATCCTCCGGAGGTGAGCGGAATAACCAGTTCTTCACCCGTGATGAGTTGTCCGTCAAGCGCTGTAATCACCTTCATTGGTCCATTTCCGGCTCGGACTGCAAAATCATCCGGTTTTTTTTCAGAGGGCTGAAAAAAATTAATTTCAGGATGAATGCGATCGGGCAACAGGCAGGTATTGGTAGTGGCCACCCGTACCCCGTTCAGCCAGGTTTCTAGGATGCTGAAGTTTTGGGGGTTATCGATCACGATAAAATCGGCCGGATCGCCCGGTTGCAGTAACCCTACCTGTAAACGATAATGGCGTACCGGGTTCACGGAAGCGACCCGGAGCACCTTCATCAGGTCATGCCCCTTATCCAGCGCCCGTTTCACGAGTTGATTGATATGTCCTTCCAGCAGGTCATCGGGATGCTTGTCGTCACTGCACAACATAACGTGTTCCGCGTGTGTGCTGATCAGTTCGTGCAGGGCTTCGAAATTTTTAGCCGCAGAGCCTTCCCGGATCAGGATCTTCATCCCGTACTTCAGCTTACCGAGAGCCTCCTCCGCGGTAAAACATTCGTGATCGGTGCTGATACCGGCGGCAATGTATGCGGCGGCATCGGAACCCTTCAGGCCCGGTGCATGGCCATCCACGGGCTTGCCGTATTTTCCGGCCAGGGCAATCTTTTCCATCACCTCCTTATTCTTCATCAGCACACCGGGATAATTCATCATCTCCGAGAGGTAGAAAATATCATCCCGCTTTATAAGGGTTTCCACTTCAGCAGGACCAAGCACGGCTCCGGCCGTTTCAAAAGCGGTGGCCGGTACACAGGATGGCGCCCCGAAATGAAATTTCAGCAGCGCATCCCTGGCATTTTCCAGCATATACAGCACCCCATTAATTCCGCAAACGTTCGCGATTTCATGCGGATCGCTCACCGTAGCCACGGTACCATGACGAAGGGCGGCACGGGCAAATTCATATGGGGTGAGCATGGAACTTTCAATGTGGATATGGGCATCCACCAGGCCGGGCAGGATACAGGACCCGTACTGCTGATGATTTTCCGTTACGGATTGTATGCTCCCGTCTGAAATTCGCAGTGTCCCCGGAAAAATTTTCCCGTTCACCACATCGATAATGTTCCCTGATATTTGCTGCTCCGGCATGCTCATTCGGATTTATTTTTCCGGGTTTGATTCCCGGATCAGCCTGGCTACGCTTAACTGCATGGCATCACCGCTGTGCTCGAAATGATGAAGTATGTTGCGCCGTTCTTCTTCTTTCCTGTTCTGGCTCATCTTGTATTTACCCTGCAGGTCCCTCAGCTTTATTTCAAAGGCCACGATGCCCTTCAGCATTTTGCTGACGTACGCCCCGGGCAAAGCGTTGTAGTGTTCCAGGTCCGGTGGATGAAAGGTTGAAATGGTTTTTTCCAGCAGTTGTTTTTTTTCCTCGTCACTTTCCAGCAGGTCAGGATGGCCGTAAGCATGGATAGCCACATAGTTCCAGGTAGGCACTTGTTCGCCATCGCCATAAAAGGCGGTCGAAATATAGGCATGAGGCTCACTGAAAATCACCAGCACATCCTGTTCTGCCTGAAAATCATACCATTGTTCATTGGCTTTGGCCATGTGTGACAGGAGGAACACCTCCCCTTTTCTTTCTTCCACCAGGAAAGGCAGATGGGTGGCAACGGGTGATTCTTCCGACCTGGTCACCAGAATGGCAAAGGGGTACTGCTTCATGAAAGAAAGCAGTTTTTCCCTGTCCTTTTCTTCAAAGTGCTGCGGCGTGTACATGGCTGTTATTGTTCAAAGGAAAGAAATTGCAGCTCATGTCCGTCAAAAACCGCATACCGGCTATAATTGATCCATTCCCCGAGGTTGATGTACCGGCCGTGGTCCCCGATTCTGATATCCAGCGGGAGGTGGCGATGCCCGAAAATAAAATAATCAACAGTCTCCCGCCGGCTGATTTCATTGGCGAATATCACCAGGAACTCGTTGTCATCCCCGAGGTATTTCTCATCGTAGTTGCCGGTGGCCATGCGGCTCCTTCGTGAAAAAAAACCGGCTATTCCGATGCCCAGGTTGGGATGAATCCTGGCAAACAGCCACTGGCAGATTTTATTGGCAAATACTTTTTTGATGAACTTGTAACCCTGGTCGCCCGGGCCGAGCCCGTCACCGTGACCGATAAAAAATTTCTTTCCGCTGATGGTGCGCCTTACGGGCTTCCTGTAGATGGTAAGCCCAATTTCCTTCGGCAGGTAATCAAACACCCACATGTCGTGGTTGCCGGTAAAATAATGGATGATGATGCCCTCATCGGCCAGTTCGGCCAGTTTGCCCAGCAGGCGTACATACCCTTTGGGAACGGCATGCCTGTATTCGAACCAGAAATCAAACACGTCTCCCAGGAGATAAAGTTCGGCTGCATCACGGCGGATTTGGTCCAGCCAACGCACGATCTTTTTCTCCCTCACCAGGCTGTGGCTGTGATCGGGAACACCGAGGTGAAAATCGGAGATGAAATATATTTTGTCTTTGGATTTAGTCACGTCGGGCAGGGCCGGTTGAATTAAAAATTAAGGATGGAGTCACGTAATTTTATCGGGTTCAGAGCATTCAGATTCACTACAAAACGGATTTTATCCCCGAAGCCAATGCCGTTGACATCAAAATATCTTTTCAGGTCAGTGGATTGAAACAGGGGAAAATAAACTTCCAGGACATCCCTCACCAGGCAGAGACTCAAACCGGCATCATAGGTCAGACCTTTGTAATCTTCATACGGTCTGCGCGAACCGTCAAATATGGCAATATCCAGGTAGGCTCTTGCGGGAATTTTTAAAGGAAAATGGGCCTTGATATTCAGGGAGGCCATCCACAGATCGTTCCGGCCAACAGGCGAATACACCTTAAAATCACCCGATTGGCTGTAAAACTGCCTGGACCAGATGCCATCCACATCACTTCTGCCAAAATAACCATTGTCGTAAAGATAGTCCTGGCTGCCTGCAAAACCCTTTCCTGCTCCGGTGATGTAGACCGCATTCACCCGGTCGATATTCAGCAGGAACCCTTCGGAAAACAAACGCACCTCGACTCCTCTCCCCGGTATTTTATAACTATATCTATATACGAATTCAAGAGAGGGCTTGACATATTTTTTTCCCTGTTCAATCCTCAGGTTCGCCCTGAAGGGATCCACCGGTCGGTTGTTCGCCATGGACAGGGTCAGCATGGTGTGATACCGATAGGCCATAAATTTCTGCGGTACATAAATGCTATCCATCCGATAATACGACACCTGCTCCTCCCAGATATTAATGTCACGGATGGAAATTTGATTCAGCCAGGAGGATGATGCATTTTGATTTTTTAGTATCACTGTTAATTGTCCGTCGGCCTTCTGGTAATGGAGCCTTATAAAATGCGGAGTATCATCCTGATAATAGTTGCCGATTTCATTAAAAGCAAACCTGGCAACCTTACCACCAATGATAATTTTATGAAAAAAATTTCCGGAAGGATACATGGTATAATTCACCAGCCCGCTTCCGGCCAGTTGCCCGGTACCGAAGCTGTACATGGGGGCGGCGGCAAATTCCAGCTTTTTCTGAAGGAAGGAAATATCATGAAGGGCCAGCCCCAGCATGGTTTTGTCGTAATTGTTCCAGCCGATGGCGGGAGTCCAGAAAACCTGCGTGCGATCGGGGTTTTCGATGCGCACCAGGAAGGGAAAGGAAAATTTTTCCACGGTTTTCATCATCCCATGAGTATGGGAGGTGTTATTTTTCCGGTTCACATCAGGCATGTGACGGGCCGCATCAATGCGCACGTCATCACAATTTTCACAGGAGACACGGATGGTGTCGGTGCCGGCAAATCCTTCGTACCAGTGCGTACTCAGGATTTTGTTTTTACGGAGGGTGGACACGGAAAACGGAGAAATGATATTTCCCCGGTTCCTGATCCGCAAGGCATAACCCTTGGAAATGGGATTGATGAAACTGTTGCCGTAAATTCGCTGAAAGGAGGTGATGCGGTAATCGATTCTCGAATTGGTTCCGAGGAAATCCTTAAAAAACCAGTCCAGGTTTTTGCCGGCCACTTCTGCAAAAACCCGGTGCATATCCT
Source organism: uncultured Flavobacteriaceae bacterium (assembly GCA_964458125.1). Classification (GTDB taxonomy): domain Bacteria; phylum Bacteroidota; class Bacteroidia; order AKYH767-A; family OLB10; genus CAYWHE01. The sequence continues at coordinate 16,931 of CAYWHE010000019.1, read as the reverse complement.
CGGGCAGTGGATGCCTGAATTTCCACCGCTTCATATATTCCTGCATGCAGGCATCGTAGAGGCTGTCACCGAGATAGTCTCTCAGGTAACAGAATCCAAGACCCGTTTTGGCATACATGATGGTTCCGTAATTGGATGGCGTGAAATTCACTGAAGGTAGTTCAATGGGCTGATCTACACGCCTCCGTGCCGTGTACAGGTATTCCAGGTATGCAAAATCTTCCGAATTCATCCGGCTCAGCCCAGTCAGTTTTCCGAAGAAACCTGCATTGCCGAGTACATTTTTTATCTTAACCGTGTCGGAATTGTAAAATTTAACAAGGTAGCGGATTTCATTGGAGGTGTTCACCCCTTCATCCATCCAGCCATGATCCCGCTCATTGCTTCCCAGGATGCCATAGAACCAGTTATGACCCGCTTCATGGGTAATCACATTTTCCAATACAAAATCATTTCCTGATTTTCCAATGATGGTGATGTTCGGGTATTCCATCCCTGCACCTGCGGCAATGGTTCCATCCACCACAGAACAGTTTTTATACGGGTAATCACCATTCCATAACGAGTATTGGTATAAGGCCCGGTTGAGATGTGAGATGCTTTTTTTCCATAGTTGAGGCTCGGAGTTGGTAAAGAAGGCCCAGGTCGTCACCTTTTCTTTCGTATGCGGAAGTTCCACCTCACCCTTGAGAACATGAAAACGTTTATCGGCAAACCAGGCAAAGTCATGTACATTCGACTGTTTATAGGTAATGGTTTTCCGGCCGGGAGCAGAAAGGGGAAAGTCCATGTTTTTACCAAACAACTGAATCGTATCGGTTTCCAGGGCCTTCCGGTTCAACCAGGCTATTTCTTCTTCATTCTGAAGATCACCGGTGGCGCCAACCACATAATTGGCGGGCAGGGTAATGCTGACCTCATACGAGCCAAACTCCGAATAAAACTCACCCTGGTTCAGGTATGGCATGGCATGCCAGCCCCCTGCATCGTAAACCGTCGGTTTGGGATACCATTGAGAAATGGCATAGGCCTGTTCCAGATTACCCAAACGGGAAAGCTTTGCCGAAGGGAGTTTCACGTAAAAAGGAGTCGTCACCGTGACCTTCTCACCAGGAGGTAATGGCCTGGGAAGAACCAGTTTACAGATATCGATATGAACGGGATCCGGAATACAGGCCACTTCCCTGCCGTCTACCTCGAAGCGGAGGGAGTCGATAAATCCCATATCCTGGGGTGAACAAAAATAAGCTTTCGTATTACCGTTTTTCAGGAACTCTTTAAACAAAGCGGTCTTTCTGTTTTTATAGGCGTTGGGCCAGAGGTGAATGTAAATTTCCGGCAGTGCGGCTGGTGCATGATTGACATATTCAAAAGATTCGAAACCGGACAGGGAATGATTCCTGTCATTTAGGGTTACTGTTATCTTATACCGGACCTCCTGCTGGAAATACTGCGCTTTACCGGTCAGGTGAAAAAAGGTCAGCACCGTCAACAAAAACAATGAACCGAATAGCAGGCGGGTTTTCATCATGGCAATCGTTAGGAGTGAATTCCATCCCTGCCGTTTTTCATCAAAAACGGTTACAGGTAATTTAATTCATAAGCGTTTGCAAAAATACTATTTCCGGTAAGATAGCCTTCATGGTTACCGGCGAAGGAGTAAAATACGGGTACTTTCCCTGCCGGACAGCCGGTCAGGGCATGAACAGGCCTGCAGCAGGTGCCGGGTCAGGAAAATTTCCATAAAAAAAGCCCCTTTCCCCTGAGGAAAGCGGCCACACCATTGGTTACGAAGAGTAATAAGAACTTATTCAAATTTCCATCCCGGAGGGTACACGGAATGGGTGTAATGTCTTGTTTTTGCCAGTGCACGCAGGATGCGGAGACGGTGAGGAATGCCCTGCATGGCACGCATCTTCAGGAACTGGTTCATCAGATGGTCCTGACCTTCTCCGGAAGGCTTAAAATAATTCTGTGAAAATTCATTCAGTAACATGAGTCTTTGTTTTAGTTAATCATGAAATCATCCACGGTTAACTGCAAAGTAAAAGGGTGTAAATTCCATCAACAAAAATATTTGGCCATTTCCGGATTTCCAATGCCGGGTGACAGCAATGGATGGGTGAAAAGCAGTCATTCCCACACCCTTTTCGCGGACCTTCCTTGTTTTTGTTGATAAAATGCATGGACGTAGGCAGCGGAACGGTTGACCGGCAGTAAAAAATGGTTACTTTTGCACTTTACTAAATCAAATCCTACATGGAGTATAACACCAGCCGGAACTATCTGACCATACCCGAATACGGACGGAATGTGCAGAAACTTATTGAATATGCCATTGAACTGGAGGACCGGGAGGAGCGAAACAGGCTGGCCAATGCCATTATCAGCGTCATGGCCATATTAAATCCCCAGCTCAGGGAAATCACCGATTACAAGCAAAAACTTTGGGATCACCTGTTTATCATATCCAACTTTAAACTGGATGTGGACTCCCCGTTTCCCAAGCCTACCGAACAGTCTGTTCACAAGAAACCCGAACATGTTGCCTATCCCAGCAATAAAATCAGGTATAAGCATTACGGGCGAACCATGGAACTGGTCATTGAGGAGATTACGAAAATGGAAAACGGACCGGATAAAACCTACATGATCACTGCAGTAGCCAACTTTATGAAGCAGTCTTATGTCAACTGGAACCGCGATTCGGTAGCCGATGAAACCATTTTCGATCAACTGATCGAGCTGGCAAAAGGAAAAATTGAGATCCCCGAAAATTTAAAATTACAACAACCGGTTGAAATGGTTTCCATGAAAACAACCACTGCCAGGAAAACCACCAGCCACCGGACAAAAAATTTAAAACCGAGGGCCAATGCCAATTACCGAAGCCGAAAAAATTAGTCCGGCCGTGCCACCCAAATCAGCGGGAAGCAGTTTTGAAGTTACGGGAGGGGTCACCCTGAAGGGAGAAATTACCCCACAGGGCGCAAAAAACGAAGCCCTTCAGGTGATTTGCGCCGTTTTGCTGACCCCCGGAATGGTGACCATCCGGAATATTCCCGATATCCGTGATGTCAATAAACTGATCGAGTTGCTTGGTCATATGGGCGTCAGAATGACACACCCGGAGCCCGGTACCTATACCTTCCAGGCCGACCGGGTGGATTTAGCCTATATGGACACACCGGCCTTTGCCAGGGAGGCTTCAGCCCTCAGGGGGTCGATCATGATCGTGGGACCGCTGCTGGCCCGGTTTGGCAAAGCTCATATTCCCCGTCCGGGTGGTGACAAGATCGGAAGAAGAAGGCTGGATACCCACTTCATCGGATTTCAGAAACTGGGAGCCACCTTTGATTTTGATTCGGAAGATAATTTCTATACGGTTGAGGCCGCAGTCCTCAAAGGTACCGACATGCTGCTCGATGAAGCCTCTGTAACCGGAACCGCCAATATCATCATGGCTGCGGTGCTGGCCAAAGGAACCACTACCATTTACAATGCAGCCTGCGAACCTTACATCCAGCAATTGTGCAAGATGTTGATTTCCATGGGCGCCAGGATATCCGGGACAGGATCAAACCTGCTCACGATTGAAGGGGTGGAAAGCCTTGGCGGCTGTGAACACAGGCTTCTGCCCGACATGATTGAAATCGGCAGTTTTATCGGCCTGGCAGCCATGACCAAATCGGAAATCACCATAAAAAACTGCGGCTTACCACATTTAGGTGTGATTCCTGGCGTTTTTCAGCGGCTGGGGATCAAAATGGAGTTCCGAAATGACGATATTTATATTCCGGCCCAGGAACATTATGAAATAGACACCTTTATAGACGGTTCCATTCTCACCATTGCCGATGCCATCTGGCCCGGATTTACACCCGACCTGCTAAGCGTGGTGCTGGTTACCGCCACCCAGGCCAAAGGAACGGTGATGATTCATCAGAAGATGTTTGAAAGCCGTTTGTTCTTCGTGGATAAGCTCATTGATATGGGCGCCCAAATCATTCTTTGCGACCCCCACCGGGCAACGGTGATCGGCCTGAACAGAGACCACGATCTGCGCGGCATACAGATGACCTCCCCCGATATCCGGGCCGGTGTTGCCCTGTTGATTGCAGCGCTCTCAGCCAAGGGAAAAAGCATCATCCATAATATTGAACAAATCGACCGCGGCTACCAGGAAATTGACGTTCGCCTCAATAAACTGGGCGCTCAAATAAAAAGAATTTAACGTAACATTTTAATGTCTTACTTGGTACTAAATTTGCTAAGCGCACACCATCAAAATTAAAAACATGAAAAAACTGAATTTTGTATTGCTGATTATCTGTTTCGCCACTTTTGCCTTCGGTTTCATATACGAAACGAACCCGCAGGCCAGGACGGGTACCAATATCGGAGACAAAGCCATTGATCTGGCTTTTTCAAGCCCGGAAGGAAAAACAATATCCCTCTCCTCCTTAAAAGGAAAAATTGTATTGATCGATTTCTGGGCTTCCTGGTGCGGCCCCTGCCGGATGGAAAACCCCAGCGTCGTGCAGGCCTACAACAAATACAAAGACACAAAATTTAAAAAAGCAAAAGGATTTACCGTTTACAGCGTATCCCTGGATAAGGATAAAGATTCCTGGATGAAAGCCATTGCCAAAGACAATCTTGCCTGGCCCAACCATGTCAGCGACCTGGGAGGATGGCAATCCAAACCTGCAGCCATTTATGGAGTGAATTCCATTCCCATGAATTATTTGCTTGACCAAAACGGGGTAATCGTTGCCAAAAATCTTCGCGGCCCGGCTTTGGATGCAGCCATTGAAAAATTACTGTCTGAATAGTCAGCAGCTTTCAATTATTTAAGGACAGATGCCTTTGAAATATAGGGCATCTGTCCTTTTTTTATACTTTTGCGTGCCATTTTGACAAACAAACCCCTTTGGCAGAATGTTTGAGCAGGGCGAGGCGCTTTTGCAGCCTTTATGAAACGAATATCCACTGCAATGAAACTCTTTAATAAAAAAAAAGTATCTGATAACCAAATGAACACCCAACAGGAAACTGCCCGGACAGCAGGCGGAAAGGAGCAAAATACCGGCAATGAAGCCGAAGGACTGAGTGAAATCATGAATGAAAAAAAGACCGGCAGGCAGGAAGGGAGCCTGGATGAAAACCTGCAACAGGTCGATTCCGAGCATATCGGCAAACTGGAGGCCGAAATTTCAGAAGAAAAGGATAAACTCCTGAGACTTTTGGCGGAATTCGAAAATTATAAAAAGCGAAACCTGCGCGAACGTGCCGACCTGATTAAAACGGCCGGGGAAGATATCATCGCTTCCATCCTACCCGTACTGGATGACTTTGACAGGGCCCTGAAAAATACAGGATCTGTCGATCCGGCTATCAAAGAGGGCATGCAGCTCATCCACCAGAAATTGAAGTTGACCCTGGAGCTAAGAGGACTGAGTGTCATGGAATCGGTCGGGAAACCTTTCGATACCGATCTCCACGATGCAATAACCAATATTCCCGTTCCGGATCAACAGAAAGGAATCGTCATGGATGAGGCGGAGAAAGGCTACTACCTGAACGGGAAAGTGATCCGGCATGCCAAGGTGATTGTCGGAAATTAAATATAAGAGGGCAAAAAAGCTGTTTTTTACCATGTCAAAAAGAGATTATTACGAAGTGCTGGGTGTTGCCAAAAATGCCAGTGAAACGGAAATAAAAAAAGCATACCGTCAGATGGCTTTAAAATTTCACCCGGATAAGAATCCAGGAGATAAGGCGGCGGAAGAAAAATTCAAGGAAGCAGCCGAGGCTTACGAGGTGGTCAGCAATCCGGAAAAGCGCAAACGGTATGACCAGTTCGGGCATCAGGGTGTTGGAGGAGGAGCTGCTGGAGCAGGTTTCGGAGGAGGCATGAACATGGAAGACATCTTTTCCAACTTCGGGGATATATTCGGCGGTCAGCATCCTTTTGAAAGTTTTTTTGGAGGGGGTGGTTCCAATGGAGGCAGGCGAAACGGGGTACGGGGCGCCAATCTCCGCATCAAGGTGAAACTGACCCTGGAAGAAATCGCCCACGGTATTGAAAAAAAGATTAAAGTCAACAAATCCATTCCCTGCGCAACCTGTAACGGCAGCGGGGCTCAGAGCGCATCTTCCTTCCAGACCTGCTCAACCTGCCATGGATCGGGACATATCCGCAGGGTTACCAATACCATACTCGGGCAAATGCAGACCACTTCCACCTGCCCCACCTGCAACGGTGAAGGTCAGACCATAGCGCAAAAATGCAAGACGTGCCATGGAGAAGGTATACAGCACGGAGAAGATATGATTTCGATCAACATTCCCGCCGGCGTGGGTGACGGCATGCAGCTTTCCGTCAGCGGCAAAGGCAATGCGGCTCCGCGCGGAGGCATCCCGGGCGACCTGATCATCGCCATTGAAGAGGTGGAGGACGAGAAATTAAAACGGGACGGTAACAACCTGCTGTACGATCTTTACATCAGCTTTGCAGATGCCTCCCTGGGCACTACGGTTGAAATTCCAACCATAGAAGGAAAAGCTAAAATTAAAATTGACCCGGGTACGCAGGGTGGCCGGGTACTGCGCCTGAAGGGAAAAGGCCTGCCTGAAGTGAACAGTTACCATAAAGGCGACCTGCTGGTCAATATCAATGTATGGACCCCGCAACACCTGACTGCAGAAGAAAAAAAGATCCTTGAAAAACTTCGCGATTCCCACAACTTCAAGCCCCATCCCGGAAAAGGCGATAAGAGTTTCTTTGAAAGAATGAAGGAGTACTTCAATTAAGCGGAATTTTTTTCCGGATTTATTCAGATCGCCTGGAACTGGTTTATAAAAGGATTCCGGCCGGCAACAGCTTCTCCCGTTCAACCTGAAAAGAATCCCTGCTTCAACTTGCCTTTCAGGCCAGGCATGTTGTTTGTTTTTATTGTTTTTTTCCGTGGCCCTGAACCGGTTTCCATGATTTCCAATATCGGGCAATGCTTCAGCGAATGGCCAAACGGAGGCTGATTTAAAGTCAGCTTTCACGGAATCCGGAAATTGGCACTTCGTGTTTCATTAAGGTTAATTTTTTTATTTTTGACCCAAACCAAAACAGGAATGTCAGTTATCAGCATACGGAACATCACCAAGAATTATGCATCACACAAGGCTTTGGATGATGTCAGCATGGAGGTTCCCGAAGGAAGCATATTCGGGCTGCTGGGTCCCAACGGGGCCGGCAAGACTTCCCTGATCCGCATCATCAACCAGATTACCGGGCCTGACAGCGGGCAGGTGCTGTTTGACGGGCAGCCGCTGAGCCCGCATCATATCAGCCGAATCGGTTACCTGCCTGAAGAGCGGGGCCTTTATAAAAAAATGGAAGTGGGTGAACAGGCCCTGTACCTGGCCCGGCTGAAAGGTCTAAGCCGACACGAGGCCATTGCCAGGCTTAAACTGTGGTTTGACAAGTTTGAAATACGTCCCTGGTGGAGAAAAAAGGTCGAAGAGCTGAGTAAGGGCATGCAGCAAAAGGTGCAGTTTATCGTCACGGTTTTACATGAACCCCGGCTGCTCATACTGGATGAACCTTTTACCGGGTTCGATCCCATCAACGCCAACCTGATCCGGGACGAACTGCTGGCCATGCGCGACAAGGGCAGCAGCATCATCCTGTCCACCCACCGGATGGAATCGGTGGAAGAACTTTGCAGCCACATCGTCCTGATCAACAAATCGAAAAAAATCCTGGAAGGTCCGGTCAGGGATATACGAAGACAATTTAAAAGCAACACGTATGAAATTGAATACACCGGGAATCAGGTAGCCTTCGCCACCGGGTTGTGGGCCGGTTACACGTTACTCGCCAACGAGGCTCATGACGGGGTGATGCTGGCCCGTGTCAAGGCGGAAGGAAATCAGACCACCAACGAACTCCTGCATGCCTTGCTTCCCCATATACAAGTCATGTCCTTCAGGGAAGTCATACCTGGCATGAATGATATTTTTATCTCACAGGTGGAGTCTGCCAATTAAAAACCCCGATCATGAATAAAATTTGGCTCATCATACAACGGGAATATATGACCCGTGTCCGGAAAAAATCGTTCATCCTCATGACCATCCTCGGTCCCCTGCTCTTCGGCGGCATATACGGATTCGGCATTTACATGATTGTGAGCGCCGGTGATACGGTTAAAAAAATCAAACTGATTGATGAATCCGGTATGTTCGCCTCCAAGTTTTCAAAAAGTGGCAACATGATTTTTGAGCCGGACAGCACCCCTGTTCAGACCGCCAAGGAACTGTTCGATCCGGAAGTCTATGCCGGTATCCTCTATGTACCGGAAAACTTCGTTAAAAACCCCGACGGGGCCATGTTCTATGCGAAAAAACAACCAGGCCTGGATGTGGTTGACCGGGTGGAAAACCGTCTTGAAAAAGAACTGGAAGACATCAAACTCAATGAAGCCCTGGCCCATGTGGACCCGGCGGACTTCGACAAGAACACGCTGAAGAACATAAAAACCCGGGTTCATGTGCGCACCAGGCTCCTCACCGAACAGGGTGAAGAGGACAGCAGCGTGGAAATCACCAGTATGATCGGTTTCGCAGGTGGACTGATGATGTTCATGTTTACCTTCCTCTACGGCATACAGGTCATGCGCGGGGTCATTGAGGAAAAAACAAGCCGCATCGTGGAGGTGATTATCTCTTCGGTAAAACCTTTCCAGCTCATGATGGGAAAAATCATCGGCATTGCACTGGTAGGCCTCACGCAATTCCTGCTCTGGTTCATACTCAGCGCTGTGGTGGTCTCCTTTGTCCCGGCTTTTTTCGGAGGCCAGCAAAAGGGAAACCTTTTCAAATCAAGCCGGGTGGAACAGGCGCATGACGAAGGTTCAGATGAGCTGCATGTGCAGGTTCAAACCACAACCATCGATGCAGGCGGACAAATGGATTCCATCAAGCGGGCCATCGCTACTTTACCGCTTGCGCAGATCATTGGCTGCTTTCTGTTTTATTTCCTGGGCGGTTACCTGTTTTATGCCTCGCTTTTTGCCGCCATCGGATCGGCCATTGACAGCGAAACGGATACGCAGCAATTCATGATGCCCCTGATCATGCCCCTGATGCTGGGATATTTCGCCCTCATCGGCATGCTGAACAACCCGGAAAGTCCGTTTGGATACTGGCTTTCCTTTATCCCCTTCACCTCCCCCATTGTGATGATGGGCAGGTTGCCATTTGGCGTACCCGCATGGGAACTGGTTCTGTCCATGCTGCTGCTCATCCTTGGTTTTATCTTCACCACCTGGATGGCCGCACGCATATACCGGACAGGCATCCTGATGTATGGCAAGAAAGCCTCCTGGAAGGAACTGGGCAAGTGGCTGTTTTATAAAGACTGAATGTTTCATTCCCGGTCATCATGCGAATAGCCGTCATGGATCTTGGTACGAATACGTTTCACCTGGACATTGTGGAACGGATCAACGGGAAGGTAAAAACCCTGTATGCCGTCACTGCACCCGTAAAGCTTGGCGAAGGGGGAATTGCCTCAGGCACCATTTCTAAAAAGCCCTTTCAACGCGGATTGCGTACCATGAAACAGTTTAAAAAGAAACTGGACCAATACAAGCCCGGCAAAATTATAGCCACCGGAACTGCAGCCATCCGGAACGCCTCCAACAAAAAAGCCTTCCTCGAGGCCATCCGGGAAAAAACGGGTATCACCGTCACGCTCATTCATGGACTGAAAGAGGCCTCCCTGATCTATGACGGAGTTAAACAGGCTGTTCGGCTTGGCGAAGATAAAACACTCATCATGGACATCGGAGGAGGCAGCCTGGAATTCATCATTGCCAACGGAAAAAAGATTTCCTGGAAACACAGCTTCCCACTCGGAGCTGCACTGCTGCTGGACCGGTTTAAACCATTCGATCCCATCAGCAGTCAACAAATCGGTGACATCCGTAAATTCCTGGCGAGGGAACTCAGGCTACTGCCGCTGGCTTTGAAGGAATACGGACCCGTTTCCCTCACGGGCTCATCGGGTTCTTTTGATACCTTTGCCGAAATGATCGGCTGGAGGAACAACACCCCCTCCATCCTGAAAAACAAAACATCCTACATCTTCCGCCTGGAAGATTACAAAAAGCTTCACCTGGACCTGGTCTATTCCACGGCTGAAGAACGAGGCCGGATGAAAGGACTTCCGGCCATGCGTGCCGATATGATTGTAATGGCCTCCCTGCTGCTGACCTATGTGCTGGAGAAATTCAAGCCATCGCAATTCCAGCTCTCCACCTATGCGCTGAAAGAAGGTATCATGTGGAGAATATTAACAAAAGGAAAAATCTGAACTGAATTCATGCACAACCAAAAAATGCCCAAAGTACTGATTATCGATGATGAAAAAAGCATCCGGAGCACCCTGAAGGAAATCCTGGAATATGAACATTACCAGGTGGAAGAAGCCGCCGAAGGAAGCGAAGGAATATCAAAAGCGGAAAAGGAAAAATACGACCTGATTCTTTGCGACATCAAAATGCCGAAGATGGATGGCTTGGAGGTGCTGGAGAAACTGCAGGAGAAATGCCCGGATGTGCCCGTCGTGATGATTTCCGGGCATGGCAATATCGATACGGCGGTGGAGGCAATCAAGAAAGGAGCCTTTGACTTTATCTCCAAACCCCTTGACCTGAACCGGCTTTTTATCACCCTGCGCAATGCATTGGACCGCTCTTCCCTGATCACCGAAACCAAAGCGCTGAAAAAGAAAATGACGCGCAACACGCCTATGATCGGGGAATCGGAACCCATTGTAAACATCAGGAAAATGATCACCCGCATCGCGCCCACGGAGGCCCGGGTGCTGATCACCGGCGAAAACGGAACCGGCAAGGAACTGGTGGCCCGTCTGATCCACGAACAAAGCAACCGTTCTTCGGCACCGCTGGTGGAAGTGAACTGTGCCGCCATCCCATCCGAACTCATCGAGAGTGAACTCTTCGGGCATGAAAAAGGATCCTTTACTTCGGCCATTAAACAACGTATAGGTAAATTTGAACAGGCCAACGGGGGCACCCTGTTCCTGGATGAAATCGGAGACATGGGACATGCAGCCCAGGCCAAGGTACTGCGGGCACTGCAGGACGGAAAAATTACCCGCGTCGGGGGGGAAAAAGAGTTTACCGTCAATGTCAGGGTGATTGCCGCTACCAACAAGGACCTGCAAAAAGAAATTGAACAGAATCATTTCCGGGAGGACCTCTACCACCGTCTCAGCGTCATCCTCATTCATGTGCCTTCCCTGAACGACAGGCGCGATGATATTCCATTGCTGGCAGAATATTTCCTCAAGGAAATCTGCGAGGATTACAACATGCCCGTGAAATCCTTTTCAAAGGAAGCACTGGTCGAACTTCAAAAAGTAAACTGGACAGGCAACATACGGGAACTCCGCAACGTAGTGGAAAGACTCGTCATCCTCTGCGATAAAAATATAACGGAAAAAGATGTGCTGCTCTATGCCGCCGGCGGGAAGAAATAACCAGGGTAAACATCTGAATATTCCAGGTTTTCTTCGGGTTCCGGGATTACCCGGCTGCTTTTAAAAACATCCGGAAATACTGTTAGCCCCACTGTTTAAGCTTGCAAAATTCAAATTAGCCGCAGGATAATGGCTGTTTTCCCATATCGGCATTCAAACCAGGGTATTCATGATATTTTACCTCCATGGCCGTCCTCTTGCAAAATTTATTAATTTTGAAAAAACGGAAGCCTAATCTCCTGTTAAAAAATCAAGGGTATGAATCCCAGGGCAAGCACTTGATCCATCCCGATTCGCTTCACGACCGGGATTCATTCGACTAAGACTTTCACTGCGGACTTTGTCCTTGTAAAAGTCAAGTCGAATTGAATTAAAAGGGGTATTATTGATAAATTGAATCCTGAACCAATCAATTCTCAGTGCTCTTCAAGGTTGGATTTAAGGATATTCCAACATTTACTATCTTCCATATGAATACCATTCAAATTACCCGTTAAGATGTATGACCTCCCGTATCACAAAGCCAGTAATGAGCTGGAAATAAAGGAATTTATTGATCGTTATCCATTTGCTTTTCTTACCGGATGTGATTCAGAAAACAAACCGGTCGCCACACAGGTACCGGTTTTTATTGAAGAAACCGGAGGCAGGAAAATAGTAAGGGGACATATCATGAGAAACACCGACCACCATAAAGCTTTCCTGCACAATGAAAACGTACTGGTGGTTTTCACCGGGCCTCACACTTATGTAAGCGGCACATGGTATAGCAATCCCCATACGCCTTCCACCTGGAACTTCATGAGCGTTCATGTCAAAGGCATAGTCCGGTTCCTGGATGAGAATGCGCTAATTGATGTATTGCGAATGACAACGCTTCATTTTGAAAACCACAATCAACAATCAACCACAATTTTCGACAACCTTCCATCGGGGTATACGCAAAAATTAATGAAGGCAATTGTAGCCTTTGAAATTGAAGTAAAAGAAATAGACACCGTATTCAAATTAAGTCAGGACAGGGATGAGGAGAGTTATCACCATATTATAGAAAAACTCCGGGAACAGGGTGAAAATGGAAAGTCGATTGCTGCTGAGATGGAAAAAAGAACTAAACAGGTATTTCCTGACAAAACCTGAATATGTAAAACAAGGGCAGTATGGAAGCGAATTATTAACCGAATGGAAAATTGGCAGCGACATCAGGTCTAGGACAGCCCGGGCAGGAAAAACAGCTGAACAATGGGGTAAAGTGCCAGACATTCCATAAAATCAAGGGTATGACCCCGGGGGAAGCGCTGGATCAAAGTTCCGCTGCAAGCAAAGGGGTATGGAAATTAATTCAGTAAAGCTTATTTATACCGCGACCTGATCTGGAATAAAAACCGTAAACAATTTGATCATGAAGTATATTTTGACAAAAGACTACGGAACTACCAAACTTGAAATCATAGAATCTGACAACAGACCTGGTAACGTTCAGGAAGAACCTCTGGGTGAGGAAAATCCAGCTTAACAAGGTCTGAAACAAATTGCCGAAGCGGCGTAACAGTAATCGCAACGAAATGTCCATATCAGCCTTGCCCATATGCCCGGTATTACGCCAGTGGAGGTGCTTTTCACGAAAGTGTAAATTAATTTCCAACCATTTATCAAAACGGGTTTGGCTTTTAATTTATTTTTGCAGCTTCAGCCAACAAAACGAAAGTAAACCATTCCATCAAAATTCCTCAAACCGGCTTACGCCGGTGTTAAGCGACGCATTCAACCTCAGAATCCTGAATAAATTTCCGAATTAATCCGATAAAAAACCTGGTGGAAATACTGATAATTCTTCTCCTGATCGTTCTTAATGGCATATTTGCCATGTCGGAAATTGCGATGGTTTCAACCAAAAAAGCCAGGTTGGAAAGAGCCGCAAAGCATGGGGACCGGACCGCAAAAAAAGCACTTGAATTATCACAAAATCCGGGCAAATTTCTATCAACGGTTCAGATAGGAATTACACTTATTGGAATCCTGACAGGCATTTACAGCGGTCAGAAAATTGAAGAGGACCTTCAGCGTATAATAAATAATTATGCTGCACTTCGCCCTTACAGTGAAACATTGGCCGTTACCATTATTGTAATTGTACTTACATTTTTTTCGCTGGTACTTGGCGAACTTGTACCCAAACGCATCGGATTGACCAGGCCTGAAACCATTTCCAGACTGTTATCCTATCCGATGTACTGGATTTCAGTTATTGCAGCGCCTTTCATTTGGCTATTAACGTTCACCTCTGATTTAATTATTAAGCTGCTCCATATTAAACAGTCCGGGGAAAACCAGGTAACCGAAGAAGAAATTAAAGCCATCATACAGGAAGGAACTGAATCCGGGGTTGTGCAGGAACGGGAACAGGATATTGTAGATAATGTGTTTCATCTGGGAGACAGAAAAGTAAAATCACTTATGACCCAACGACAGGATATTGAATGGCTGAATGAAAATGAGCCGTTTGAAACCATCCGGCTGCAAATAGCCAATTCCCTGCACAAATCCTTTCCGGTTTCCAGAGAAAACCTGGACCATGTATCCGGCATGCTTCACACCAAAGACATGTTGAACTCTTTATTAAAGAATGAGGTGTATGACTTGCAAAATATTATGACCCCGGCCCTTTTCCTGACCGAAAATATTTCGGCCTATAAAGCACTTGACAAACTTCGCGAAACCAGGCAAAATATTGCCCTAATTGTGGATGAGTTCGGCGGCATACAGGGATTGCTCACGATGAATGATTTAATTGATGCCTTAGTTGGTGATTTTGCCAAGGGTCTGCATGAAAACATGGAGATCATTCCCCGTGCCGATGGTTCCTTTCTTGTGGATGCCTCATTGCCATTACCTGAGTTTGCAAGGTACTTTGAAATTGACATGTCGAGGGATGAATCGTTAAACCATATAAATACCCTTGGCGGACTACTTTTTTATACGGCTAAAAAAATTCCGGAAACGGGATACCAAATGATGTGGAATAATTTAGTGCTGGAGATCATTGACATGGATGGAAGGAGAATAGATAAAATCCTGGTAACCCGGCAAAACCAAAATTAACAACCTGAACTCACAAAGAACAGTAAAACCTGATTTAATACGTTGAAGGCAAAAATTCTCAATTTCCTATTAATACTTACATCTCTCCTCGGTTACCTGGAATGGGGCGGCAACAGCCACATGTTCCTGTTTCAGGCGGAGGCTGAAATTTTCCCGAAATTTTTGACCGACCCTCTCTCCGTCATTCATCCATTTATTTTATTGCCCTTAACCGGACAATTATTATTGCTTATGACGCTTTTTCAAAAGAAAACAGGTAAATTGATGACCTTTATCGGCATTGGATGCCTGGGAATATTGCTGGGGTTCATGTTTATAATTGGCCTGATCAGTTTAAATATCCTGATTATATTTTCAACCATTCCGTACTTAACGGTTGCTATATTTACTATCCGGCATTACAAAAGAAGAACCGATCATTGATTTGTAACAGAAAAACAGAATCACAAACAGGATAGCCTGACTTGCAGAAGAATGACCTGGAAATCAAAACCTCTTTGACTATTGAAACAGGGTAACTGTATGACCCATTATCCGGAGGGTCAAGCCCGCAGCACAGACAAAGGATGAAGCCCTTATCCCCATAAAAGAGTCATTATTTAAATGGATTGAAAACAGTCTCGAAAATTTAATTCATTTATTTTCCTCAACAGAATTTTTATATTTGTTCCGGGCCGGGAGACCAACCTGCTCCGGATGGTCAGACAGGTTGATTTCAGACCAGTAAATGTTTCCACTTATCACGAATTCAGACATGGCAGAAACAAACCCCAACGCACGACTGGAAGCCTTTAGTGATGGCGTATTTGCAATAGCGTTAACGCTACTGATCATTGACATAAAAATCCCTTCAACAGCAGAAATCACTTCTACGGCCGGTTTCTGGCTGGCGCTGCAGCATTTAGTTCCTGCCATAGCTGCTTTTGTTTTAAGTTTTACGATTATTTTTATTACCTGGTACAATCATCACCAGGCGTTTAAACTGATAAAAGGATCATCGCCCTCCTTTGCTTACGCCAATGGAATCATATTGCTGGCTGTTGTATTTTTGCCCTTCCCGACCGCATTATCAGGAGAGTATTTATTGACTGATCATGCCGCTCCGGCGGTGATTCTTTATAATTCGACTATTGTGTTGATGGCTCTTGGCTGGTATTTTACATTCTCGGCCGTACTTCAAAATAAGTTAAGTAAAAACGAAAAAGCAACCCGTGAAATCCGCAAAAACAGAAAGTACGGCCTCTTCTCCATTATAATTTATTCACTTTTTTCCATTTTTGCCATTTGGTTCCCGCTCAGCATTGCCTTCATAACTGTTCTGCTCTGGGCATTCTGGCTGCTGTTTGGTGTCCGGATTAAACAGGAGGAAATTGACTGACCTGCAGAAACATGATTATCCGTAGCTTTAATTCTTTATCAAAACAGGGAAATACTTCTGGCTGCAGATTATTCCGGTAAGCAGCCACAGTGTTCAAACAAGGATTCGACATGAAAAACCTGAAAACCGACCATGACTTTTTTACTGGTTTAACCTTTGAGCCGTTGACCAGGAACAACTGGAACAAATTCACCGAACTTTTTGGAATTAATGGAGCGTGTGGCAATTGCTGGTGCATGTATTTCCGGTTAAGTAAAACGGATTTTGAGGAAGGAAAAGCGAATGAGGGCAACAAAAATGCCATCAAACAACTGGTCTGGTCGAACCGACCCACCGGCCTGCTTGCCTTTTATGAAGACATCCCGATTGCCTGGTGCGCATTTGCACCAAGGGAAGATTTTCTAAAACTTGAAAAATCCAGGGTGCATAAGCGTATTGATGAACAATCCGTTTGGTCCATACCCTGCACCTTTATTGCAAAGGACTTCAGGCGGAAAGGCGTTTCGGTTGAACTTTTAAAAGGCGTGATTAAGTTTGCCCGTGAGCAGGGAATTAAACTAATTGAAGCCTATCCCGTCGTACCAACCCAGGCCAAAATTCCCGATGCATTTGCCTGGACAGGCCTCTATAAATCATTCGAACGGGCAGGGTTTGAAATTGCAGACCGCACCTCAAAAAACAGGCCCATGGTCCGGTATTATGTCGATAAAAAACCGGACAGTCGGTTAAAATGATTCCATTTTATTGCCAGGATATATAAAATTATATCTTTGGGTTACATTTCTATCACCGTTGACCTGTTTTTTACTAGTTGAAATGGCAAACCTGTATAACCAGAGTTATCATTTAAACATAAAATAACATGAAAAACCTGTTTTCCCT
>CAYWHE010000018.1:0-30741 GCA_964458125.1 uncultured Flavobacteriaceae bacterium | reverse complement strand
CTAAGACTTTCACTTCGGACTTTGTCCTTGTAAAAGTCCAGTCGAATTGAATAAACCTGTTGCCCATTGCATGTGCAATTAAGCTTACTGCAAAGGTCTTCTATGGGCCTGTTCAACGATCCCTTCGCCTGGAGTTGAGACGCTTGCTGCTGCGCAGCTCTTCCGGTAATGAAATAAGATCCCGGAGTATCGTACATACCCCGGGATTTAGATAAGGCGTTTTTTTAACGCTGAATCACCAGCCTGATATGCTGTATTTGTTTTTCACCAAAGGCCGTCAGGGTATAAATACCGGCCGGCAATCCGGTCAGGTCGAGGGTACTGGACACACCGGCCTTCATTTCCAGGATGGCGGCCGCCACCGTTTTTCCACTGATATCCGTCGTTTCAACCCGGAGATTTTTCGTACCGGGATATCCTGACTGCAGCATAAACAGGCCGTTTCCCGGGTTTGGCATGACGGTCAGGAACAGGCGTTGACCGGGATCAGCAATGCCCGTACAGGCATCCACCGTGATGCTCTGGGTGGCGCTGCCCGGGCAGCCGTTTGAATCCACCACCGTATAGGTTAACGGAAACGATCCCGTACCGGCGAAGGAAGGGATGAAGGAGCCGTTGCTGACGGCAGTGCCTGACCATGTTCCGCCGGCAGGGCTGCCGCCGGTTAAGACAAAAGGCGCCCAGTTGATGCATACCAGGGCCGGGTTCAGGGTCGCGGTGACGGCAGGCAACGGATGGATGGTCACCTGGTTGTCATCGCTGGAAGAACAGCCGTTGCTGTCAGTAACTGTAACCGTATATGTTCCTGAAGCGCTCACCTGCAGGGTCTGGGATGTACTGGCATCGCTCCAGACATAAACCGCCCCCGGGTTGCTGGCATCCAGGGTTACCGGCCCGCCGCAGTCCGTAATGTCCCCGCCGAGGTCCACCACGGGATATACATTCATGGTGATGATCACCGTGTCCAGGTGATTGCAGCCGTCCTGGTAAAGGCCCTGAAAGATAACGGTATCTGTATTCGAAGCGGTATAACTGTTAAAATTGGAATTGATACCGTTCCAGGTGTAACTGGAATAGCCCAGGCCGGCAAAGAGCGTGTAGTTCTGCTGGCACAATGCCGTATCCGGCCCGAGATCGGCATTGTTGACGAATACCGTGATTTCCTGCGCGCAGCTGACCGAACCTCCCGGCAACAGCGACAGGGAATCCGATGCATTGGCATAGCCCGTTGATTCGGCCGTTCCGCCCAGGGCTCCGCTGACGCCTTCAAAATGGAAATACCAGTTTTTATTCCAGGGGCTGTAGGTCATGCAGGCCAGATCAGCCAGGCCGGAAGGGAAGGTGCCGACGGAGGTAACCGCTCCCGCCGGAAGCACCATCCGGTGCATGTCATCATCCAGGCTGTCGCGGAAAATTATGGAATAATCCGTGCCGTCATATTCCAGAACGCCCCATACGGCCCAGCTTTCCGTACCTTCGAATTTCGGACTGCTGTTTTCACCCAGGTCGGTCACGTTTCCGTTGCAGAGGTTCACCGCATAGAAATGATTGGTATTCCCGCTGTAAAGGCCAACGACACCCGCACCGGCAAAAATTCCGTTCATGAAATAATTGTCCAGTCCCAGGTCAATGGGCTGGGAAAGACTGATGAGGTCCTGGCCGAACGACAGGTCCGTATTCAGAGCGATGAGTGCGTTGGCTGTAAAATACCCGTTATTGCCATCCGGATCGTTATTGGCCTGGGTATCCCAGAGTGAATAGAGCTGCCCGCTGGCCAGATCGGAAAACATGCCGTCACGCAGGGGCAGCGGGTTGGAAGGATTGGTAAGATCGGCATCATACCGGATGGTCCCGGTGGTGGCCCGGTAATAAATATACTGGGACGTCACCGCTATACCGCCTTCATCATCCCCGACGACGGCATTGTTATCCACGATGCTGATGCTGTCGGCCAGCAGGGTGTCCAGGCGGAAATAATAATTGTTGCAGCTGTAAAGCGCATAATAGGAAGCCGTGGCATAGGCCGGCGGGGTGGTAAAGGTGCTTCCCGAACCGACCTGGTTGGTCAGCCCGGCATCACTGAACCAGAGCAGGTTGCTGAAGGTACCGTCCAGGGTAACCGGAATGCCCGGGCAGGTGACCGTATCGGCAATATCCGGAGTCGGCTGAACGGTAACGGTGGCGGATGCCGATGAAAAGCAACCGATACTATCGGCTGCCGTATACGTAATGGTGTAGATGCCGGCCGCCAGCCCGTAAGGATCAAAACTGCCGCCGCTGGTTCCCGCTCCTGAAAAAACTCCGCCGGCCGGTGTTCCCGAAAGGGTTACGGGGCCGTCCAGGGAACAGAAGACAGAATCCGGTATGGTGATGGTGGCAAATTCGACCGGTATGCCAAAAGGACAGTAGGTATATTCCAGGTGAACCCTGGCGCGGTTACGGGTGCATACGAAGGTCTGTACATTGCCCGAGGGAATTAAAATGATGGCCAGGTCGGGTGCATAGGCATTGATGGTATCCACGCTGAAGGCCATCACGTTCGAATCCTCCGGTGCGCAATTCACCAGGGCGCTGTTCGGTCCGGCCAGGCCCAGGGAATCATACGGGCCGTTGGAGGCGGATGTGGAACCGGCAAAATTAACGGTCAGGTACTCCGTATTGTCACTGAAGTCGCCTTCGAAATAAATGACCAGCCGGCCTTGCCCGTAAGCCCCGGCAGGAATATTGCTGAACTGGAACCGGAGCGTATCGCCCGTGAAATTAATCGTATCATAAACGGAACCGTTGGGATTGAGACCCCACCCGGAATAAACCTGGGCGTGCAGGGATGTGATGCAAGAAAAACACATCAGCGTAATCATGGAAAGGAGTTGATTTTTCATGGTAATTGATTTAAATTAGGTTCAGTCAAAAGTAATCAAAAATGATTCTCCTGATCCCTCACGATAAACAAATTTGAATCCTGTATGCATCAGGTCAGTTGACCTTTTCAGGATAGGAAAAGTCAAATCACAGGTATGAACCCCGGCGCAAGCCCGGGATCCATTTTCCGCAGCATGCTATTGGGTATTATACCTTCCGCCAAAAGGCGGGATTGTTCGACTATCCTTTTCGCTTCTACGCCTATGGCGTATTGCAAAAATGAAGTCTCACTAATAAATTTCTGTATTTTCGCAAGTTGAATAGTCCACCATGAATTACTGGTTAGTTAAATCCGAGCCTTCCGTTTATTCCTTTGACCAGTTAATAATAGATGGTCAGACGGTTTGGGAGGGTGTGCGAAACTATGCGGCACGCATTCATCTGAACGGCATGAAAAAGGGCGACCTGGTTTTGGTATACCATAGCAGCGGGGAGATGGCTGTTGTTGGAATTGCACGGGTTTCGCGGGAAACCTATCCCGATCCTTCCACCGCCGACGGGCGATGGGTGGCCGTGGATCTGCAGCCCGTGAGCCGGCTTGGCAGGCCGGTGACGCTGGCTGAAATCAAGGCTGAGAAAACCCTTTTGCATATCGGCCTGGTCCGCATCGGCCGCCTGTCTGTAATGCCCCTGAACAGTGAGGATTATGAACGGATTGTTAAAATGGGCAAAGCCTGAGGTCATCCATTTGTAAAATACCCGGAAATTTTAACTTTTCTGCATATAATCATACGCTTTATTGGTGCTTTTTCGGGAAATATGCATTACTTCGCGTTTCAAAAAAATCGACCCCGGCGATATGATGCTGCAAAACTTCAGAAGGACCCTGCTGTCCTTTTTCCTGTGTACCTGTTCTGCTCTTGTGTTGGCCCAGACGGCCAGTATACGAGGTTTCGTTTATGAAAGGGAATCGGGTGAACCTTTGTTGTTCACAAACATCTTTTTAAAAGGCACCACGTATGGATCGGCCACCGATGTTAACGGATATTTCTCCATTACAAAAATTCCGCCCGGCGACTACCAGCTGTCCGTGCAGGCTTTGGGCTATGATTCACTGGCCATTCCCGTTTCCCTCAAAGCCGACGAAATCCTGACCAAAAAACTGTTTGTGGTCAAGAGCGGGATCAACATTAAAACCATTGATATATCAGCGGAAAGCGCAGAAAAGAAAAGCGATGTCAAGATGTCGGTAACCAAGGTAACGCCCCGTGAAATCAAGGTCATTCCTTCGGTGGGCGGTGAGCCCGATTTGGCCCAGTTTATCCAGGTATTGCCCGGGGTGGTTTTCACGGGCGACCAGGGCGGACAACTTTACATTCGCGGAGGCACACCTATTCAGAATAAGGTATTGCTCGATGGCATGATCATCTACAATCCTTTCCATTCCATCGGCCTGTTTTCTGTTTTTGATACCGACATCATCCGGAATGCCGATGTGTACACCGGCGGTTTCAATGCCGAATACGGAGGACGTATTTCATCGGTGATGGATATCAGCACCCGCGATGGCAATAAAAAACGGTACAGCGGAAAAGTTGCCGTCAATCCTTTCAGCTCCAAGCTCCTGGTAGAGGGCCCGATTTTCAAGGCCAAGCGGGATGATGGCGGATCGGCCTCCTTCATCCTTTCGGGAAAGGCTTCATACCTGAGGCAGACTTCCAAATCCCTTTACAATTATGTGGACTCCAACGGACTTCCCTATAATTTCGGTGATCTTTATGCCAAGGTGGTTTTTAACAATCCCAACGGGAGTAAGATCAATCTTTTTGGATTTAATTTCCAGGATAACGTCCGGTATACCGACATAGCCGAATACAACTGGAACAACACGGGATTCGGAACCAGCTTTGTAATGGTTCCCGGCAGTTCAGCGGTACTGATTGACGGTAATTTTGCTTATTCCCAATACAGGATCACGCTGGATGAAGCAGATTCCAAACCACGGAGCAGCCTGATCAACGGATTTAACCTGGGGCTTGGTTTTGATTATTTCTTTGGCCGTGATGAGCTTAAATACGGACTGGAAGTCAACGGTTTTAAAACCAATTTCGAATTTTTCAACCTGGCCAACAGGCGCATCACCCAGGAGGAAAACACGACTGAACTGGGCGCCTATGCCCGTTTTAAAAAAGTATGGGAACGGGTGGTGCTGGAGCCCAGTTTCCGGGTGCAGTATTATGCTTCACTGGCCGAGCTTTCCCCCGAACCACGCCTGGGCATCAAGGTGAATGCAGCCAGATTCCTGAGGTTTAAAGCAGCGGGCGGATATTATTCCCAGAACCTGCTGAGCACGGCCTCCGACAGGGATGTGGTGAATTTATTTTATGGATTTCTTTCCGGACCCGATGACCTGCAAAAGGAATTCGATGGAAAAAAGGTTACTTCCAGGCTGCAGAAGGCGCGCCACCTCATACTCGGTGTTGAATTCGACCTGCCCCGGCATATTGATGTCAACATTGAAGTGTATTACAAGAAATTCGATCAACTGACCAACATCAACCGCGACAAATTGTATGAAGATAATGCCGCCAACAACAGCAAGCCCGATTACCTGAAGAAAAATTACATCGTGGAAAGCGGGGATGCGAAGGGCCTGGACATCCTGGTCAAATATGATTACAAGCGTGTTTACCTGTGGGTGGCTTATTCGCTGGCCAATGTCCTTCGCAATGACGGCATCCGTTCCTACCAGCCCACCTTCGACCGCAGGCACAACCTGAATATGGTGGGATCCTATACGTTTGGAAAAAGCCTGTTGTGGGAATTCAGCACCCGTTTTAATTTCGGTTCCGGTTTTCCGTTTACACAAACAGGAGGCTTTTATGAATACCTGACGTTTGAAGGCGGACTGAACACAAACATTCAGAATGCCAACGGTGACCTGGGACTTATTTACGGAGAGCTCAACGGTGGACGGCTTCCGAATTATTTCCGCCTCGACCTGACGCTTAAGCGCACCTTTGTACTGGGCAAAAACAGCAACCTGGAAATCAACGCCAGCGCCATCAATGCACTGAACCGGAAAAATATTTTTTACATCAACCGCATCACCAACCACCGTGTGGACCAGCTTCCTGTTATTCCCAGCCTCGGTGTAAGTCTCAGCTTTTAACATCATCCATGTTCCGCCGCGTACTGAAAAAACTGGTACAGGTTACGTGGAGGCCCTGGGTGTTGCATTATACCAGAAAGGAACGTACGTTTCGTTACCGCGGCCTGGATATCCTGGTCCGGAAGGGTGTCTTTCACCCCGGTTTCTTTTTCAGTTCCCTGATGTTGCTGGAGTTCCTGGAAAAAAAACCGCTCGCCGGCAAAAAGGTACTGGAGCCGGGCTGCGGAACGGGTTTGATATCGGTTTTTGCAGCCTCCAGGGGAGCGCACGTTACGGCCTGTGACATCAGCAGGCAGGCCGTGGAGAACACCAGGCTGAATGCTACACTGAATAAGGTAAACATCGCTGTCCTGGAAAGCGACCTTTTTGGTTCCATTCCGGCGGACGTGTTTGATTTTATACTGGTCAATCCTCCCTATTTCCGGCGGAATCCCCGTGATGACAGCGAAAGAGCCTGGTTTGCGGGGGAAGATCTCGGGTATTTCAAACGGTTTTTTATGACACTTCACCCGTTTTTTAAAGATAACACCCAGGTGTATATGATACTTTCGGATGATTGTGAAATCGATGTCATAAAAGCCATTGCGGGGGCCAACGGATACCGGCTGGAAGAAGTTCAGCGGAAATGGAAATGGTGGGAATGGAATATCATTTTCCGGGTCGTTAAAAATAGCTGAATCAGCAAAGACCTTATTTTTGGATCGTCATAATAAATGCCCTGGAAAATTTCCGGAAAAGCATACGTTATGGGAACCTTAAAAGTGGACTGCAGGAGATTTTTTTTCCGGTTGTTTCCGGGACAACTTAAAGCACGAGTTCCCCGTAAACTTCGCGCTTCACAATAGCTTCCTTGAGGATACGCACCCACAGCGAGGAATAAAAAGTTTCTTTCAACTGATCCAGCTGGCGAATCCGGGATTGCAGCAGGTCGGCATCAGGTGTTTTACGCAACAGTTCCTGAAAGAATCCATCCAGCAGGAAACTGACCGGGCTGCTTTGGTTCTCCCTGGCCCTGACACATTTAATAAACAAGCTGCGGGCTTCATGGAACCGGCCGAAAACAAAATGATCCAGGGCCTGCATTTCCATTTCGGTAATATTCAGGTCTGTGCGTTTCGAACCGGAGGAGGCGGCCTTGCCGATGAGTTCAGAAAAAAGCCGGGGATCAGGCAGACTTCTTCCGCTCAGTGCCAGGTAAGTGCAGATATAAAACCGGGTTAATGCCGAACGAAGTATAACCTCACCCTGCTGGCCGGAATTTTTACTTCTGCTGAGGATATAATCCGCCTCATCAAGCAGGGTGAAGGCCTGGTTATAATCGTTGGCATCGCAGCATAATTCGGCATGAATGATTTTAAAAAGCGACAGGTCGTTATGCGACCGGTCCCTGGTCGCTTCATTCATGGCCTTGTTCAGGTATGCCACCCGCACCGGTAAGGATTCCCGGTTCAGGTACATGGCCATGGCCGAATTCAGGTCACGCGCCTGTTCGGGTAACACCTGGATGATCTCCTCGAAATGTTTTCGGGTGTAATCGAGGTAAGGATCCATGTAATGCTTTTTATTTTCCAGGTGTGCCGATACGCGGATGATGCGGGTAAGCGTTTCGTATTTGGCCCGTGTGCCGCTTTGGCGGATCAGCAATTTGCACAGGTTGTCGTACAGGTTCACCAGCGCTTCATTGTTCCTGTTACCCCGTTCCGCCTCACTCACCAGCTGGATGGTTTTCAGGGCCAGCAGGGTATGCTCACTGTTCAGTTCGGCCATCAGCCTGACCTGGTTAAATTCTTCGAGGATGCCGGCTACCGCTTCACCACCGGATCCGCTTTCATAATATCCCTGGCTGACCCGATACAGGGCCATCAGCAATTCATACTCTTCCAGTTCCACCAGGTCTTTTTTTAACGCATTCAGGCTGACGGTAAGACCATCTGAAAACCTGTTGCCCTGTAACTGATCATGAATACGGTGAAAGGTATCCAGTACGGAATCGAAACGTTTGCGTTCGCGGATCATGTTCCTGTATTCATCCGAACGGATGAGCGCTTCCACCGCGGTATTGATATCATACAGGGCGCGTCTGAAGTCCCTGGCCTTAAACCGTTTTACCCTGCCCTTGGACAACTGGTGCGGGTCGAAACCATTGGAGGTCCTGTGCATCTCCAGCATTTCTCCCAGGATCAGGTTTTGCTCAGGACTGCTGTTTTCGCCCAGTTTTCGCCGCACAAAATCAAGAATGTCCTTGTCTTTCGGCAACTGCTGCAGGGCGGTGAATGTGTTTTTGCTTGCTGGTTTGTCCGTTCCTGCGGTATGCTCCATGCTGTTGTTTTCTTTTATGAAAAGATGTGATAAAACTGAATCCGAAAAATAGTACATTCGCATCCCTGCAATAAATTCGGTATGCGAAAATTACTAACAATTTTATCAACGCTCCTGGCCTTTTCACAATCTTCCGTTTTGGCCCAGGAAACCTTTCCTGTCAACGGAATCCCGGATAAACGGAAAACATGTTACGCGTTTACACATGTTCGTTTGTTTGTGGATTACAAGACAATACTCGATTCGGCCACGCTGATCATACAGGATGGGTTAATCACCGGCGCCGGCAAACAAATTCTGATTCCGCAGGGTGCCGTGATAACCGACCTGGGAGGTTACAGCATCTACCCGGCTTTTATCGATCTGTTCAGCGATTACGGGATGCCGGAAATAAAAAAAGCGGTCCGTGAAGCGAGGGGACCTCAGTTCATCTCCGGCACCAAGGGGCCCTTTGGATGGAACCAGGCCATACGTCCTGAACAACAGGCTGCAGCGCTTTTTTCGGCTGATGATAAAAAGGCGGACGAACTCCGGCAGGCCGGTTTCGCCCTGGTAATGTCGCATATGCAGGATGGTATCGCGCGCGGAACGGCCGTTTTCGCCAGCCTGGGAAAAGATAAGGAACAGAAACTGATCCTGCGGGAAAAGGCTGCCGCCTGTTACTCCTTTGATAAGGGTACATCCACACAGGACTACCCCGGATCACTGATGGGCGCTATCGCCCTGTTGAGGCAGACATACCTGGACGCCCGCTGGTATAAAAATACCGGAAGCGCAAAGGAGGTCAATCTTTCCCTGCAGGCCTGGAATGAAAACCAGTCAGTGCCGCAGGTCTTTGAAGTGAAGGACAAATATTCAGCCCTGCGTGCTGCACGCCTCGGCTCGGAATTTGGCGTTTTCTACATCATCCGTGGAAATGGTGATGAATACCAGCGCCTGGAGGAACTGAAGGCATCCTGCAGGGACCTGATCATCCCGGTGAACTTTCCCGAAGCGGTTGATGTCTCCGATCCTTATGATGCGCAGAATATTTCCCTTGCCGGGTTGAAACACTGGGAGATGGCGCCAGGCAATGCCGCAGCCCTCGAAAAGGCCGGAATCCGTTTCGCCTTTACTGCCTCGGGTCTGAAATCCAAAAAAGATTTTCTTTTGCGGGTGCGACAGGCGGCGGAGAACGGTTTGTCGGAACAGGCAGCCCTGGCCGCGTGTACGTATAACCCTGCCGTTATGATTGGCGCGGAATCGGTAGCCGGCAGCCTGAAGAAAGGCATGCTGGCCAATTTTCTCATTACCTCGGGAAATATTTTTGACAAAAAAACTGTGATTTATGAAAACTGGATCCAGGGTAACCGCCATGTTTTAAAGCCCATGCCCGAAGCCGACAGGAGGGGCAACTATGAACTGCTGATCGGAAACCTGAAGCCTTTGAACCTGCGCCTTTCCGGTACCCCTGATGCCCTCATCGCACAGGTGGAATCGGATACGCTCAAGATTACCGCCACCTTTTCCGAAATGGAAGGCAACCTGTTGATCACCTTTGATTCTTCACGAACCGGGAAAGGTCTGGTACGGTTGAATGGCAACAGTATGAAAGGGGACCGGGACATGGCAGGCAGCGGTTTTCTTCCTGACGGAACACCCGTTGCCTGGCAGGCACGTTACCTGTCGGCCCTGGCCCCGGAAGTTAAAAAGGATTCCCTGAAAAGGGACAGCGTGGCGGTGAAACCTGTCACGGGCCCGCTCCTGTTTCCTAATATGGCCTTTGGATTTAAGTCGCTGCCGGCTGCGGGGACCGTATTCATCCGGAATGTTACGGTATGGACAAACGAAAAAGAAGGCGTGATGAAAAATACCGATGTTGTCCTGAAAAACGGGAAAATTTTCAGGGTTGGAGCAGGCCTGGATCCGAAAAATTTTCCGGAAGCGGAAACGGTTGACGGGACGGGCCGGCATTTGACAGCCGGCATCATCGATGAACATTCGCATATCGCCATCAGCGGTGATGTGAATGAATGCACCCAGGCCGTCACTTCGGAAGTGCGTATCGGTGATGTGGTGGATGCCGATGATATAAACATATACAGGCAACTGGCCGGAGGGGTCACCAGTGCGCATTTGCTGCATGGTTCATGTAACCCGGTTGGAGGCCAGTCCCAACTCATCAAACTGCGCTGGGGCATGGAACCGGAAAAAATGAAGGTGACCGGCTGGGATCCCTTCATCAAATTTGCACTGGGTGAAAACGTGAAGCAGAGCAACTGGGGCGACCTGAATGTGATCCGTTACCCGCAAACCAGGATGGGGGTGGAACAGACCTACATCGATGCTTTCAGCCGGGCGCGGGAATACCGGAATGCCTGGAGGCGATACGAAACCCTTCCGGCCAATGACAAAAAGTTCGCCCCGGCTCCGAGAAAGGATCTCGAGCTGGATGCCCTGGCTGAAATCCTTGATAGGAAACGGTTTATTACCTGTCATTCCTACCAGCAGGGAGAAATCAACATGCTGATGCACGTGGCCGACAGCTTTGGATTCCGGGTCAATACCTTCACTCATATACTGGAAGGATTTAAGGTGGCTGATAAAATGAAGAAACATGGAGTGGGTGCTTCTTCTTTTTCCGACTGGTGGGCTTATAAATATGAAGTGATTGAGGCGATTCCGTATAATGGAGCCATATTACACGATATGGGCATAGTTACGGCCTTTAATTCTGATGATGCGGAGATGGCGAGAAGGCTCAACCAGGAAGCAGCAAAAGCTGTTATGTACGGCGGAGTTACGGAAGAGGAAGCGCTGAAATTCGTCACCCTTAATCCTGCACGGCTGTTGCATGTTGACGACATCATGGGAAGTATCCGGGAGGGCAAGGATGCCGATGTGGTGTTGTGGTCGGATAATCCCCTCTCGGTTTATGCCCGCGTGGAAAAGACATACGTGGACGGCATCTGTTATTTTGATTTGGGCCGGGATGAAAAGTTGCAGCAGGAAGTGGCCGCTGAAAGGGCCCGTATCATACAGAAAATGATTGCCGCAAAAAACAAAGGCGCTTCCGTGCAGAAGCCTGTCATGTCCATCAAGGAACTGCATCACTGCATCGACCGGGAAAATGCACGGTCGGAAAAATCAATTTATTAATGACCCAGATGAACATGAAATCCATCCGTTCCCTCCTCCTGATAACAGCTTGTTGTCTCCTGTTTCAAAACCTCCCGGCCCAGAATCCTGTTCCGGCTCCGGCACAAACCAGGCGGATTTTGTTACTCAACGGGCGCGTGCATACCGGCACCGGAACGGTGATCGAGAATGCCGCAGTTGCCTTCAGCAACGGGAAAATCACCCTTTTGGCTGATGCCCGTACCATACGTTTAAATATGTCGGAATTCGATACGGTGATCCATGTGGCCGGAAAGGAGATCTACCCCGGTTTTATCGGGATGAACACCACGCTTGGCCTAAACGAAATTGAACTCGTCCGTGCAACCAATGATTACCAGGAAACGGGTTCCATAAATCCTTCATCCCGTGCCCTCATCGCTTATAATACCGATTCCAAAGTCACCCCCACCGTTCGTTCCAACGGGGTTTTGCTGGCCCAGGTGGTTCCACAGGGCGGCCTGGTTTCGGGATCATCATCGGTGGTGGAACTGGATGCCTGGAACTGGGAGGATGCGGCGCTTAAAGCCGATGAAGGAATTCACCTGAACTGGCCTTCCATGCGGACGTTCCAGGCCTGGTGGGCGCCAAAGGCCGACGAACAGCAACAAACCATGACACGCAACCTGCGGGAACTGCATACACTTTTTGACGATGCAAAGGCCTATGCCGCTTCACCCGAGCCTGCTGAAAAAAACCTCCACCTGGAAGCCATGAGGGGCCTGTTTGACGGCAGTAAAAAATTATACGTGCATGCCCAGTTTGTCAGGGAAATAGTAGCTGCCGTTGCCCTGTGCAAAAATTATAACATACCCATGGTACTCGTCGGCGGATCCGATTCCTGGCAGGTGACCGAACTGCTGAAAACCAATCATATCCCGGTGGTGCTGGGCCGCAGCCACAGTTTACCTTCGCGCGATGACGAGGATGTAAACCTTCCGTATAAACTGCCCTGGCTGCTACTCCGGGGTGGGGTGGATTTCTGTATCAGCGTAGACGGTTTCTGGCAGGTACGCAACCTGATGTTTAATGCCGGTACGGCTGCCGCCTATGGGCTGACCAGGGAGCAGGCCCTGGCTTCGATCACGTCAGCACCGGCCAGGATATTGGGTATCGACCAGGTTACCGGATCCCTGGAAACAGGTAAGGATGCCACGCTGATTGTGTCTGATGGAGATGCCCTGGACATGAGAACCAACCAGGTCAGGATGGCTTTTATAAAAGGGAGGCAACTGGATATGGACAATATCCAGAAACAACTCAATATCAAATACAGAAAAAAATACGGTCTGAAGTGAACGAATCCATTTTAGAAAGGTGGTGATAAATTAAAAATATGTTCACCTTAAACCGGGGTAAATTCAGTAAAAGAAATTTATAAAATCAGGTCCATCTTTTCCCCAGCATCACGTGCAGGTAAAAAACAAAAAAGTACGGGCGGTTTACATTAAAGGCCATGATGGGGATGTTTTTCAGATAACCATCCAGGGCTACGCCGACTTCCAGGGCTTTGATGTCTTCATGGCTCCTGCTGTATTCGAAACTTAAACCTGCCTTGGCGTAAAGTCCGGGATAGACCTTCATTTCGGACAAACCATAGGTAAAGGACGCCCTTCCGTATATGTCTTCCACCTGGTAATCGGGACTTGATTTCTTAATCTCCAGGTAATTGTCCGGATAAGTTCCCTGAATAATACTCAGGTAGATCGGTTTGGTAATACCGAGTGACAGGCCGCCTCCATAATTAAAGCGGATGGCCACACCACCCCGGTCCACCTTTTCATAAAGCACGCGCTGCCTTCCGTAGCCCCCTCGAAGAATCATGAAAGCATTCAGTTTTCCATAGATAAAGGATTTGGCATTTTCCACGTAAGGGTTCACGAGGCGTATTTCCTTAGGATGTTTCATATACAGAAACTCAATTTCCCAGAACCTTTTCTTATTAAACGTTTTGTTTCTGGCCCGGCGGAACAAGGCTCCCCAGCCATCGCTGTGAATGGTCAGTCCGGCTGTATATTCGTGTTTCAGCAAAACCGGCACCTCTTCCTGGTACTCATTGGGATTGGCCACCTCCTGGGCATGCAGGAAGCCAGGGAGTAAAATGAATGCCAAAACGGCCAGGTATAGATAATTCCGGTTCATCGTCACAAATTTATAAAAAAATACAATCGGGACTCCGGTTGTCCCGAAATATGCAGAGACACGCCTGGGGTTAAAAATCGCAATAGTTGGAAAAATGAAGCAAAGAAAACCGGGATTGACATGAATTCCGGTAGTACCTGAACGGAAAATTCACCGCATCATTACCTTTCCGGAGGTTTTTCCAATGAATTTTTCCATCCCTGCCAGGAGAACCAGTTCAAATAAACAAAGGAGCCATAGCCGGTTGTATTGCAAAAGCAGAGGCCAGGAGTATGCTATAGACAGTTTGTTCAACGGGACCGAAAGAAATCCAATCAACCCCATGACCAGCAGTAACCACAAGGCGGTCGCCTGCATGCCGGCATCCATCCATAAACGGAAACAAAGGGCAGCCGGAAATACCAGCCAGAGCATGTGATAAGTCGCTGAGCCTGGTTCCAGCAACAGGATCAGCGTGGTGACCAGGGCCAGATAAATTTCTTCCAGTTGTGGCGATTGTCTGGCCAGAACAAGTAATCGGATAGTTAATCCTGACGGAAGGGCATAAAAAAGGGTTTTGCCCAGGTAAAACAGAGAAGCGGATGCCAGGAAAGGATCAGGATTGTACAGGCCGTCTTTCACAAACAGATTGTTCAGCAGGGATTCAAATGACTGGAATTGAATGGAGAAGGCCGTTTCACCAATTATTTTTCCCTCCAGGTGCGGCCCAAGGATGTTGGATATAAAATAGCTGTATAGGGAGAGCCCCATCGCTGACATAACGAAAACATGAACCAGTAAAAAAGTGACCAGGCTTCCAGCCAATAGTTTCCATTTACCACGGATAAAATAAACAGGAAGCCAGACCACGGGCAGGTATTTCAGCGCCATAACAATACCCCAGGAGATACCGCCCGTTAACAAACGGCCTTCTTTGACAAGCAGGTATCCACCCAGCATCAGGGTCAGCCCAAACAGGTAGACCTGTCCCAGCATCAGGTCGTTGCATAACCCGAATCCCGCCAGCAATAAAAGGTTGGCGGGCAGCAGGCCGCCTTGCCCGGTAATTTTCCGAAGCATCAGGATGTTGACCGGGAATAACAGCAGGTTGAAAAACAGCCAGATTCTTT
This sequence comes from uncultured Flavobacteriaceae bacterium, assembly GCA_964458125.1. Taxonomy (GTDB): domain Bacteria; phylum Bacteroidota; class Bacteroidia; order AKYH767-A; family OLB10; genus CAYWHE01. The sequence goes on along the minus strand of CAYWHE010000018.1, from coordinate 15,981 downwards.
TGGCCGTTAGCGGCTCAAAGCCTGCCAGTGGAACCATCAGGTAGGCGGTAGGGGGTGGATATAATGAAAACTGGGCCTGCACCCGCATGCCCAGCCGGTTCACCTCCCGGTTAAACAGGCTGTCCTGGTATAGCACGAATGGGTTCCTGTCCTCTGTCATTAGCCTGGAAGCGGTGTAGTAATTGGGAAAATCAGAAACGATTTTGGTAAAGCCAGGCATAACGCCAAACCGTATATGAAAAATGCAAAGCAGGGTCAGCAGGGTCACCTGGAACGGGGCCTGGAAAATGAATTTCTTCATGATTGCCCCATTTGTGTTCCGGGCCGGCGGAGTTGCAGGTCGATCACCACGAGGGACAGGATAATGGACCAGAAAAGAAAAGCGGCTTTGTCGGTGTCGAGGAAGTTGTTAAAAAAGCCATGCGCCACATAGGTTGCCAGCCCGATGAGCAGGGCGGCATGTGTTTTTTTTAAAGCAGGGTCCTTCAGCCGGTATTGATTCTTCATCCCCCGGTAGAAGACCAGCAGGAGGATGAATACAAACGGAAGAAACACCATCAGGCCTCCTTCGGAAAAGGCCAGCAGGTATTCATTGTGAGCCGAACCTCCATGACCTTTTTCAATGTGGTTGGGATTGGTTACGCTGATGCGTGTCATCTCATCCGCCCGCTGGTAAAACAGGTATTGGAACTGGTACGTGCCGGAGCCGAATCCCGTCAGCGGGCGTTCAGCAATCATGCGTATGGCACATTTCCACCGGTTCAGCCTTTCCCCGTTGCTTTCATCGCTGCTGATATTGGTGATGGACCGTGTTTGCTCCTCGAGCCCGGCCCCGCGCGCATTGGAATCATACCGGTTTTCACGGAAGGTATCCAGGACCATTTCCCGGTTGAGATAGAGCAGGATGGAGGCGATGCACAAACCGGCCAACAGCCAGGACGGGCGAAAACGGATCATCAGAAGCCCTGCAAACAGGCATGCAGCGGCCAGGCTGACCCAGGTCGCCCGGCAATAGGAAAAGAAAATACCTGCCAGGAAGAGCAGTACCAGTAACCTGTATACGAAGATTGGAAAAATTCTTCCGCTTTCATTGAATTTATTTCCGGCAAGGATGATGAACAAAGGAAGTACCAGGGCAATACAGGCGCTGTATATGGTGTGATCATTAAAAAACGGGAGGGCCACGATGCCGGAGGTGTCCTTGCTGAAATGATAACCGGCATGACGGTAAATCGTGTAAGCCACCACCAGGGCAAGCGCTGAACCATACCAGGAGAACAGCTTTTTAACGGTTGTATCCGGCGCGGCCATCGCTTCATAAAGCAGGAAATAATACACCCCTGTATACGTAAGCCTGACCACGAGTGATTTGAAGGAAACCAGCGGCATGGCAGATGTCAGGGCCGAAAGTAATGAACCGGCCAGGTAAACGTATAGGGCAATGGTAACGGGATGGAGCAGAAACGCTTTTCCGCTGCGGGACCCTGTAGTAAAAAGCCGGAAGCCAAATAGCAGCAGCAGCCAGCCTTCCAGCGCTTCAGACGGCAGGATCATCACCGTTCCCAGCTGCTCCAGGCCATATCTGGCTGAAAGCGGGAGGCAAAAAGCCAGCAGCAGGAATAATGGACGGGGTGAAAGAAATGAAAACACGAATGCGGTCATCAGGAAAACAAGGGATAATCCGTACAGCAGGATCAGTTGCTGATGGATCACCAGTAAATAAAAGAGAAGGGTCAACAGCAGTCCGCCGGATAAATATATAAATCTTCTTGCCTGTCTGGCGGTCATGCTTCCGTGCCGGTAACAATTTTCCTGACCGTTCCGAACCAGTTGATGGCCACCACCATACCCGTGCCCAGTGAAAAGCCTGCTAACAATGAAATGGCCACCAACAGGGCGCGTCTGGGGCCGGCCTTTTTATTGGTCACTTCGGCAGGCGTAATGATGTAACAGGAAGGTATGGAGCTGTTCAAACTGAGGTATGCCTGGAAATAACTCGATTCAATTTCGCCAAGCTGCTGCAATAAAAGCTGGTAATGATACAGCGATTCCATTTGGGATAGTTGCCCGCCGCCTTTTGCCTTTTCAATTGCTGCCTGGAGATCAAGTTGTTCTTTCAGTTTTTCCACGCTCGACTTATCCTTCCGGGTAACATGGGTGGAGATGGGATGTTCGATGAATTTATTCAGGGAGGAGATGACTTCATCGAGTTGCTTGGACTTCTCAAAATATTCCCTCGAAACGGATTCAAAGGCTTTCTGCAGGTTCGCTTTGATAATGGCGCTTTTTACTTCATCCCCGAGCCGGACCATGTCGTTGGCAAGGGTGGCGGCTAAAACGGGATCCGTGTCGTAAACCTTTACCGATATGCTGTTGTAACGGGTCCGTTCAATGGTAATGTTGTTTTCCAGCTGCCTGTAAAAATAATACGCCCAGGCCTTTTTCGTGGTATCAATTTGATAATGACTGACCAGATGGTAGGCGCTGATAATGGAATCCCTGACCACGCTTGATTTCAGGATCTGGATCTGTTCGTCAATCTCCTTATCCGCTCCGAAGCGGGGATCCTTCTCAATCAGGATTTTGTTGGAATTGGTTCCAGGGGGATAAAAGATCACCTCCGATTTGTAATAGGGCGGCATAAAATAGGGGGATGTAAAAACAAGGGCCCCGGTTGCCGCAAAAAAGGTGATGAGCAGGATGGGCTTATACCACTTCAGCAGGATCCGGAGTAAACGTATACCCGGTGTATCCGGGCTGGAATTAGCAGGTTGGTTCATGCAACGGAATTTCAGAACCCTTCTGTTTCCGGCTGCCGGTAGCGGAGCCAGAATTTCTGAAGGGCTTTGATTTCATAGGGATATCGATAGGATTTACTTTTATAACGAAGGGCTGACAACCGTTTCATCCATTTTTTATGGACGGGTTTCAGCTTGATGTCGGAAACGGTCGGGTAATAGCCGTTCAGCACGGTTTCAAAATCACGGATCTTATCCACCATTTCAGGAGTCAGCCAGGGCGTAAGTGGATTCTTCCGCAAATCGAAATTTTCCCAGACGGGGCTCAGCCAGTCCTCCAATTTTAGCGGGAACCGGAATCCGGAAGCGACAACCTCCCGGTACATGTCGCTGCCTTCCACAGGAACAGGACTGTATACGTAGATGATGATTTCCGTATCGGGGTTGATTTCCTTGATGCTTCGGATGAATTCAATATCCTCATCAATTTGTTTCATAACGGCTTCGGGAGAATCACCGGGTAGTCCCAGTACAAAAGAGTATTCGGGAATGATATCAAACTTTTTGAGACGTTGTGCAAAGGCCATGATTTGGGCACCGGTTTGGGTTCCGCCTTTATCCATCTTTTTCAGGATGGCATCGCTGCCGGTTTCGGCACCGAAAAAAATCATCCGGCAGCCGGCCCTTCGCATCAGATCCAGCGACTCATCGGAGTATTTAGCCAGTGTATCAATACGACCTTCCCCCCACCAGTTCATTTGGTCCCGCAGCATAAGCCTGGAAAATTCAACGGTTCTTTTTTCAGAAACAAAGAAATTGTTATCGTGAAACTCAATGGCATTGCCTCCGTAATTTTCCTTCAGCAACCGGATGTCCCTGTAAATACCTTCAGCTGACTTCCCTTTCCAGCGCGCATTGTAAATGGGAACCACCGCACAGAAGGAACAGGTGAAGGGACAGCCGAAACTGGAATGGTAGGCGATGGTTTTGCTTCCGAGATACGTCCGGCCCAGGTACCGGGTAAGCGGATAAAATCCGTTTAATTTTTCGTAAGGAAGATCAGGCAGGGAATCAAGATCATATAACTCATCCTTGCGGGTCAGTTTGATTTCTCCCTGCTTTTTATAAATGAGATTCTGGATCTGATCCACATCGGACCCGGTTTCAATGGCTGCCAACAGCAAGGGAAAGGCCCTGTCGCCCGGACCGTTAATGATATAATCCACAAACCCGGAATCAAGAACCGTTTTATACTGGTTCGAAGGAAAATATCCTCCCCATACCATGATCAGTTTTGGAAAAAGTTCCCGTATTTTTTTGGCGTAGGGAATGGCCTGTTTCAACTGGGGCCCGGGCATCACCGTAAATCCCGCCACCTGAATGGTCCCATCAGCCAGGGAGGAATGGATTTTATTCCAGGGATCCTCTTCCAGGTTCCCGTCCACCAGCACATATTCATGAAACCCTTCCACCGAGGCTGCCACCTGCAGGATGGAGTTGGGAATCCGGGGCTTATGGAAATTACTTCTCGGATTGAATAATAAAAGCTTCATGTAACCTGGTCCGGTTTTCGGTGGATAAAGATACATTTTTACAGCTGAATAAAAAGGAAGGAACAATACGGAAAGTTTGGAAGGTTATAAAAGCCATGAAAACCGGAAAGATCAGGAAGGTTAAGGCGGTTGGTAAGGATATTTCGGTATATGGCGTCATGCCAACCTCCCCGTATGGCGCGTATTGCTGTGCTCAGCTGGCCATTCCGGCAGTATCTTTGGTTGTTGACTATGCCCTGAATAACCAGGAACCTATTGCGCTTCCGGGTGAAAATAAGAATAAACCACAGCGGCTTTTGCTTTTCCAACCAGCATTTCCATTTCGTGCAGGGAAGCCTCCTTGATTTTTTTAACCGACTTGAATTGCTGTAACAGGCTTGCAGCGGTGGCTTCCCCGATTCCGGGAATATCGCGGAGCTCCGTATGGATCAGCCCCTTGCTTCTTTTGTTCCGGTGATGGGCGATGCCGAAACGATGAACCTCATCACGGAGCTGCTGGATAATTTTCAGCGTTTCCCCTTTTTTATCCAGGTAAAGGGGAACAGAATCACCGGGATAATATATTTCTTCCAGTTTTTTGGCAATGCCGATGATGCTGATTTTACCTCGCAAACCAAGTGATTCAAGACTTTTCAGGGCGGCCCCGAGTTGTCCCTTTCCCCCGTCAATCACGATGAGCTGGGGGAGTTCCTGGTTTTCTTCCAGCATGCGTTTATACCTCCTGTAAATCACCTCTTCCATGGAGGCAAAGTCATCGGGGCCTTCCACGGTTTTAATATTGAAATGACGGTAATCTTTTTTTGATGGACGGGCATCCCTGAATACGCTCATGGCGGCAACCGGGAAATCGCCCTGTATGTTGGAGTTGTCGAAACATTCAATATGCCTGGGCATTTCCTTCAGGCGAAGGTCTTTTTGCATCAGCGTCAGCAGCCTTTCGGTCCGGTGTTCCGGGTTGAGGCGGTCGTACTGATCGTTCCGCTCCTTCATGTAATACCGCACATTTTTTTCCGACAGGCTGAGCAAATGCTTTTTGTCCCCGATTTTCGGGATGACAAAATGTACGCCCGGCACTTCCACGTCGGGCAAAACCGGCACCAGCACTTCCGTTGCCGTGCTGTGATACCTCGTTCGCAGTTCGGCAAAAGCGATGCCGAGCAGTTCTTCGGGCGTCTCTTCCAGTTTCTTCTTCAGTTCAATGGTATGGGCCTGCACGATGGCCCCGTTCAGCACCTTCATGTAATTCACATAGGCATTCAGGGCATCTGTTACGATGGAAAAAACATCTACGTTGTGAATGGATGCATGGACGATTATCGATTTGCCTTTGTATTTCTCCAGGGTATCGATTTTCATCTTGATCACCTGGGCCATTTCAAATTCATGGTTCCCGGCATATTCCTTCATTTTTTTTTCCAGGTGCTGCATGACGGTTTGAATGTTTCCTTTCAGGATCTCCCTGATTTCCCCAATGCCGGCCATGTAATCGGCCTCTTCCTGTTTTCCCTCACAAGGGCCCTTGCAGTTGCCGATATGGTATTCCAGGCAGACCCTGAATTTTTTACCTTCGATATTTTCCTTTGTGAGCCGGAGGCTGCAGTTGCGGAGTTTATAAAGCTGGTTGATCATCTCCAGCAGCGTATGCACCATGGCGCCGGAAGCGTAAGGCCCGAAATACTGGGATCCGTCACGGATGAATTTGCGGGTGTGAAACACGCGGGGAAACCGTTCGTTTTTAATCACGATCCAGGGATAGGTCTTGTCATCCTTGAGGTTGATGTTATACCGCGGCTGGTGTTTTTTAATGAGGTTGTTTTCCAGCAAAAGGGCATCGTATTCCGTTTCCACCACAATCACCCTGATGTCGGCAATCTGCCTGACCAGGATTGCCGTCTTGCCGTTTTCATGGGTTTTTACAAAATAGCTGCTCACTCTTTTCTTCAGGCTCTTGGCCTTACCGACATAAATGATCTGACCGGCCTGGTTGAAATATTGATATACACCGGGACTATCGGGAAGTGAGCCGATCAATGACTGAATATGTTCGTTTTCCCTGCTCATATCAGGAGTTGCCAAGGAAGGAGGTTAATGTTTTTTCAAGCGGATCGGTTTTGCAGGAAAAAAAGGCGGCCAATTCACCCTGTTCATCCACCAGGTACTTGCTGAAATTCCAGGTTGGTCTGGCCTCGTTCCAGCCGTTCTGGTTTTTACCGGAAAGCCATTGGTATATGGGGTGTGTGGCGGATCCCACGACATGGATTTTTTCGGTAACCGGGAAGGTGATGTGGTAGTTGTTTTTACAAAAGTCTTCTATTTCGGTGGAGGTTCCGGGTTCCTGTTTTCCAAAATCATTGGAGGGAAACGCCAGGATAACGAGGTTGTCCTGGCGTTGGCGGTAAAGTTTTTCCAGCCCGGCATACTGATGGGTATAACCGCAGGCTGATGCCGTATTCACAAGTAATACCTTTTTTCCCTTAAAATCAGAAAACCGGATTTCACCACCGGAAATGCTCCGGATGGAAAAGTGGTGGAACATGCCGTCACTTTTAACCGGACGTGATTCCGGTCTGCTGATGACCTGGTCCCGCTGATTCCTGTTCATCAGTTTCAGGAAAGGATAAATAATTTTATTCCAGGGGAAGGGAATGCTCATGAATCAATTCCGGTATTGGTTGGGTATATCCTGTAAATCAGTCTGCAGCACATGCCGGTAAACGGTCAGTGTTTTTTCCGCCGTAGCCTGACGGGTAAACTGCTGCAGGTGTTGCCAGGCTCCTTCGGCAAGCGATTTTCCAAGTTGCTTATCAGTCACCAGTCGCTCCACCTGTGCGGCCAGCCTGGCGGGATCTTTTACCGGGGCCAGCAGGCCTGTTTTTTCATCGATGATGAGTTCCGGAATCCCTCCCGCCCTGGTGGCCACGACAGGAACCCTGCAGGCAAAGGCATCGAGGATGGAAGTGCCCAGTCCTTCGGTTTCGGAAGTGATGAGCATGACATCCAGTTCGGGAAGTATGCCGGCAATGTCGGAACGGAAACCGGTCATCAGGATATGCGCATCGAGGCCTTTGGAGGTGATATAATTTTTGATTTTTTCCCTGTCCGGGCCGTCACCGATCATGAGAAAGATGCAGTCCTTCCTTTTCTGCACCAGGATTGCAACAGTATCCGTAAACGTCAGGTAATCCTTGTGAGGGGCCAAAGCTGAAATATTGGCAATAATTTTCATGCCGGGAGAAAAGCCGTAGTCCCTGCGGAGGATGCCCGTATTTTTTTTATCACGGAAACGGGACAAGTCGATACCGGAATGAATGGTCACCAGCTTGCCCGGATCGGAGAGGGCAGGGGCGGTGACGGACCTGATTTTATCGGATACGCAAATGATGCGGGCAATCGAAGCATGATTGTACTTAAAGGACGATAAAAAACCTTTCCGGACCGGGAAGTCCACCCGGCGGCTGACAATGATCCGGGCTTTGTTTCCGAACAGGACGGCTGCGTATATGGCAAAGGAATGTGCATGTGAATCGTGGGCGTGGACCAGCCGGACGGATTCCCTGCGGCAGATGTTTCTGATCATCCTTGAATAGGCCAGGCTGAAGCCTCCGCTTTTGACTGAGGTGAAACAGGGAATGTCCTCACGGATACAGAACTTCTCCATTTCCGATCCGCTGCTGCATAAAATAAACTGCCGTATGCCTTTTTCCCTCAGTGACATCACCAGGTAAGCCACCTGCTGTTCTCCGCCCCGCCAGCTCATGGCCGTAGCCACATGCAAAACCGATACGCGATTAGCCTGGTCCTCCATGCTGCAGTTTGTAAAGTTGGCTGTACCGCCTGTAGGAGGCCCATGCGCTGATCCGGGCAATGCGGAGCCCGGCTGCCCCGTCCAGGAAACCAAGTTGAAAAACATACCCCTTGACAAACCGGGAAAAGGGTTTATAACGCATTTTTAGCCAGGATGATTTTTTTCCGGAAGCGAATAAGGAACTGGCCGCCAGTTCGGCAAATTTCAAGGCCTGCTTCCGGTGTTCTTCCACGGTGTAGAAACTGTAATGGAGCAAATCGCCCTTTAAGAAGGCTGTATGGGAACCGGGCTTTATTTCCAGTTTTTCATGCACATAATCACCGGCCCATTTGGCCTTCCTGCGGTCATAGAGGCGAAGCTTCCTGTCGGGGTACCAGCCCCCATGCCGGATCCAGGTTCCGCAGTAGTTGGTCAGCCGGTTCATCAAATAAACATCTGCTTTCATGTTTTTTTTGACCTGCAGCACCGATGCTTTTAATTCTTCACCCAATGCCTCGTCGGCATCAAGAGAAAGGATGATGTCGTTCCTGGCATGGGCAACAGCCCTGTTTTTTTGCTGTGCATAGCCGTCAAAGGTATGCTGCTCAAAACGGGCACCATGCGACAGGCAAATTTCGCGTGTGTTGTCCTCGGAAAAAGAATCCATTACCACCACCTCATCAGCTATTTCCCGCACGGAGTCAAGGCAACGGGCGATGTTGCGTTCCTCATTACGGGTAATGATGACGACGGACAGTGGAACCATGGCGCAAATTAAACAAATCCCGGGGAATTTCACGACGGTACTTTTGATGCGTAGGATGAATCGCTGCGGGAACGCAGTCAAGGACGAAAGTGGTTCGCGGGAGGTTTTGAAAGGGAAATTTTACTTCACGATAAACGGAATCACCTTTCCCGTACAACCGTTTGGAAATTCAATATTCAGCCAGTTGCTTAGCGTTGGCGCTATATCGGTGATGGAAACCGGCTCGGAAGAATGACCCGGAGGTATTTTCCAGCCGTAAAAAAATAAGGGCACATGGGTATCGTAATGATAGGCAGAACCATGCGTGGTGCCGGTGATTTTATAGTCCACCAGTCCGGGTTCAGGCAGAAAAATGACGTCACCGGAAAGTTTGGCGTTGAATCCGTTTTGAACCAGGCTTAAAGGCGGATTTCGAAATTCACAACTGTTCAGGGTGGCGAAGGTCAGGGCATTGGCCACACCATCAAGTTGCAGCAACCTGTTGACGACTTTTTCAGCGGCCTCCTTGGCATCCACATTTTTTCCTTTCATCAGGGCATGATTGAAATAAAACTGATTGTCGTTCACGCACAGGATCCAGTTTCCCTCACCATAGGTTTGCTGCATGAATTTGCGGACCGAATCCATAATGGCCTGGATGGGCAATGGTCCTGCCGGGACCTGATGATCCCGGAGATACCGGACATTCGGTATGGCAGCATGATCGGCGGTCAGGAAGACAAGGAAGTTGTTTTTTCCGATGTTTTTTTCCAGGTAAGAAAACAATTCGGCCAGGTCCCGGTCCAGCCGCAGGTAGGTGTCTTCCGTTTCCACGGCATCACAGCCGAACTGGTGTCCGACATAATCGGTGGACGAAAAGGAAACGGCGAGAAAATCCGTATACGGGCCTTTCCCCAGGTTTTCATGCTCCAGGGCGGCCAGTGCAAAATCTTTGGTGATGCTGTTTCCCCATGGACTTCTCCGGACCAGTTCGTAATTGCCCTGCTTGATTTTTGGAAAATCGTGAGGGAAAACGGGTGATGTTTCACCGAAAAAAGGTTCTTCATACGCAACCAGGTCAGCGGTACTTTCGGTGTATTGGTCCAGGGGCAACAGCGTGGTCCATGGTTTGGACAAATACGCATCTGATTTTTTCATCGCATTAAAATCCCGGACCCAGACGGGCAGTTCACGCATATACCAGGACGATGAAATCCAGTTTCCGTTAAGGCCGTCATACCAGTAGGCCGCATTGGCGCTGTGCCCGGCCGGAAGTATGGCCCCGCGGTCCTTCAGGGCAATGCCGATGACCTTGTTCCGGTAGCCGGTGCCGTAACGCAGCTCATCGGTAACCGTGGTGGTCAGCAGGTTTTTTGGTGACATTTTTCCTGCCGCCGTGGCGCTGCCAATGGTTTTGGCGCTGTCGTCCTGCACGCAATACAGGGAATCGTTAAAAGCTTTGCGGTACCAGTCATTGGACACGATGCCGTGAGCGGCAGGCGTGGTTCCGGTATAAATGCTGGCATGACCCGGACCCGTATACGTTGGGATATAATTATACTGCGCGTTCCGGCAGAAAAAGCCTTCATCCATCAGTTTCTTAAACCCTCCTTCGCTGAACTTATCCCGGTATTTGAAAACATAATCATATTTCATCTGGTCCACCACGATGCCGACAACCAGTTTGGGCAGGCCGGGAGAAGCCTGTGAAACCTTCCGGGCAGGCTGTGAAAATACCCATGAAAGTTGTGGGAACAGGACAATCGATAAAATCAGCATTCGAAGTTTCATAGACGGAAGGAAATGAATTTATTGGATTGGAAAGATAAACAGAATTTGAATAACGGCTGGAAAAACAGGTAAGTTATCCGGAAAAAAATCCGTTTAATCGAAAATGCATGGATTCGGAGAAACGGAAGCCGATTTAATTTTAGCGGGCAACCGTCCATCCGGCCCAGAAACCCAAAAAACATATCAGCACGCTGAGCAAAACATAAGCGCCGGCATATACATACTGACCTGATTTAATCAGTTCAAATCCTTCCCACGTAAAGGTGGAAAAGGTGCTGAATCCTCCGCAAAAACCCACGGCCAGCAACAGCCTGGCGGTCTGATCGAGGACGCCTTTGCCGGCAAAAACCTGCATGAGTATGCCAAGGATAAAACAACTCAGGATGTTGACGCCAAGGGTGGCGAAAGGAAAAGCAGCTCCTGTGTAGCGTGCGATGCGTTGCCCGAGTTCAAACCGGGCCATACTGCCCAAACCGCCGCCGATAAAGATCCAAATGTAATGCATGCCAGGTTTGTTAATGAAACTTCAGTGGTCCTCTTTTGCTCTGCGCCACGATGATGTAAAAATAATAAATCAGGATACCGGCCACGATGCCCAGCAGCCAGCCCCCGATGATATCAAGGGGATAATGGATACCCAGGTAAATGCGGCTGTAGGAAACAAGGATGGCCCATGGCATCATGACAAATTTTAGCCATTTCACCCGGGCATTGCAGGCCAGGAACAAAAAGGTGACCAGGGCAAAGCAATTGGAGGCATGGGAGGATATAAAACCATAAGGTCCTCCGCACTGATTCCTCACCACATGCAGAATGCCCAGCAGACTGGCTTCGTGACAGGGCCGGGGCCTTTGAACGAAATCCTTCACCAGCACGGAAGCCTGGTCGCTGATGGCAATCAGGATGCCGATAAAAAAGATCATAAAAAAGAATTGTTTGTTGTAGACTTTCAGCAGGAGCAGGGCTATCACGATGTAAAAAGGAATCCAGATCAGGCGGTTGGAGATCCAGTACATCAGCACGTCAAAGAAATCATTATGGTGTCCGTTAATGAAAAGTAACAGGCTCCGGTCCAGGGTGGTCAGGCTTTCAAACATGCACGGTGGTGTTAATCATTCAACAGTTCCCACAAGGCGTCCTTCAATCCATCAATTTGAAAATGGGTGGCGGAAGATATAAACATACAGGGCACTTTTTTTCCATCCTGCATGTTATCCCGCGGGAATTCTTTTTTCATTTCTTTCATCAGTTCCGCATCCAGGAGGTCTGCTTTGGTAACGGCAATCATTCGCTTTTTATCCAGCAGTTCGGGGTTGTGCAATGATAATTCTTTTTTCAGAATTTTATATTCTTCCTTGATGTTTTTTGCATCGGCCGGTATCATGAACAGCAGGACGGAATTCCGTTCAATATGCCTCAGGAACCTCAGGCCAAGGCCCTTGCCGGCATGCGCACCTTCGATGATGCCTGGAATGTCGGCCATCACAAATGATCTGTTGTCGCGGTAATACACCATGCCCAGATTCGGAACAAGAGTGGTAAAGGGATAGTTGGCGATTTCGGGTTTGGCAGCCGACACCACGGAAAGCAGCGTGGATTTACCGGCATTGGGGAATCCCACCAGGCCCACATCGGCCATCAGCTTCAGCTCCAGTATTTTCCATTCTTCCCGGCCAGGCTCTCCGGGCTGGGCAAAACGGGGAGTCTGGAAAGTGGATGATTTAAAAAAGTTATTTCCCTTGCCTCCCCTTCCTCCGGGTACAAGGATGAACTCCTGTCCGTCTTGTTCAATTTCAAACTGAACCTCATTGGAATCAAAATCCTTCACGATGGTACCCAGGGGCACTTCAAGAATTTCATCTTTTCCTTCAGCGCCTGTTTTCAGACTGCTGCCACCGGTGTTACCAGGTTGGGCCAGCACATGCTTCCGGTATTTCAAATGCAAAAGCGTCCATAACTGTTTATTTCCGCGTATGATGATGTGACCGCCTCTTCCCCCGTCGCCACCATCGGGTCCTCCCTTGGCCGTAAGTTTGTCCCGGTGAAAATGGGCCGATCCGGGACCGCCGGCGCCGCTGCGACAGCATATTTTTACGTAATCAATGAAATTATTCTCTGCCATTTTTTATGTACCGGTAAATCTCTCCGGCCCTGAAGTTCCCCCAAAAAATTGAAATTGCACGGAAGGAAAACAGCCGTTTTACAACAGCTGATTTCATGCTGCGTTAAATTGTTCTGGCATTAATCGCCTCGCACAGTTTTTCAAAAATGGATTCAACCGATCCGATGCCGAATATCGTTTCCAGTTTTCCCTGCGCCTGGTAATAGTCTTTTAGGGGAGCTGTTTTTTTATTGTATTCTTCCACCCGTTTGCCGATGATGACCGGGTCGCTGTCATCGGCCCTGCCGGAATGCGTACCCCGGTGCAGGATGCGTTTCACCAGTTCATCGTATTCCACTTCGATGGAAAGCATAACGGTGATGGATTCGTTTTTACCGGCCAGCAGTTTATCCAGGGCTTCGGCTTGTGCCGTGGTGCGCGGGAATCCGTCGAAGATAAACCCAATAGCCTGTTTGTTGGCTTCCAGTTTCGAATTGATCATGCCGATGACCACTTCATCGGGTACGAGTATGCCCTGGTCCATTAGTTTTTTGGCTTCCAGTCCCAAAGAAGTACCGTTGGCAATTTCATTGCGCAGGATATCGCCCGTGGAGAGGTGCACGAGTCCGTATTTTTTGGTCAGGCCTTCGCTTTGCGTGCCTTTTCCGGCGCCCGGAGGTCCAAAGAGTATAATGTTCAGCATAAAATAAATTCAGGGATGAGCAGGTGGTTCATGAAGTACATAGATATGGGGCAGGTTCCGGCCAAGTCCGTCATAATCCAGTCCATAACCCACAATGAAGGCAGGCGGTACCTCAAAGCCCACATAGTCAGGTTTGACCGGCTGACGCAGGGCAGCGGGTTTAAAAACGGCGGTGGCGATGCGGATGGATGCCGGGTGTAGCTTGTTCAGTTCTCCGAGCAGGTATTGCATGGTGTCGCCCGTATCCACGATATCTTCCACGATAATGATGTCGCGTCCCTGCAGGTTTTCATTCAGGCCGATCAGGCTTTTGATATGCCCGGTGGAGCTGGTTCCGCTGTAGGATGAAACCCGGATAAACGACAGTTCACATTCCAGGGTCACCTGCCGGAACAAATCCGCCAGGAAAAGGAAGGCCCCGTTCAGTACGCCCAGGAAAACGGGCGTTTTGCCGGCATAATCGGCGTTGATCTGACCGGCAATCTCCCGCACGCGCGCTGCAATCCGTTCCTCGGTGATCATGATGCGAAACGCCTTGTCCCGGATGCGGACTGTTTCTGCCATAAGCGATGTTGATTGCATGTGGATTAAGGGTGGCGAAGGTAAGGAATATAGTGAAATGAATTACCCTGGAAGTTTGACGGAGGATTCCGCTGCCTGCAATAGGCAGTTTAGCCCGGCTATTGTCCATGGTCGCGAGGGGGGGCGTAGGATACCAACCCGTCCACCATACGGGTTTGGAAAACAACCCGCCGTGTTTCATCGCCACACCCGTCCCGCCATGCAGTCGCTTCCTTTGCGCAGCCCCGCCCGGCTCCTTCCTGTCGGGTTTAGCCTGTAAACGCCTGTGCCTGCCATAGACTGTTAAAACCGGAATACGCCGGCAGGTTCATGCTGGTCCGTATGACCGGAGGTGGCCCGTATTTCGCCGGACCCTGACCGCCGGTTCAAACCGGCACCGCATCCGGTTGTATAGCATTTAATAAGTACGGCGGATATGAGCTTGCTTTTTTTTATATTTGCCGTCCCGGCGGTTCTTTTTTATGCGGCTGCCTCAAATTTTTTAATCATGGAAGGAAAAAAAATTCACGAAATCCTGCTTGCTCACGGCATCACGCCGGAGCGCATGGTGTACCAGGGAGAACCAAGGATCAGGCTGACCTTTAAAATGAATCATGCCCTCAACGGGCTGGTCAGGCAGGTTCCAGGCAGGCGCTGGTCGAAGACGCTCCAGGCCTGGCATATTCCCATAAACCGGGAAGGCCTGCGGCAGCTTGCAGACGCATTAGCGAAAACGGAGGGCGGAGGGCAGGCGGAAGCCGGAAATACCCTCCCGGTAAAACAGGACAACAATCCGGAGCGGCCCGTGCAGCAAAAAGATGCCGGTGATCACGACTACGCGGCGCGTGAGCAGGACCCCGGGTCCATCGAAGAAGAGATCATGCGGTTCAAAGATTTCCTGCAGGCGCAGCGGTACAGTGAAAACACAATCCGGAGTTACTCGGAGGGCTTAACCATATTTTTAACGAGGCATTGGCCCAAGCAGGCACATGAAATTACGGATGAAGACACCATTCAGTTTTTTAAAAAGTACACGTATGAGAAAAAGCTAAGCATCAGCTGGCAGCGGCTGATCATAAATGCCGTTAAGTTATTTTACAGGAAGCTGGAACACAAACAGCTCAACATCGAAAACCTGGTGAGGCCGCATAAGGACAGGACATTGCCGAATGTGTTGAGCCTGGAGGAAATAAAATGCCTGTTGGAAGGAACACGCAACCTGAAACACCGAACGATGTTATCACTTATTTACGCCTGCGGATTGAGGTGCGGTGAGTTGCTTAACCTGTTACCTGAGCACATTGACAGCAAGCGAAATTTACTTTTGATCAAAAAGGCCAAGGGACGAAAAGACAGAATTGTGCCGATAGGACAGAAAATACTTGATTTATTGCGGGAATATTACAAGCTTTACAGACCCGTAACCTACCTGTTTGAAGGAGAGGATGCTGGTATTTACAGTGCACGCAGTCTTCAATTGGTAATTAAGCAGGCAACAAAAAGGGCTGGAATAAAGAAGCCGGTGACCTTGCATTGGCTAAGGCATAGTTATGCAACACATTTATTAGAAAGTGGAACAGATCTTCGATACATTCAGGAATTATTAGGACATAACAGCAGCCGTACAACGGAAATTTACACACATGTAAGCCGCAAATCAATTGGTATGATTAGGAGTCCATTTGAGGATTTATAGTAAAAAGTATGAAAAACCAAAAACGAAATTTATATCGGTTAGCCCCAAAAATTGGTTGGTTATACGATATAATTTAGCGGGAATAAATAAGTTACCTGCAATGCTATTGGCGACCTGCTAACATTGAAGTGACCGGCATTGAATGAACATTTTTAAAGACAAAAAACTGACTTGACACCGCTTCTAATGAACAGGCAAACACTTCAAAAAAAAATTAAAACACCCCCACCGCACAAAAAAAATTTGAATTGCTTTTGCCAACGCACAAGTGGCACATTTGCTTTTGCCGCAACCGCACAAGCCAACGCA
>CAYWHE010000017.1:0-30742 GCA_964458125.1 uncultured Flavobacteriaceae bacterium | reverse complement strand
CAACGTCCGAAGTGAAAGTCGTAGTCGAATGAATCCCGGTCGAGAAGCGAATCGGTAAATGGCTGAAAAAATTATGCTGGTTTAAACCGAATGTCCAGGGCCGTTGCAATTTGGTATCGGGTCCTCCAGGCGGGGCGGAAACGGGGTCCTCTGTCTCAGGCAGGGGAATCGGACCTGTGATTTGCTTCTATTCATTCATAACGAAAGGGAGGTTAACCAAAAAGTTCTTATTCACGGATAAAGTCAATCATGGCCGACAGCAGCCAGGCCGGGTTGTCGGCATGAATCCAGTGCCCGGCATGGGGAGCCTGTTTGATCAGGGCTCCCGGGAACAGCTCCCGGATGCCGGCCTGGTCTTCTTTCGTTATATACGAAGAATATTCCCCGGTAATAAACAATGCCTGTTTGGCGAATGGTTTTTCTGAACGGATTTCCCGTCCCGCTTCAGCGATATTTTTTTCAATGGCCTCCAGGTTAAACCGCCATGCCAGTTGTTTATCCTTATGATACAGGTTTTTCAGCAGGAACTGCCGGGTGGCCATATCCAGCTGATGCAAGGCTAACGTATGTTCAGCCTCCTTGCGTGAAGCGTGGTGTGCCAGGTCAACTGCTTTCAGTGCGGTGATAACGGGCAGGTGATGCACCGGGTAAAACCGGGGGGCGATGTCCATCACGATCAGCTTGCTGATCAGTTCAGGGTGATGAAGCGCCAGGTACATGGCAACCTTTCCGCCAAGGGAATGTCCGCCGATGACAGGATCCTGTATGTTTTCCGCTTCCATCAGCCGGACCAGGTCGGTGCTCATCGAGGAAAGGGAAAATTCATCATTGTGAAAGGAATGCCCGTGGTTGCGTAAATCCACGGTGTATACCAGGAAACCGTTTTCTCCCAGTTGCCGGGCAAAGGTTTGCCAGTTATCCGACATGCCGAACAGGCCATGGACGAGTATCACCGGCTTCCCGCTTCCGTTTTTACGGAAAAACAAAACAGGATTCATGAAGCAAAGGTAATGCATCGTGCCGGTTTATTCTTTGCTGGTTGATACGGCTGACGGGATTAAAACTTATTTTTGCTGCCGGTTGTACAGCATGATACGGATCAGAAAGGGAAACAAGGCCGATTTACCGGAGGTACTGGATCTCATCCGGGAACTGGCCGCATTTGAGCGCGCTCCGCAGGAAGTCACCAATACCCTGTCTGACATGGAGCGGGACGGATTCGGTGAAAATCCCGTATTTGAACTGCTCGTGGCCTGCAGGGAAGAGAAGGTCATCGGCATGGCGATTTACTTTGTCAAATATTCCACCTGGAAAGGCAAGGGAATTTACCTGGACGACATAGTTGTAAAGGCGGAATACCGAAACCAGGGCGCCGGAAAATTATTATTCGATGCCGTAATGGCTGAAGCCCGGAAGGCCGGTGCCAGACAGTTGCACTGGCAGGTGCTGGACTGGAACGAACAGGCCATCCGGTTTTACAAATCATACCAACCTGCCTTCGACCGGGAGTGGGTTAATTGTAAATTAACTGAAAAACAGCTACGGGATTACGGAACATGAAGGTGTTTAAATTCGGAGGGGCCTCGGTCAGGGATGCGCCGGCCGTCAGGAATGTCGGTGAAATCATGAAACGGTATGCCGCTGAGCGCATCCTGGTCGTGGTATCGGCCATGGGCAAAACCACCAATGCCCTGGAAGGCGTGGTGAATGCCTATTACCGGCGGGAAGGAAATGCAGGTGGACGACTGGAGGAAATCAGGAGTTTTCATACACAGATCATGAAGGAATTGTTTTCTGATCCCGGCGATGCGGTTTACCGCGATGTGAATAATTTATTCGTGGAAGTGGAGTGGGTCCTGGAAGAGGAACCTGTACGCCCCTATAGCTTCGTATATGACCAGGTTGTATCCTTTGGCGAACTGATTTCCACTCGGATCGTGAGCGCTTACCTGTCACGTGCCGGCATAGCCAATTCCTGGCTGGATGCGAGAAACTGCATCCTCACCGATAACACCTACCGGGAGGGAAAAGTGGACTGGAACCGGAGCGCTGCCCTGATCAAATCATCTACCGGCCCTTTGTTTGAAAAGGAACCGGTCGTGGTAACCCAGGGATTCATCGGGTGCACTCCCGATAATTACACCACCACGCTGGGACGGGAAGGATCGGATTATTCGGCTGCCATTTTCGCCCATGCCCTCGATGCGGAAGCGGTCATGATATGGAAAGACGTGCCGGGCATGCTCAATGCCGACCCGAAATTTTTCAGCGATGCCCAGATGCTGGAGTCACTCAGCTCCCATGATGCCATCGAACTGGCTTATTACGGGGCCAGCGTCATCCATCCCAAAACCATCAAGCCCCTGGAGAATAAAAACATACCCTTGTTTGTCAAGTCCTTTCTGAAACCCGAAGCCAGGGGAACCATCATCAACAGGGACCTGCAAACCAAACCCCGGATTCCGTCCTTCATCTTTAAAACCAACCAGGTGCTGCTGAGCATCTCCACCAAGGATTTTTCATTTATTGCGGAGGAAAACCTGTCGGTGTTGTTCGGGATGTTCGCCAGGGCAGGCGTCAAAATAAACCTGATGCAGAATTCGGCCCTGAGTTTTTCTGTTTGTGTGGATTATGATGCCATGAAAATTCCGCCGCTGCTCGCGGAACTGCAAAAGGAATTCAGGGTGCTGTATAACGAGGAACTGGAACTCTATACGGTGAGGAACTATTTTCAGTCCACACTCGACAGGCTGTCGGAAGGAAAGGAAATCCTGGTGGAACAGCGAAGCCGAAGTACGGCACAACTCGTCATGCGGGCAAAAAAAGAAAACGGGTGATGGGAGTCCGTGGTGTTTATACCTGGTCTTCACCAGTTGTCATCTGGCTGTTGACTGGCTGCTTACTGGTATTCGCCATGGTGGCGGTGGGAGGTATAACCCGGCTAACCGGGTCGGGGCTTTCCATCACCGAATGGAATGTGATTATGGGCGCCATCCCACCGATGACTGAAACTGACTGGCAGGTCGCATTTGAAAAATACCAGGATTCTCCCCAGTTTCAGCAACAGAATTTTCACTTCAGCCTTCCCGATTTTAAAAAAATATTCTGGTGGGAATATATTCACCGCCTGATCGGAAGACTGACGGGCATTGTCTTTATCATTCCCTTTTGCTGGTTCCTGCTCCAAAAGCAACTGGACGGGAAACTCCTGCTGCGCCTGCTGTTCATTTTTGCACTGGGCGGGTTTCAGGGATTTATCGGCTGGTATATGGTCAGCAGCGGCCTGGTGGATAACCCCCGTGTGAGCCATTACCGCCTGGCCACTCATTTGCTGACGGCCTTCACCACGTTCGGTTTCATTTTCTGGACTACGCTGGGTCTGCTTTATCCCGTGAAGAAGGAAAACGGATTATCGAAAGCCGGTATTTACCGGGTTAGCTTATTCCTGTTTGCGCTGGTGTTGCTGCAAATCACATTTGGCGCCTTTGTCGCCGGACTGAAGGCAGGAATGGTTTACAATACGTTTCCAAAAATGGGTGATGAATGGATGGCGGCCTCTGTGGGAATGGCCTGGGAAAATGACGGTTGGAAAAGCCTGGTTGAAAACCTGGCCAGCATTCAGTTTGTTCACCGCAGCCTGGCCTGGATGCTGGTTCTGGTGTATGGACTGCTTCTTATTTTGTGCCGGAGGGAAAAGAAAATCAGCGTAGAGGAAATGAAATCGTTGCGACTGACGGGTTGGGCGCTTTTGCTTCAGTTTGTACTGGGCGTATTCACCCTTTTATACCAGGTGCCGATGTGGCTGGGCGTCCTGCACCAGTCTGTGGCGTTTATGTTATTTGCTTCCGTGCTTGCCCTGCTGCACCGGATGAAGTATACCGGCCGGCTGTTGGGGCGGGAATCAGTTTAAGAAGAAGACAAAAGAGCAGGCTTCTTTTTCCATGCTGAGCGGATTCAGCATGCTGGCTGACCTGATTTCAAAGAAGTTGTTCAGGATGGCTTTTGCGATTTTGTGATGTTTTTTCATAACAATTATTTTTAAATATGCGGAGGATGACAATTATCGTACCTTAATTTTTGTAGAATACAAAGGCCATGGTTTCCATGGAATGATTGCGAAGATTTAACACTCTTTTAAAAACAACTTCGAAAGGTTTGGAAGCCGGCTGGTTTTGAGATGATGTATTTTTCATGACGGTTGGTTTATTTTGGTTTTGTTTTAATTGATGATTCAAAGATAACCCCGCTCTGTCCCGGCGCCAATTCAAAATTATTAATCGGCATGAATTGACGGTTAAACGGTAATAATATGCCTTTGAGTGAAACCGGTCCTATAGGATGCTTACGATCCGTTGGGCTTCCGGGCCGTTCATCCGGATGGTTGAATGCGGATATTTTGACATTCAGGCGCTCTTCCTTATCTTGTGTCGAAAATGATGCCGTCATGAACGTCTTCCGAACCTGCTTCCTTTTTTCCCTGCTGTTGTGGACATCACCACTCACGGCCCAGGACCTTCCCCATCTGCTGACTCCAACGGAGAAGAAGGAGCTTCCCGCATACCGGTTTAGCCGCCAGGGACCGGTGAGCCTTCAAAGCATCACCCCGCCGGCTTCACCGGTCCGAACCATAGGGGAATGGGAGGAACTGCAGGGCTTCCTGGTGACCTGGACCAGTTACACCACCATGCTCAGGCAGATTGTAGCTGCAGCCAAACTGGAAACCCGGGTTTACATCGTGACCAATAATCCCGCTGCTGTCATCAGCACCCTGGCCTCCTATAATATTGATACGGTCAACATCTCCTTTTTAAATGTGCCCTATAACTCGGTCTGGTCAAGGGATTACGGCCCCTGGTCCGCCTACACGAACGAGGTGGATTCTCTTATTACCATTGACTGGATTTACAACCGGCCGAGACCTCTTGATGACGCCATTCCGCCTCACGTGGCCACGGCCCTGGGGACGCCCTTGTTTCAGACCACCACCGCACCCTGGGACCTGGTTCATACGGGAGGCAACTTTATGACCGATGGATTCGGCACCGGGTTTTCTTCCAAGCTGATCCTGGATGATAACCTGCCGGCAGCCGGTTTCGGAGTGAATCATACACCGGCTGAAATCGACACCATCATGAACCGCTTTATGGGAATCAACCGGTACATTCGAATGGACAAGTTGCCTTATGATCAGATTCATCATATCGATATGCACATGAAACTGCTCGATGAAGAAACCCTTCTCGTAGGGGAGTACCCGCAGGGAGTAGCCGACGGTCCGCAGATAGAGGCCAACCTTTTATATGTGACGAGTAATTTTAATTCTGTTTTCGGTACACCGTATAAGGTAATCCGCATACCCATGCCCCCCGACAATGGCCTTTATCCCCACAACGGAGGAGATTATTTCACCTATACCAATTCATCCTTCATCAACAAAACCCTGATCGTGCCCACCTACGGAATTCCGGAGGATACTACGGCTCTGCGTATTTACCGGGACGCCCTGCCTGGCTATACGATCACGGGCATCAACTCCACGGCAAGCATTGGCGCTTTGGGAGCCCTGCACTGCATCACCAAGGAGCTCGGAACGGCGGATCCCCTGCTGATTTCCCATCAGCCCCTGCCGGATACGTATGATGACGTAAATCCCTATCACGTAGTCGCCAGGATGCAGCATCGTTCAGGCATACAGGGAGCCATGCTGTATTTCCGCACAGACACGACGTTGCCTTACCAGTCCGTTACGATGAATTCCCTGAATCCGGCCGCTCATGCCTGGGAAGGATTTATTCCTGCACAGACCAAAGGATCAACGGTATACTATTATGTGGAGGCTGCATCGGTTAGCGGTAAGACCCAGGTACGACCCCTTCCTGCTCCTGCCGGATACTGGCACTTTAAGGTGTTGCAGGGTACGGCCGTCGTGGAAGACATGAAATACCAGCTTAGTGTCGGAAATGTTTTCCCAAATCCATCCCGGGGCATAACCTGTATTCCGGTAACCACGGAAGTTCCCGGACCGGTTCAGGTCTGGCTTGACGATATCAACGGGCGAAGGATTCTGGAGCTGTTCAATGGGCCATCCCAAAGTGGAAAACAACATTTCTTTTTTAACAGCAGCACAATGCCATCAGGTGTTTATGCGGTTCGTGTCCTGGTAAACGGAAGACAATTCAACCGGAAGGTTATCGTCCGGTAATGCTGTCTGCAGCGGAATCGGGGTTCAATTCGACTTGACTTTTACAAGGACAACGTACGCAGTGAAAGTCGTAGTCGAATGAATCCCGGGTCGCGAAGCGAATCGGGATGGGCTTAACACTTGCCCTGGAGCTCACAACCTTTATTTAAATATTCCATTGACTTGAATTGTATTTTTTTCTTAAATTGCGCTAAAAATCAGATTCTTACATTAAAAATAGCAAAATAAAATTTAACCAAAAGGAACAGGAAAAAAAGATATGCAACAGGTAAAAAATACCTTGAAAAAAGCCTTTGGGGTGAACTACAATTCATTTCTGACCCCGTTAAAAAAGGTAATCTACATAGGCTCACATTATCATGGTTATTACATACCTGATCATTTTCTCACCCCCAATTCGGTTTGCTATTGCATTGGCGCCGGGGAGGATATTTCTTTTGATACGGAACTTGTGGTCCGGTATGGAGCGCAGGTATATATTTTCGATCCCGCCCCGGAAGGCCGGAATCATTTTGATAAGCTGAACGAAGCTGTGGCGAACGGAGAAACATTGACGATTGGCAGCAGGCCGTTTACCTATCGCATTTCCAAAAACCAACTGGACAGCATCCGGTATATCGAAACCGGTTTATGGGATAGGGAAACAAAAATCAAATTTTACAAAGCCACCATTGATAATTATGCTTCTCATTCCATCGAGTTATTCAATCATTCCGACAGTTACTTTGAAGCCCCGGTGGACCGGCTGAGCAACCTGATGAAAAAACTGAATCATACCACGGTAGACCTTGTCAAGATGGAAATTGAAGGAGCCGAATATGTCGTTTTGCAAACGATCATCGAGGACAGGCCCGACGTTAAAATGATCCTGGTTGAATTTGACGAATTGTTTCACGCCAAGGATTTCCGGTATTTGTTCCGGATCAAAAAGACCACTGAAGGTTTACTAAAGGCTGGTTATGTGCTGGCTCATTCCACGCCTTATTTCAAGAGGCTCTTTGTTCGGAAAGATGTTTTTCAACAGCTACAGGGCCGGGAACAGCATAAACCTGCCTGACGCATTCAGAATATTTTTTCCGTGGCATTCATGATGACGCCGGCAATTTTGGAGTAAACCTTTAATGGCGCAGCCATCTGGGGATGGTATTTTTTTACCAGGTCGATATTATCGGCTACAAACGGGGCGTAGTTGTTCGCGTTTAGCTGGATAAGTCCGTAGGAAATGCAGGGCTCATACATCAATGTGTAATGCCACCAACCGGTGGAGAAGAGAATGGTTTCGCCCGGGTTCACCATCACCTTTAACGGCTTTGCATTCCGGAACAGGGGGAATTTTTCAAAATCGGGCTTCAGGGGATTTTTGATGGAGGAGAGTTTCGGGTTGTCCTGACGGGGATACATATAGATGGACTGTTCGGGCGGGAAAACATAAAATTCCTTGCTGCCGTATAGCTGTGTTATCTGGGTGTGCAGGAAAAGTGCATCAATATGAAGGGTAGGAAAAAAAGATCCCTTACCGCCAAAAAACAATTCGCTGACTTCCGTTCCCTTGAGGAAAGTTTTTGGAATAAGCGGGTTGAATATCCTGTTTTGCTTCCCATAATGAATATGAGGCAGGAAATATTCCAGCAGTTCCGGAAAGGTCTTTTCAATATTGATGTTGCAGGGATAAGGGGATGGGTGTTCCGGAGAAGAATCCATCATGAGATCGATGATTTCTCCCAGTTCATAGGTTTTACCGTCAATTTCCTTTTTTATAAATCCGTATTTTTCCTTGAAAAAGGCCGGAGTCAGTTTGCCCATAGCCTTCCAGTCTTTGGCGGCATCGGTTAAAACAACAGGAAGACCTTTTACCACGTAATCATGGTATAATTCCTTTTTTGAAATGTTTGAACGCTTGTCAATGCTGGTGATCTGTGCCATATTCGGTTTAATTTCAGGATTTTAATAGGAAAACCAAAGTTAAGATAAATTTTGGAATTGAAAAGCAAAAACTACGTGAAAACCACAAAAGGCTGAATTTTCTTTACGGATGCCGGGATGCTTACAATAATCATCATTCCGGGCGTTAATGGAAAGGATTTAGTAGCTTTGTCACCTGACTGAATTTGAAAATGACCATTCTACCCTTCCGGACGCGTGAAACCGGGAAATTACCACTGGTCCTGATTTCCATGATCGTCCTTTTCTTCCTGACGGGGTTCACCTCCTGTGCCATCTTTAAAAAAAAGTGTGATTGCCCTAACTTTAGCCGTCAAATAAAGGCCTGCACAGCAGTCCCTTCCTGATTTAATAGCTAAAATCTGACCAGGATCATCATCCCGGTTTTAAATTATTTTTACATTCGCACGCTATTTTGAACCATTCTAAATAAGAAATGAAGGGTAAACCCAGAACATTATCAAGCCTGAAAAGAGGGGAAAGTGCAATTATCCAATCCTTTACTGATGTGGAATTGCAATTGAAGTTGATGGAAATGGGATGCCTTCCCGGGGAGGAGGTCGTGGTGGAGCGCCTGGCACCGCTTGGGGATCCCATGGCTATCAGGGTTGCCGGCTACACCCTCAGTATCAGGCTCGATGAGGCTGACGCTGTCATGGTTCAATCGTAATTAAAGCCGGCCTGGCGTTCTCCAAACCGAATGACTCAACAGTGAAACGAACCATACAGGTCGCACTCGTAGGAAATCCCAACAGCGGGAAGTCCAGTCTTTTCAATGCGCTGACCGGTTTAAACCAGAAGGTCGCCAATTTTCCAGGGGTGACCGTTGAAAAAAAGACGGGAACTTGTGTGTTGGGAAAGGATACCGCGGGACGGCCGGTCATGGCCACCATCACGGATTTGCCCGGCACCTATAGTTTATATCCCAAGTCCATTGACGAACAGATTCCGCTCCAGGTATTATGTGATCCCGACAACCCCCATCATCCTGATGTGACCGTTGTGATTGCGGATGCGTCCAACATGAAGCGCAGCCTCTTTTTATGTTCCCAGATCATGGATCTGAAATCCCCGGTGGTGCTGGTGCTGAATATGATGGACCGCCTGCATGCCAAAGGTCAGCAGGTGGATCTGGAAAGCCTGTCCCGTCAACTTGGTGTGCAGGTACTGCCCATGAATGCACGCAGCGGGGAAGGTGTGCCTGAGCTGAAAAAGATGCTGCTGTCGGATGTAACGGTACCCATAAATGAATTCCTCGATGTCAGGGAACTGGCCGGAGGTTTCACCGATGCGGTCCGGAGCGTGATCACCACCAACAGCGCGTACGCCGCCATCCAGGCCGTGTGTAATTATTCCCTGATCAGTTATTTTAATTCACGGCCGGATAAGCGGACCCGGCTGGAAGCGTTGATGGAGGAATTTCATTTTGACCCCAAGAATTTCCAGGCCCGGGAAACGCTGAAACGGTATGAAGTGATTTCGGCCCTGGTGAAAAATTGCCTGAAGCAGGAGTCTCCGCCACCGGCACGGAACATGACCCGGGGCATTGACCAGGTGCTGACGCATCGCATATGGGGGTATGGGTTTTTTCTGATCATCCTCTTTTTAATTTTCCAGTTTATTTTTTCAGTTGCCCGGTATCCCATGGACTGGTTTGACCAGGGCATAGCTTTTTTCAGCCACTGGCTCGAAGGCGTGATGCCAGCCGGGATGTTGCGCGACCTGCTGATCAATGGGATCCTGGCCGGCCTGGCGGGTATCGTTATTTTTGTACCCCAGATCGCCCTCCTGTTTTTTTTTATTGCCGTGCTGGAGGATACGGGTTACATGGCCCGTGTCAGTTTTATCATGGACAAGCTGCTCCGGAAATTCGGACTCAACGGAAGGTCCATCATCCCCCTGATGAGCGGAGTGGCCTGTGCCGTGCCGGCCATTCTGTCCACCCGAACCATTCAGAACCGCAAGGAAAGGCTGCTTACTATCCTGGTGACCCCCCTGATGAGTTGTTCGGCCCGGTTGCCGGTTTATACCCTTTTAATTTCCCTTGTAATTCCTACCCAGTTTTTATGGGGTTTCATCAATTTGCAGGGACTCGTGATGATGGGTCTTTACCTCATCGGATTTTTAGCCGCTCTGGCCGCATCTTTCCTCCTCAAATTCATAGTAAAATCAGGCAAAAAGGCCTATTTTATCATGGAGATGCCCGAGTACAGAATGCCCCGCTGGTCCAACATCGGGATCACGATCCTGGAGAAGATTAAAATATTCCTTTTTGATGCTGGCAAGATCATTATTGCCATATCCGTAATTCTATGGGTATTATCCGCTTACGGTCCGGGAGAAGAATTTAAAAATTGGAAGGCCCGGGAAACCGCCTGGACGGAATCAGGGAAGGAAATTCCGGAAGAAATTGATAATCAGATTCAAAGTAAGAAACTGGAGGCCTCCTATGCCGGAGTCATTGGAAAATGGATGGAGCCGGCCATCAGACCCCTTGGATTTGACTGGAAAATAGGCATTGCCCTGGTCACTTCTTTCGCCGCCCGGGAGGTATTTGTTGGGACCATGTCCACGATATACAGCGTTGGAAAAAGCAATGATAATTTATTGACAGTCAGAGATAAAATGGTTGCTGAAATAAACCCCGCCACGGGTCTTCCCAGGTACTCTTTGGCCGTGGGCTTATCCCTCATTTTCTTCTATGCTTTTGCCATGCAATGCATGAGCACCCTGGCGGTGGTCAAAAGAGAAACCGGCAGCTGGAACATTCCCTTATTTCAGTTTGCATATATGGGGGCACTGGCCTATATTGCATCGCTGGTAATTTACCAGTTCCTTAAGTAAAACTTTCTTTTTCTCTTAAAAACCGTTGCCTATGAAAAAAGATGACATCCGTCATGCTTTGCGGAATCATATTCCCCGAAAAGCGCTGGATAAATGCGTGAATTTAATCATCCGGTACAGCATTGATTTTCGTATATCCCCCAGCCGGCATACCAAGTACGGTGATTACCAGGCACCGCACCAGGGAAACAGTCATCGTATAACGGTTAACGAAGACCTCAACAGGTATGCTTTTCTCATCACCTTCATACACGAAGTGGCGCACCTGACCACATGGAAAAGTTATACACGCGTGCGCTATCCCCACGGGCATCAGTGGAAGCAGGAATTCGGAAGGCTCATGCAGTATTTCCTTAAAAACCGCATCTTTCCTGCCGACATCGTGGAGGCGCTGCACCGGTACCTGATGAACCCGGCTGCCACCAGTTGCTGCGACCTTCAGCTGCAGAAGGCGCTGCACCGGTACGATAAGCGCAAGCGGGGATGGAAGCTTCTTGAAGACATTGAATACAACATTCCCTTCCTGATCAGCAACGGCCGCATTTTCATCAAGCGGAGACAACTCATTAAAAATTTCGAATGCACCGAAGTGAATAAAAGGCACACCTACCTGATCAACCCGTTGATGGAGGTGCGTCCGCTTCGCTCTTACCGTCATTTAAGAAGGGCAGGTTAATCTGTTTATAATTATTTCCTGAAAACAAGCTGAAATAAAGAGGCTATCCGGGGAAGGTTTCCTATTTTTGCGGTGCAATTTACATCCGCATGACAACGCTTTCAACCCTGAATCAATCCGCTCTTCCAGTTTCTGAAATGGCCGAACACCTCATTGGCTCCGAAATCATCAAACTGGCCAACGAGGTAAATGAAAAAATAAAAAAAGGGGAGAATATCCACAACCTCACCATCGGGGATTTTGATTCAGCGGTTTTTCCCATACCGGTTGAACTCCGCGATGCCATTATAAAAGCCTACCAGGAAGGACATACCAACTATCCCATGGCCAACGGCATGCCTGAATTGCGGAAGGCAGTGGCCGCTTTTATAAGGGAACGCGAGGAACTGGAGTATTCAACCGATGAGATCCTGATTGCCGGTGGTGCACGGCCGCTGATATACGGCATTTTCACCACCCTGGTGGATCCCGGTGACCGGGTTATTTTCCCGGTTCCTTCCTGGAACAACAATCATTACTGTCACTTATTGCAGGCCCGTCCGGTGCTGGTGGAAGCCCGTCCTGAAAACCATTTCATGCCTACCGCCGACGACCTGAGACCCTTTGTAAAAGGGGCCCGGATGATCGCCTTGTGTTCGCCACAGAACCCGACCGGAACGGTTTTTTCCAAAAAAGGACTGGAAGATATCTGTGACCTCATCCTCGAAGAGAACCGGAGAAGAAGCGCCGATGAAAAACCGCTCTATTTGTTGTACGACCAGATCTACTGGATACTCACCCATGGCCATGTGAAGCATTATAACCCCGTTGGTCTTCGCCCGGAAATGCGTCCTTACACCGTTTTTGTTGATGGCCTGTCCAAAGCTTTTGCCGCTACCGGCATCCGGGTGGGATGGTCCATGGGGCCGCCATTCATGATTGACAAGATGAAATCCATCCTGTCGCACATCGGGGCATGGGCACCTAAAGCCGAACAGGTTGCCGCCGGCAATTATTTACAGAACACGCAGGCCGTTGATCAGTATATCCGGGGATTTAAAAAGGCCGTTGAAAACCGGTTGCAGGCTTTTTACAGCGGATTTGAAGCGCTCCACCAGCAAGGTTTCCGTGTTCAGGCCATACCCCCGGAGGCCGCCATGTACCTGACCGTACAGTTTGACCTGAAGGGCATGAAAACGGTATCCGGCAAGGTACTTTCCGGAACGGAGGATGTAACCTCCTTTATTCTCAATGAGGCCGGTCTGGCCCTGGTTCCTTTTTCCGCTTTCGGTTCATCGGCCGATTCAACCTGGTACCGCTTATCGGTAGGAACATGCCGAATGGAGGATATCAGCGGCATGATGACCCAGTTGAAAAAGGCCTTGTCCCTTTTATCGTAACCCATTTCATTTCTTCTTTCCGATTTCCAGAAGTTTTTGTTTGCTTTGCGGAAAATTTAATGAAGCAGGCGGCAGGAACATTTTCCTGATGGCGTTTTTGTTTCATGTTCCCAGGACATCATGAATAAAAATAACTACTGCGTGATCATGGCCGGAGGCATCGGAAGCCGTTTCTGGCCTATGAGCCGTAATGCCTTTCCCAAACAGTTTCTCGATATTTTAGGAACCGGCAAAACCCTGATTCAGCAAACCTATAACCGTTTTCTTAAAAACTGCCTTCCGGAAAATATTTATATTGTCACCAATGAATCCTACAGGGACCTGGTGTTGAAACAACTGCCGGGCATCCGGCCGGAGCAGGTGCTGAGCGAGCCCTTGCGTAGAAATACGGCTCCCTGCATTGCTTACGCCAGTTATAAAATAGCCCGTATCAATCCAAACGCCAACATGGTTGTCGCTCCATCCGATCATATCATATTAAAGGAGGATGTTTTTTCATCAGCCATCGAGGATTGTTTCAGTTTCACTTCCACAAACAATTGCCTGCTCACACTGGGCATCACACCCAGCCGGCCCGATACGGGTTACGGTTATATACAGTTCATCCAGGAGAAAGGTCCGGAAAGTAAAATCGCCAGAGTCAAAACCTTCACGGAGAAGCCCAACCTGGAGATGGCGAAGTTTTTTCTTCAAAGCGGGGAATTTTTATGGAATGCCGGTATTTTTATCTGGAACCTTCCCAGCATCCTGCATGCCCTGAAAGAACACCTGCCGGAAATGGATCATATTTTCCGCGAAGGCAGCGAGTTATACAACACCCCCTCGGAGGCCGATTTTATCCGGAATGCTTATGAACATTGCACCAATATCTCCATCGATTTTGGGGTCATGGAGAAGGCGAAAAATGTATACGTCATGGGTGCAGATTTCGGTTGGAGTGACCTCGGCACCTGGGGTTCCCTTTATGATCACATCAGCCACGACAACCAACAAAATGCAATCGTTGGCAAAAATGTGATGACTTATGATACGAAGAACTGTATCATCCATATGCCCAAAGATAAACTGGTGGTTTTACAGGGCCTGGACGGTTACATTATGGTGGAGTCGGAAAATATTTTATTGATTTGTAAAAAACAGGATGAACAGCAAATCCGGAATTTTGTCAACGATGTGAAAATCCAGAAGGGCGAAAAATACATTTAGCCGCTTCCCGGAAAACTTCCCTCCGCAGCCCGGATCCGGGTTTAATGATCAGAAACTGATTTCCGATTCCCTGGTTTCTCCGTCCCGTTTATATTTCACAATGGTTGTTTCTCCCTTTGTAAATTTCCCAAGGGCTTTCATGTAGGTCATCATATCCGCAACGGGAAAGTCACCTAACTGGATGACGATGTCGCCAGCTTTCAGACCGGCTTTGGAAGCGGGCTTTCCGTCACTGACTCCGTCAATCCGCATGCCCGCACCCTCATAAGCGTAATCGGGAACTACACCCAGGGTTACTTTAAAACGGGGAACCTCTTCGTTGTTGCTGTCGTTGGTTTTGGTAAAGGCCAGTTTTCCACTTGTATCGAGTTTCACGATGAGTTCCGTCATGATCTTCACAATAGACACCGCTCCGGGATAGTTGATCTTATCCTCATCGTCAGAAGGCTTATGGTAATCTTCATGTGAGCCGCTGAAAAAGTGCAGGACAGGGATATCTTTCAGATAAAAGGAAGTGTGATCGGACGGTCCCACACCGGATTCCGTCAGTTTGTAATGAATCGAATCGACATGAATGGCATCCAGTTTTTCTTTCCATACGGGTGAAGTTCCGCTGCCGGCAATCAGCAGGGTTTTTTCATCTTTCTTTAACCGGCCGACCATATCCATGTTCATCATGTAATTGATTTTGGAAAGTTCAATGGTCGGGTTCTTCACAAAATAATTGGAACCCAGCAATCCCTTTTCTTCGCCGGAAAAAGCAATGAAGAGATAATTGTTGCCGGTTTCTTTTCCCTGCTTCAGGGCCCTCGCCAGCTCAATGAGGGCCGCAACCCCGCTGGCGTTGTCATCAGCACCGTTATGGATGGCAGGGGTTCCACGGTAAAGCGATCCTTCGCTGCCCATACCCAGGTGGTCGTAATGAGCGCCAATCACTATCGTATATGGGGCCTTGTTATCCAGGAACCCGATGACGTTATGGCCCGTGAGTTCAATTTTCTCCAGATCCACTTCGATGGTCACGTGCAAAGGCCCGTCCTGCGATAAAACGGGAAGAACGCTCTTCTTCGCAAAAATAACCGGTATGCTTTGCTGGCGTTTGTATTTGTTCATGTAATCCCTGGCCGGATCATCAACATCCTTTATCGAATTAATAAAAATGACACCGCTGGCTCCCCTGGCTACTGCCGTATCAACCCTGGTCTGCAGGTCGGTGAAATCGCTGAATTTGCCATGGGGATTGCTGCCGTCAGGAGTGGCGGCTTCCAGTATAAAAATTTTACCCGTCAGGTCTTTCCGCCCCTGATAGTCATTATGATCCAGGGCCGGGGCGATGATGCCGTATCCAACCCTGACGGCTTCACCGCTGACACTGCCGGAAGTGAAATAGGGTAATGGAAAGAAATCTTCATCGGGCCGGAAATTTTTTTTGTTGACGCTGAATTGATTTTTGGGCCCCATTTTTTTTCCAGCCTCAAACGGGAAGGACTGGAGGTATCCATGGCTGCCTTTGGGTGACAGGCCGGTTTCGACAAACCGGGCCGTAATGTATTCGCTGGCCAGTTGTTCCCCCTTTTTGCCAGCTTCACGGCCTTCCAGCCGGTCGGAAGCCAGGTAGGAAATATGCTGTTTCAGGTATTTGGACAATACGGAATCGACATAGCTGATCTGTGCATTTACGGAAGTGGCGATCACCAGCAGCAGCAGAAAACCACTAAAGAAGGTTCTTTTCATAAGGAGAAATTAATCCTGTAAAAGTAGGATTATTTGGCTTTTTATGGATGCAGCCTGAAAAACATTTGTTCTTCCGGATCACCGGAAGCGTTTTTCTGCCTTCCCGGAATGGAAACGATCCGCTGATGGCGGTTTCCGAACATCCACCGAAACCCTGTTTACGGCATGCCACGGAAGCCTTAACCTGACTTTGTCAGCCTGAAGCAGCAGGATTGAACAGGGTCCTGTTAAAAAGTTACTTTTCTTTCATACCAGGGTTTCGCGACAGGCGTTAATTTTGAACCAAAATACGCAACAAACATGTCTTCAAAATCATCCTGGTTTCTCTTTTTGTCCTTCCTTTTATCGTTTACTGGCCTGCAGGCCCAACAACTTGAAAAGGGCGCTCACGTGCTGACCCCTGGTTTCGGTATAGGCGGGGTGTATCCGGTGTTCAGTTCGGTAAACTCCCAGATACCCTTGTTTGGCATCTCCTATGAATACGGGGCATTTGATCACCTCGGACCTGGGAGTCTGGGCATTGGAGGATTGGCCGGTTATAAAGCATTTAAACGGACGGAACGATTTGACGGTGACAGCTATTATGAAAAACTGCATTATATTATTATCGGTGTCAAGGGATCCTACCATTACAATCCCTTTCCGAAGGTAGACAGACTCGATCCCTATGCCGGCCTGATGCTTTCAGTGAACATCCCGGATTATGCCAATAACTATTCTCCCAAGTACAGTTACCTGGAAAATAAATACCGGGCATACCTGGCCGGAACTGTTTATTTGGGATGCCGGTATTATTTTACGGAAAATATCGGCGCTTTTGCAGAGGCTTCATTTGGAATTACCTTCTTCTCACTCGGCATGAATTTTAAATTCTGACCGGAAAAATATTCCGGTTAAAATTTAGGAAGATGAACATCGTCTTTCACCAGAAAGGCTCCGGGATAGGATATCGAAAGCAGTTGCATAGCTTTCATCGCTTCCAGCCTGGTTTTATAATCACCAACCCTGACCTTGAAATTCGGCTGGTGATATAAAAGGTATGCCTCGGTGCTTCCATGATCTTTAATAAAAGCCGTTCGTATTTCATTGGCCAGGGTGCGGTCTGTTCCGAAATAAATCTGGATGCGGTAACCGGGCATGGATTGTCTGGATTCGGCATAGGCCGCATAATTTTGAAGAAGCCGCGTAACGGAAGTATCGCGGAGAATGACGACCTGTCCTTGTCCTTTCCTAACCGCTGCGTCCTGACCGTTGACCGGCCCGGTGAAATAAACCAGGAAACCTAACAGGACGGATAATCGATTACTCATGAATGAGCTGATTTTAAAGCCGGATAAAAGTAATGTAAATTTTGCCTGCCGGTTAAAGGCTTGTTACATTTTTAAGGGCGCCGGTTAATTACCTGTTTTAGCGGTGAACCAGGCTATAACTCACCGCCTTAGGTATAGGGGAATCCGGGCCACAACAAATAAAATTTCAAAAGAGTTTTTAAAAAACAATGTTTGTTATAAATTTGCCGCTCGTTGTGTAAAAGTTTCGTCAAAAAAAATTTACAATACAAATTGTAAAGTATTTAAAATCCGTCATATATGAATGGTTTAAACCCCGTGAAGCGCTGGTTTTTAGCCTTGTTTCTTTTTGCATTCATCAATCTCCCCGGACTGCAACCTGTCATGGCACAGCCTGACGGAGCTGCACTGTTCAATGCCAATTGCAAGCAATGTCACAGTACCGGTGATAATGTCGTGGTCGGACCTGGCTTAAAAGGAATCGAGACCAGGCGGAACAACGACTGGCTCATCAAATGGGTTCACAACTCCCAGGCCCTGGTAAAGAGCGGGGACGCTTACGCCAATGAAATTTTCAAGAAATACAATGGTGTTGTCATGACCGCTTTTCCGAATCTGAAAGACGATGAGATCCTGGCTATTTTCAGTTACGTCAAAGCGGAAGCTGCCAAGGCACCCGCACCTGCCCCAACAGCAACTGCCGTACCCGGTGCAGCAGGGGAACCACAGTCCGGCATCATGCCCTGGATTTGGCTGTCCGTCCTGCTGATCCTGATCATTTTGTTTGTCATACTCGGAAAGATCAAGACCGGTTTGGAGAAGGCGATCCGGGCAAAAAACGGGCTTCCTGAGCCGGCCCCTGTAACCAATAACAGAGCTGTCAAGAACTGGATTCGCGGAAATAAAAAACTGATAGCCGTCAGCCTGCTGGTGATTTTCTTTTATGGAAGCTGGAAGGGCTGGTATGCCCTTGCCGCCATCGGTATCAACCAGGACTATCAGCCTGAACAACCCATCAGATTCTCCCATCAGTTGCATGCCGGCCAGAACGGAATCAACTGCGTGTATTGCCATTCCGGAGCTGAAAAAAGCCGCCACGCCAATATCCCTTCCGCGAATGTGTGTATGAACTGCCACAAATATGTGAAGCAGGGACCGAAATACGGGGAAACGGAAATCGCAAAAATTTACAAAGCCCTTGATTTTGATCCTGCAACCCAGCAGTACGGCCCGAATCCGAAGCCGATCCAGTGGGTGAAAATACATAACCTGCCCGATTTGGCCTATTTTAACCATGCCCAGCACGTACAGGTTGGTAAAATCGAATGCCAGAAATGCCATGGTCCAGTGCAGGAAATGGAAGTTGTTAAACAATTCTCCCCGCTGACGATGGGATGGTGCATTACCTGTCATCGTGAAACCGAAGTACATATGGACGGAAACGGCTATTACACCGAACTGCATGAAAAGCTGAAAGCCAAATACGGACCGGAAGCCAAACTGACGGTTGACAAAATTGGCGGCCTGGAGTGTGCCCGTTGCCATTATTAATCTAAAGAGTTAACGCTATAGTTTCAGATATGGAAAAAAAATACTGGAAAGGTGTTGAAGAACTCCGCAACGATCCGGAGTTTGTCAGACTTAAAAACAATGAGTTTTATGAGCACCTTCCGATGGATGAAGTACTTGGAAACAAAGCAGCTTCTGGTGATACCACACCCCGCAGGGATTTTCTGAAATTCCTCGGTTTTGGTATTGCAGCTGCTTCCCTGGCTGCCTGTGAGCCACCGGTGAAAAAGGCCATTCCATACCTGATTAAACCCGAAGAGATTACCCCGGGTGTGCCCAATTATTACGCTTCCACCTATTCCGATGGCCACGACTATTGCAGCATCCTGGTTAAAACCCGTGAAGGAAGGCCCATTAAAATTGAAGGAAATGAATTGTCCTCCGTCAGCAAAGGCGGTGTCAGCGCAAGGGTACAGGCTTCCGTTCTGAGTTTATACGACAATGCCCGGATCAGGGGACCATTATCAGGAAAAAACGCAGTCACCTGGGTGGAGGTGGATGGCTCCATACGGACCAAACTGACAGAAGCCGCGGGACAGGGAAAAAAGATCAGAATCGTAACCTCTTCCATCTGCAGTCCGTCAACCAAAAAAGTGCTGGCTGACTTTTCGGCAAAATTTCCCACCACCAAACAGGTGGTTTGTGATGCCGTTTCCTATGCCGGCATGATAAAGGCCAATGAAGCCGGCTTCGGGTTGGCCGTTTTGCCTGCCTACCATTTTGAGAAGGCCGGTGTTATCGTAAGCTTTGGCGCTGATTTCCTGGCCAACTGGCTTTCCCCTGTCGAACATGCCCGTCAATATGCACAAACGAGGAAGTTAAGGGGAAAGAAGAACATGTCCCGGCATATCCAGTTTGAGAGCCACCTGTCGCTTACTGGCAGTAATGCTGATAACCGCTATCCGCTGAAGCCTTCGCAAACGGGCGCCTGCATCCTTTCCTTATACAATAAAATCGCCTCGCTGGCCGGCGCTTCCACCCTGGCCAACAGCAATACATCACTGGATGCCGCTTTGAATGGCGTTGCCAGAGAATTGTGGGAACATAAGGGCACGTCCCTGGTGGTCAGCGGTTCCAACGACATACAGGAACAACTGCTGGTGAACGGCATCAACCTGCTTTTGCAAAATTATGGCAATACGATCGACCTTGATAATCATTCCAACCTCAGGCAAAGCAACGATTCGGATGTTACTGAACTTATCCGGGAACTGAATGCCGGGGAAGTGGGAGCGGTTATTTTTTATAACTGCAATCCTGCCTACAGCCTGCCCGATTCAAAATCCTTTACCGCTGCGCTTGCCAGGGCCGGACTGAAGATTTCCTTTGCCGACCGCATGGATGAAACCGCCGTGCTGTGCGATTATGTTTGTCCCGATCACCATTACCTCGAATCCTGGAACGATTCCGAACCCTATAAGGGAAAATACAGCCTTGGTCAGCCGGTCATCAATCCGCTTTTCAAAACCAGACAGGCCCAGGAAAGCCTGTTGAAATGGGCGTCTTCACCGGCAGCAGATTACCTAACGTATATCCAGGACCACTGGAAAAACAGCATCTATAACCTGCAGTCGGGCATTACTTCTGCAGAGGCATTCTGGAATAAGGCCCTTGAAAACGGCGTATACGAACTTCCCGAAGCCGCCAAAACCATTCCCGAATTTAAGGGTGATTTGTCCCAGGCCGCTTCCGCAGTAGCTTCCAAAACCGGGCAGGGAATCGAAGTCGTGTTGTACGAAAAAACGGGCATTGGAAATGGGAACCAGGCCAATAATCCCTGGCTGCAGGAGTTGCCGGATCCCATCTCGAAAATCTGCTGGGATAATTATTTTGCCGTATCACCGGCTTTTGCCGCCAAACAAGGCTATCAGCAGGGTGATGTCATCGAGGCCAAACTGGGCAACGGCACTTCCGTGAAAGCACCCGTTTGCCTGCAGCCCGGACAGGCGAATGAAACGGTAGGAATCGCATTAGGATACGGACGTACGGGAATCGGCAGGGCCGCCGAAAAAGTAGGCTCCAATTCCTATCCCTTAGCCTCCATGGTGAACGGAACTGTTCAGTATTATGC
Source organism: uncultured Flavobacteriaceae bacterium (assembly GCA_964458125.1). Taxonomy (GTDB): domain Bacteria; phylum Bacteroidota; class Bacteroidia; order AKYH767-A; family OLB10; genus CAYWHE01. Next base: position 9,831 of record CAYWHE010000017.1, on the reverse strand, counting down.
CACCGGCGTTACGTTGAACAAGACAACCGATGATCGGTACCAACTGGCCGCCACTCAGACCCATCACACCATGATGGGTCGTGAAATTGTCAAGGAAACAACACTTGCCAGATATTTGTCCGATCCCAAATCCGGCAATGAAGACGTATTAATTACCACACCGAAGGGCAAGCAAAAGGCCCATGAGGTTGATTTGTGGGCAACGGAGAAACAGCCGGGCTTTGATAAACTTGACCATCGCTGGGGACTGGCCATTGACCTGAACTCCTGCATTGGCTGCGGATCCTGCGTAGTGGCCTGTCAGGCTGAAAATAATGTTCCGGTTGTCGGTAAGGATGAAATTGGGCGGAGCCGCGAGATGCATTGGATCAGGATCGACCGCTATTATTCCAGCGACACCACCAAGGAGTCGGCACATGAAAAGGGAATGGGCAACATCGATATGTACAGGGCCATGGAAGTTCCTTCCGGAGAAAATCCCGAGGTGGTCTTTCAACCGGTGATGTGTCAGCATTGCAACCATGCCCCCTGTGAAACGGTTTGCCCGGTGGTGGCCACCACGCACAGTTCGGAAGGTCTGAACATGATGGCTTACAACCGCTGTGTGGGAACCCGCTATTGCGCAAACAACTGTCCCTATAAAGTAAGAAGGTTTAACTGGTTTAAATATTCGGATAATGAACAGTTCGACTTCAACATGAATAATGATCTGGGCAAGATGGTCTTAAACCCGGATGTCGTGGTTCGTTCCCGCGGGGTAATGGAGAAATGTTCCCTGTGTGTTCAGCGTATCCAGTATGGTAAACTGGAAGCCAAGAAGGCCGGTCGCCGGACAAAAGACGGTGAAATTAAAACAGCCTGTGCCCAAACCTGTCCGACCAATGCCATTGTATTTGGTGATTACAATGATCCGGTAAGCGAGATCTCTGAAATGATGAAGGATGACCGGACATATTACCTGCTGGAGGAACTGAATGTTCAACCCAATGTGATTTATCATACCAAGGTGCGGAATAAAAAAGAAAAAGAAGCCTGATTTAAACAGAAAGACATTATTAAAAGTAATTATATCATATGCATGCAGAATCAGAATTAAGGTTACCCCTGATCTTAGGTGATAAGTCGGTACACCAGATTACCGAAGACGTTTGCAGGCCTGTGGAAGCCAAAGCCAACAAATACTGGTGGATGTGCTTCACAGTTGCTTTCGCGCTTTTTATGTGGTGGGTCATCGTGGTGTCCTACACTGTCGGTACAGGGCTGGGGGTATGGGGCCTGAATAAAACAGTTGGCTGGGCATGGGACATCACCAACTTCGTATGGTGGGTGGGTATTGGTCATGCCGGGACCCTGATTTCTGCCATCCTGCTGTTGTTCCGCCAGAAGTGGAGGCTATCCATTAACCGGGCGGCAGAAGCCATGACCATCTTTGCCGTGATCTGTGCTGCGTCTTTTATCGTATCCCACATGGGTCGGCCCTGGGTGGCCTACTGGCCCATTCCACTTGGAAACCAGTTCGGATCACTCTGGGTGAATTTTAATTCCCCGCTGGTCTGGGACGTATTTGCGATATCGACCTATTTCTCTGTTTCATTGGTGTTCTGGTATACCGGGTTAATTCCTGACTTTGCCGCCATCCGCGACAGGGCCAAGGCCAAGGGTCATAAAACACGGCATTTCTGGTATACCATTGCCAGTTTCGGCTGGGTGGGTAGTGCTAAAAACTGGCAGCGTTTCGAAGAAGTTTCCCTGGTGCTGGCCGGGATCAGTACGCCTCTGGTTCTTTCCGTTCACTCCGTTGTTAGTATGGACTTTGCCACCTCATTGGTTCCGGGCTGGCACACCACCATCTTCCCACCTTACTTCGTTGCCGGCGCCATCTTTTCCGGCTTCGCCATGGTGCAAACCCTGATGATCATCACCCGGAAAGTACTGAACCTGGAAGAATACATTACCGTGTATCATATCGATATGATGAACCGGATCATTCTGATAACCGGCTCCATTGTGGGTATTGCCTATATCACCGAGTTCTTCATTGCCTGGTATTCCGGTGTGGAGTACGAAGCGTATGCTTTTATCAACCGCGCAACCGGTCCTTATTGGTGGGCTTACTGGAGCATGATGACCTGCAACGTGATCACCCCTCAGCTGTTCTGGTCGTCCCGGCTTCGGACCAACGTGGTATTCACGTTCATCATTTCCATCTTTGTCAATATCGGCATGTGGTTCGAGCGGTTTGTAATCATCGTAACCTCCCTTCACCGGGATTATGTTCCGTCCAGTTGGGCCATGTATTCCCCGACCTGGGTGGAGATTGGAATTTTTATTGGATCCATCGGGTTGTTCTTTACCTGTTACCTGCTGTTTGCCAGGTTCTGCCCCGTGATTGCGCTGAGTGAACTCAAAACGATTGTGAAAACGTCCAGTACACAGGCTAAGCGGGCAGCCAGGGAACATCATGAAGAACATCCTGCAGGACATTGAGTAGTTGTAAACAATAATCAAAGAAAACGGATATGAGTAAAAAACTGGTTTATGGAATCTTTGAGGATGAGGATTTGCTGATGAAGGCCATTCATTCCATCCGTCAGAAGGGGATGGAGATTGCCGATGTGATCACTCCTTATCCGGTTCACGGCATGGAAAAAGCCATCGGGCTGAAGCGTACAAGAATTTCCATTTGTTGTTTTCTCTATGGAGCCACCGGAACATCACTGGCTCTGCTGATGATGTGGTACATGAATATATTCGACTGGCCCATGGACATCGGCGGTAAACCCAGTTTTGCATTGTATAAAAACCTCCCTGCCTTTATCCCGGTAACCTTTGAAAGTACGGTCCTCTGTGCCGCTCATGGTATGGTGATCACCTTTTTCCTGAGAAGCAAAATTCTGCCCGGTGTGGAACCCAAAATTATTGATGTTCGCCAGTCGGATGACAGGATGGTTTTGGCCATTCATGTGAAAGACCATCAAAGCGCTGCCGATTTCCGGAATATGCTCATGGCCGAAGGCGCAATAGAGGTAAAGGACTAAAAGGAAAAATTAACCAGAGATACCAGATGAAAATCACCTTGAATAAAGTAAGAATGGCCTGTACGGCCGGTACACTGCTTTTCCTCGGTGCCTGTGCTACCGATCACAGCAGGCCCGCTTCAGAGTTCATGCCGGACATGTACAAATCGCCCTCTTACGAAACCTATTCGGGAAATCCTGTTTTTGCCGACAGTATTACCGCGCAAAAACCTGTTGCGGGAACTATTCCGAGAGGGTATACCTTCTTTCACTACCCAAACAATACGGAAGGTTATGAAGCCTCAGGCCGGGATGTTGTCAACCCGCTGGAGAAATCGCCGGCGAATACGGCTGAAGGACAGCGCCTGTATGGCATTTATTGCATGCATTGTCATGGCGAGAAGGGCAATGGCGATGGTTCGCTGATCGCAACCGGAAAATTCCCCCCGCCTCCATCTTATTATGCCGGAAAATCCTCGCGGGGTGGTGATATGAAGGATCTGACCGACGGAAAAATTTTCCATACCATTACCTATGGCGTCAACCTGATGGGAGCCCATGCATCCCAGTTAAATCCGGAGGAACGCTGGAAGATCACACAATATCTTCATGTATTGCAGCAAGGCCCTGAAGGATTCAAACCCGATTCCGCCATGGCTGTAAAAGATACCGTATCTGCCATCACTGCCTCGAAATAAAAGAAGTATACTAACTGAAAATCCGCTTGAATAGATGAACTATAATTTCACTCAGAAGAATAAAATAGTCTGCTTCGTACTTATTGCCATCGGGGTGATTTCCGTTGCTGCCAGTTTTATGACAGGCTCGCATCAATCCTGGGCCAACCTGCTGATGAGCAATTTTTATTTCCTGGCCATTGCGCTCGGAGGAACCTTTTTCCTGGCGGTGCAATACGTAGCTGAAGTGGGCTGGTCGGTGGTTATCAAAAGGGTCCTCGAAGCCATGGGACAACACTTGCTTTTTGCCCTCCTGATGATGTTTGTGATTTTCATCTTTGGCGGGCATCATTTGTATCACTGGACCCATGAAGGGCTGTACGATCCCAAATCACCGGATTATGATGAAATTATGGTGGGAAAACATGGATTTCTGAATGTTCCCTTTTTCCTGGTACGCATGGGCCTGTACCTGATCATCTGGGTAGGTTTTACCAAACTCCTGCGCAGGGAATCCCTGGCCAGCGAACTGGGAGATGCCGTGACTCATTATAAAAGGAATGTAAAATTCAGCGCCATTTTTCTGGTGCTCTTCGCCATTACCTCATCCACCTCGGCCTGGGATTTTATCATGTCGATTGATGCACACTGGTTCAGCACCCTGTTCGGATGGTATACCTTTGCAGGCATTTTCATCAGCAGCCTGTCTGTACTGGCTCTGCTCATTGTTTACCTCAAGAGCAACGGCTACCTGCAGGAAGTGAATGCCAACCACCTCCACGATGTGGGTAAGTTTATGTTTGCCTTCAGCATTTTCTGGACCTACTTGTGGTTTGCGCAGTTCATGCTGATCTGGTATGCCAATCTGCCCGAGGAGGTTACCTATTATATGACCCGTTTTGATCATTACCGCGCCTTGTTTATCAGCACCTTCTTTATTAATTTTATCTGCCCCTTTCTGCTCTTTATGTCCAGCGATGCTAAACGGAAATCAGTAATGCTTGCCGTAGTCGGTGTCATCCTGCTGATCGGTCACTGGCTGGATGTGTTTGTCATGGTTATGCCCGGAGTGGTCGGTGAAGAATGGCACCTGGGCTGGATGGAAATCGGAACCACGCTGGGTTTTGCAGGCGTGTTCCTGTATACGACCTTTCATTTCCTTTCCAGGGCCCCGCTGGTAGCCAGGAACCACCCCATGATGCAGGAAAGCCTCCATCATCAAACCATGTAACCGCATCTGCAATAAAACGAACCCGAAGAAATAATTTACCGCAATATGAACCTCCTTATATTTATTACAGTTCTTTTAGGTGTATTGGTTTTGGTGCGCCTGATGTCGGTTGTGCAAATGGTCACCGCATTAACCGGGGACGAAGACGAAGATGAAACCGTGCACGATAACAAACTCAATGCATGGTATATGCTGGGTTTCATGGTGGTCGGGCTTTCCCTCGTCATTTATATCACCATCCGTTACATGCCCCTTATGCTTCCTGTGGCGGCTTCCATCCATGGCGCGGAAACAGATAATCTCCTCAACTGGAACTTCCTGGTAATCGGCATTGTATTTTTCATCACCCAGATCGCTCTGTTTTATTTTGTATTTAAATACCAGTACCGCAAGGGTGAGCGTGCCTATTATTACCCGCATAACAACAAACTTGAATTCATCTGGACCATTATTCCAACCATCGTATTGTCGGCACTTATTGTAACCGGTTTAAGTTCCTGGAATAAAATGACGCAGACCAAACATACCGATGGAATGGTGGTGGAAGTTTACGGTAAACAGTTTCAATGGCTTATCCGCTATGCCGGCGCAGACAATAAACTCGGAGCTTCCAATTTCCGTAAGGTAAACCCTTCCAATACCGTTGGCGTTGATTCCCTGGATGTCGCTGCCGCCGACGACCGGATGGCCTCCGAACTCCACATGCCCGTGAACACGCCCATGCAGTTTTATTTCCATGCAGCCGATGTCATTCACAGCGCCTATTTCCCCCATTTCAGAACGCAGATGAATTGTGTTCCGGGTATGACTACGCAGTTTTATTTCGTGCCAACCATTACCACAGCCAAAATGAGGGAGATCACCGGGAATCCGAAATTCAATTACGTGCTGCTTTGCAATAAAATTTGCGGAAATGCGCACTACAACATGAATGTTAAAATTGTGGTGGAGAGCCGGGAGGAATTTGCCAAATGGATCAAAACCCAGAATCTTGTGTTTCCTCCGGCAGCAGGCAAAACCGCTGCTGTTGAATCGGGAGCAACCAACCAGTTAGCATCAAACTAAATAATCAATACCTGTCGATCCTGCCTGTTTGCAGGTCAATAAAAAGTGAACTATGGAAATGAAAGAAAATGTGGCCGTAGCGCATGATTCTCATGCCGGTGAGCATGGGTCTCATGAGCACCACGAACACCATGAGCAGACTTTCTGGACGAAGTACGTCTTCAGTACCGATCATAAAATGATATCCAAGCAGTTTTTGATCACGGCCGTCTTCATGGCGTTCCTGGCCATGGGCATGTCGATGCTATTCCGCCTTCAGCTGGGATGGCCGGATACCAAGTTTGCGTTCCTGGAAAGCGTTATCGGGAAGTGGGGAAAAGACGGCCGGCTGGATCCCGGATTTTACCTGGCCCTGGTAACCATACACGGCACCATCATGGTGTTCTTTGTGCTGACGGGAGGATTGAGCGGAACCTTTAGTAACCTGCTGATTCCATTGCAGTGCGGTGCCCGGGATATGGCCTCCGGTTTTTTGAACATGCTTTCTTACTGGTTTTTCTTCGGTTCCTGTTCCGTGATGATGTGGTCGTTGTTTATTGAAGCCGGACCGGCTTCTGGCGGCTGGACGGTATATCCGCCGTTAAGTGCACTCCCTCAAGCCATGCCGGGCTCAGGCCTCGGGATGACCCTGTGGCTGGTCAGCATGGTGTTGTTTATTGTTTCAGCCCTGCTGGGTGGAATCAATTACATTTCAACGGTAATCAATTTAAGAACGGTTGGCATGTCCATGACCCGGTTACCGCTGACCATATGGGCATTCCTGATCACGGCTATCCTGGGAGTACTTTCCTTCCCGGTCTTGTTTGCTGCTGCGCTGCTCCTGGTTTTCGACCGGAGCATGGGCACCAGTTTCTACCTGTCTGATATTACCATTAACGGTGTTGCACTTGAGCATTCGGGAGGAAGTCCCATACTCTTTCAGCACCTGTTCTGGTTCCTGGGTCACCCGGAAGTGTATATCGTTCTTTTGCCGGCATTGGGCCTGGCCTCTGAGATTATAACAACCAATTCCCGCAAACCCATCTTCGGTTACAAGGCCATGATCGGCTCCATGCTGGTGATTGCCTTCCTTTCCTTTATCGTTTGGGGGCATCATATGTTTGTAACGGGCATGAATCCCTTCCTGGGATCCGTATTTGTGTTCACCACCCTGCTGGTGGCCATTCCTTCAGCAGTTAAGGTATTCAACTACATCGCGACCATGTGGAGGGCGAACATTGTACTCACCCCGGCTATGCTGTTCGCCATTGGACTGGTTTCCTTCTTTATTTCAGGCGGATTGACCGGTATTATCCTGGGTGATTCGGCACTGGACATCAACCTGCACGACACCTATTTCGTAGTCGCCCACTTCCATATTGTGATGGGTGCCTCCGCTATTTTCGGTATGCTGGCCGGTGTTTATCACTGGTTTCCCCGTATGTTCGGTCGAATGATGAATAGAAAACTGGGGTATGCGCATTTCTGGCTGACGATCATTTCGGTATATGGCGTGTTTTTCCCCATGCACTTTATCGGACTGGCAGGTGTACCCAGGAGGTATTATGCCAATACGGCTTATGAAGGGTTTGATCAGCTGATGAATATCAACCAGTTGATCAGCATTTTTGCCATTCTGGGCGGTATCGGACAGTTGCTGTTCGCCCTGAATTTCTTTTACAGCATGTTTAAAGGCCGGGTAGCCAAACAAAATCCCTGGAACTCCAATACCCTGGAATGGACGGCCCCGATCGAACACCTGCATGGCAACTGGCCCGGAGCCATCCCTGCCGTTCACCGCTGGCCGTATGATTATGGTAAGCCGGGTGCCGAGCATGATTTTATTCCCCAGACTGTTCCGCGCGATCAAACCACCTCATCCAACCGGGATGATGATGAACATTGATGGTTTTACATACTAAAACAAATCCCCTGAAGTTCTTATTCCAGCTTCAGGGGATTTTTGCATACAGATGATCAGGCCTAATCCATATTTCTTTTTCACAGTTGCGGGGTTATCCACAACCGGGCTTTTAAAAATGTTTTTTGATCGTGACGGGATGCCACTCCGCCTGTGTATTTTTGATAATCTTCAGGAGTTGACGGGTGAATGAAAAAGGAACGCTTGCTGCGAATTTACCGGAGAGGTTGGATAACGGTTTCCGGTCTACTCCTGTGGCTGTGCGTGACTGTTCCCGTCAGAGCCCAGTTGCCGCTCGACTCCGTATTTTTCAGCCTGAGCCAGAGGCCCCGGTTTTTTTTTCAGCTGGATGCGGCCAACTCCTTCGTATCGGGCAGTGGCGCTAATGCTATCGGTTTCAGGGCTGGTCTCGATTTTCATAAACGTATTAAGTTCGGAACGGGTTTTTATACCGTGATATCGGATATTGTGGAAAATAAATACGTGGAGAAATACGATACTTTTTACAACGCCAAACTCCAGGTGAATTATTACACCACTTTTGCCGATCTGGTACTTTATACCTACGAACGCTGGCAGTTCAGTCTGCAAAACCAACTCGGCATCGGCAATTCCTATTTCTGGTATTATCCGAACCGTGAAGGCAATAAAAAGAAAACAGAAAATATCAACAGTGGCATGATCATGCTATACGAACCCATGCTGTCTGGACAGTTTAAAATTCTGAAATGGGTGGGGGTAGGATTTGGAACCGGCTACAGGATCATGCTGGTGAACAATAAGGAAATTGATCACAAACTCAGCTCACCCGTTTATGCCATCAAGCTTAAAATTTTCATGAATGAAATTGTGAACTCCATCTGGCCCGGTGGCATTCGCCTGTTTAAAAAGAAAAAAACGGGAAATGGGTGACAGAAGCTTAAACGGTCATTATTTCCTTTTCCTTGGTTTCCAGGTGTTTTTCAATTTTCTGGATAAAGGAATCGGTTAACAACTGGATTTTATTCTCGGTTTCTTTGGCTACATCTTCGGGCAGGTGATTCTTAACCTCTTTTTTAATCACCTCATTGGCATCCCTGCGCAGATTCCTCACAGTCACACGGGCATGTTCTCCTTCATTCCTCGTTCTTTTCACCAGTTCTTTCCTTCGTTCTTCGGTCAGGGGAGGAACGAGGATGCGAATCACCTGTCCGTCATTCTGGGGGTTAAAACCCAGGTTGGCGGCCTGTATGGCTTTTTCGATGGGGACCAGCATGTTTTTTTCCCAGGGTTGGATGGACAAGGTCCGGGCATCCGGGGTGTTGATATTGGCTACCTGGAACAAGGGTGTGCTGATTCCGTAATAATCGACATGAATGCCCTCCAGCATCTGGGTGGAGGCCCGGCCTGCCCGGATTTTAGCCAGTTCGGCCTCGAGGTGCTCTATCGCTTTGTTCATGTTTTGCTCAATACCGCTTAGTATATGCTGTACCTCTATCATTGGATTTTTATTTGGTTGGGTAAAAATATAAAATCGGGAGGAGTTTTGCCAATTCCCTTGAAAAATTCAATTTTTTCAACCGGCATCCTTCCGGCTGCAGGCTTCTGAATTCAACAGAAAATATTATCTTTGTCCAAAATTTATCCCATGTCTTATTATCGTTTTGCCGACAGGCATAATGGCCCTGATTCGAATCAGACCAACCATATGCTACAGGTGATCGGGGCCACGTCTCTCGATCAGCTTATTCGTGACATCGTTCCAGCTCCCATCCTGCTTCATGATCCCCTGGGTATTCCGGCCGGTCAAAGCGAGCAGGAATACTTGCGGGACCTGCGTAAATTGGCAGGCCGGCATAAGGCCTTTAAGTCCTACATCGGCCTGGGTTATTACAACACGCTTACACCGGGTGTTATTCTCCGCAATATTTTTGAAAATCCGGGTTGGTATACAGCCTATAC
>CAYWHE010000016.1:0-30910 GCA_964458125.1 uncultured Flavobacteriaceae bacterium | reverse complement strand
GGATGATGGTTTTGTCGTTAAAAGGATTGGGTTGGTGCTGGTAGAGGATGGCTTCCTGATTACCATTTAATATGATTTTGAGTTGGCTATTTTGTTGCAGGTTAAGGTTTGAATTTGAATTTAGGATTCCAACAATATTTATCAGCGAATCAATAGTGAACTGTTGTTTTTGATAACCGGAAATTTAAATGGGTATCAATTCCGGATAATCCTGTTGTCCGTGCAAAATTCCGGTAAATTTGATGTATGAATCCCGGTCGCAAAGCGAATCGGGATGGATCCGGCGCCCGCCCCGGGGTTCATACCCCTGACTTGTTGCAAAGCGTAGTTGTTGTCTTTGGATTTCAAGTCACCTCAATCAAACACCCCTCCGCTGATATTCATAAAATGTCTGATGTTGATGCAAAGCACCGGTAGTTGCAGTTCATTGGCTACAATTTTCTGTTCTTCCACGCCCATGATGAAATCGGCAATGGTCGTTTCCGGGTCAATGGTGTTGACAATCAGGTCAGCGGATGATTCACTGGCTGAACGTGTTACATCCTTGTATTTTGAACCTAAAGTAAAAGTACCAACTTCTTCAAAGGGAATTTCATGTTCCCTGAAATAGGATTTAAAATAGAACAGGTTCATATTAATTTTATTCGCTATAAATTCATCTTTGGTAGCTTGTCTGATCAGGAGCAGGGCGGCTTTGAATGTATCATTAAGCGACTGAACAAGGGGCAAAAGTTGTTTTACCTCGCGGGTATAATCCACGGGTATTAATATTTTACCTATGTGCTGAAAGGGCCTGTTTTGCACCACGATGTATGGCGTTTCCGACTGCGTGATCACCTTCATGGCCTTGCTTCCTGTAATATGCTGCAACCCTTTAATGCCGTGCGTTCCCATGATGATCAGGGTGGCCTTCATCAGGCGTGCCGTGAGGCCGATGAGGTCAAAAATACTGCCGGGTTCCACGTGGCATTCCAGCCGGACCTGACATTGATCCGAGTATTTTTGCGCCAGCATGTTCAGCCTGTCTCCGGCAGCGGGAATTTCCTTTTTTACCGGTACCACATGAAAAAGGATGATGGCGGAAACGTCCTTGCCTTCCGAAAAATCAATGGCATATTTCAGTGCGTTTTCGGTTACGGGAGTGAAGTCGACGGGGACTAACAGTTTCATATGAGGTGGTTATGGGAAGTGAACAAATATATTCGTTTTGGGTCCAAACGGCAACCGGATTATTTCCGGTTAGTATACTGTTAAGTGTTATACTAAATATGATTATGAGTTCAAACGCGGATCATCAGGCTTTCAGGTTCCGGTTTGAATTCAGTTGTTCTTTGTTTTTTTTGCCGCCGTCAGCTGGTTTGCTTTCAAAAAATAGGACTGTGCCGTCAGGCTGTCGCCTTTGAACTGATAGGTGATGGCTATATTGGTATAGTATTCGGGATTGCCGGGATCCAGTCTGGCGGCCTGCAGGAACTGGGTAATGGCCTGGTCGTATTGCTTCAGCATGCCATAACAACTTCCGAGATTTTTTTGCGCATCGGCATAGCCCGGGTTCAGGCTGATGGCCTTCCGGTAAACTTCGGCCGCCTGCTCGTATTGCCCGGTGGCAAAGTAAACAGAACCCATGTTGTTATAACCTTCAAAGCCGTTTGGAAATTGCGTGACCGCTTCCTTCAGGGTTTCAAAGGCCTTCTGGTAATCGCCCATCCGGAAATAGGTATTGCCCAGGTTGTTGACGGCCTTCGAGTCGCCCGGATTTATTTCCCGGGCCAGCAGGTAATTTTCCAGCGCTTTGTCATATTGTTTGGTTGTTGTATATAACTCGCCCAGACCGAAGATGGCTTCGGTGTTTTGCGGGTATAACCGCAGCGCCTCCTTCATCTCCACTTCGGCGGTCTGCAGGTAACCGGTTTTTTTGTCCTCACCGACCAGGTTTTGCCTGACCGACTGGATCAGGTGGTTGGCATAAAGAAAATGAATGCGGGAACTCCGGGAAGAAATTTTGCTGTCGGTGGAAAATAACGTGTAATCGTTTTTCCAGGCGGGGTTACGGGCCAGGGTTTTGAAACCGAATAAAATCAGGATGACGGCTGCCACACCGGTCAGGCCTCCATTCCTGGTGAACAGGGAAGCCGCGTTTTCGAACCGCTGCCGGGCAACGGGAATCTGAAAGGCCTTGAGCAGGTAAAAAGCCAGCGCCAGGCTGAATCCCAGGGAGGGCATGAATAAAAAACGGTCGGCCATGGTGCTCCTTGTCAGAAACAAAACATTGGCCACCAGGGAAAGGGGGATGAGGTAAAAGAAAATTCCGAACGACACCGGGTCTTTTTTGGGCAGGCGGATGAGCGCAAAAATGAGCATTCCGGTATAGAAGAGCAGGGCAAATAAAGCCAGCGGGTTGGCCAGGGAAACAATGGGAATCTGGGGATAGGAATAATCGCTGGCCAGCGGATGGGGAAAAACCAGCAGTTTGAGATACAATCCCAGAATATAAAAGGCGGTACCCAGCCGGGCATTCAGGTCGGGCGCCATGACGAGGGTATTGTCCAGTACGGAAATATCCCCGCCTGTTGTCTGGGAGGTCAGCACGCTGCCGCGGATCAGCATGTACACGGCCGCCACACCAACCATGGAAAGACTCACCAGGACGTTTTTCCTGATGGACACTCCGGTGAAGAACCATACCAGTAAGGGGAAAATGGCCAGGAAGGTAATGGCGCTTTCCTTGGCCATCAGCGAAAGAAAGTAACAAACACAAGCGAGTGACAGGCGGAGGACTTTTCCATCCAAAACAAATTCCATGAAAAAACCTGATGCCAGGATAAAGAAAAGGAAACACAGCAGTTCATCCCGGCTTTTGATGTTGGCCACCACCTCCGTATGCAAAGGATGCGCAATAAATACCAGGGAAGCCAGGAAGGGAATGAGCAGGTTGTAATCCTTCAGCAGGAAGGCAAGCAAACGAAACAACAGGAAGCCGGTCAGGGCATACAACAGTATATTGGTCAGGTGACCAAGTTGGGGATTATGGGGAGCCAGTTCCCATTCGATGGCATAGGTAACCAGGGACAAGGGACGATAGAGGAAGTCATTCTGCCCGTCAAGGCCGTACCAATAAGCCGTCTTCAGCATCATGGGAATGCCTTTGACGCCCTGCATGGTCAGGGAGTTGCCGTAGATGACCGGGAAATCATCCAGTGCATAAGCATGTGAAAAGGTGTTCGCATAGAGGGCAATAGCCAGCAAGGCCACGGCCAGTCCGCCGTATAAAATGATTTTGGCCTGTTCTTTTCCGGCCTTCAGGGAAGCGGTTTTGCCGGGAGGGTTTTGGGGAGGGCTCCCTGCAAGTGTTTTCTTTGAAGCGGGTTTTTTGGTTTTCATCCCTGGTTGTTGAGAAGTATATTCAAAGCTATGGTATTTTTTTTGATTTTTGAGCTTTACTTTACCCATGGCAAAAAGAAAAAATAAAACCGGGTTTGCAGAGGAGCCTGAAAATTTTTTTCAACAGGTTTACCGGGTGGTCCGGCGGATACCCCGCGGACGGGTGAGCAGTTACGGGGCCATTGCCCGTTACCTCGGGTCGGCCGGTTCGTCACGGATGGTGGGATGGGCCATGAATGGCAGTCACCGGATCACGCCGGCCGTGCCGGCGCAGCGGGTTGTCAACCGCAACGGGCTGCTGACCGGCAGGCATCATTTCGGTTCCCCCGACCTGATGCAGCAGTTGCTCGAAAATGAAGGGGTGAAGGTGGAAAACGACCAGGTCTGTGATTTTAAAAAGGTTTTCTGGGATCCCGGAAAGGAGTTGTAAATCCGTTCATCCCTGATTTTTTGTAACTTTACGGCAAATTAAGTGAACGTATCAAACATGGAAATAACGCACGATAAAGTCCTGGATGCCTTGCGGGAAGTGGAAGAACCGGATCTGAAAAAGGACCTGGTGACCTTAAACATGATCCGGGATATTGCCATTGACGGTAAGCACGTCAGTTTTACGGTGGTGCTGACCACGCCGGCCTGTCCGTTGAAAAGCCTGATTGAAAGGGCCTGCATCAATGCGATTACCCATTATGTGGATCCGGAAGCGCGGGTAACGGTGAACATGACTTCGCATGTCACCTCCAAACGGGAAGATGAACAGGCCCTGTTGCCCGGTGTGAAAAATATCATAGCGGTGGCTTCCGGCAAGGGCGGGGTGGGCAAGTCCACCGTAGCGGCCAACCTGGCCGTGGCGCTGGCTAAAACCGGAGCCCGTGTGGGTTTGATCGATGCCGATATTTACGGGCCCTCACAGCCCATCATGTTTGGCGTTCAGCATGAACAGCTTTACGTGAAGGAAATTGACGGGCGCACCATGATGGAGCCCATTGAAAAATATGGAGTTAAAATGCTGTCCATAGGTTTTATGACCGATCCGGGCCAGGCAATCGTATGGCGGGGACCGATGGCTTCCAAGGCCTTGCGCCAGCTGTTTTCCGATGCCGACTGGGGAGAACTGGATTACATGTTTATCGATCTTCCTCCCGGTACCGGTGACATCCACCTCACCCTGGTGTCATCCGTTCCGGTAACCGGCGCTGTCATTGTTTCCACACCGCAGGAGGTCGCTTTGGCCGATGCGGCCAAGGGCATCAGTATGTTCCGGATGGAGGCCATCAGGGTTCCGGTACTGGGCCTGGTCGAGAATATGTCTTATTTTACTCCCGCAGAACTGCCGGATAACAAGTATTATATTTTTGGGAAGGATGGCTGCAAAAAGCTCGCTGAAAAAATGAAAATTCCTTTCCTTGGCCAGATCCCGCTGGTTCAGAGCATATGTGAAGGTGGCGACCAGGGGTCTCCACAGGTGCTGGATGAAAACAGCCCGGCCGGCAAAGCCTTCATGGAAGTGGCCGGTCAGGTAGCCCAGCAGATAGCCATACGGAATTCCAGCCTCTCCCCGACACAACAAGTTCAACCCATTGGTTCCTGATATGCCCGCCTCCACGGATACCGCTTTGCATGCCCGCATCGAGGATGCGCTGGGACAGTTGCGTCCTTACCTGCATGCCGACAACGGTGATGTCTCACTCGTGGAGGTAACCGATGACATGGTCGTCAGGCTGAAACTGATGGGCGCCTGCAGTTCCTGTTCCATGAGCGCCATGACGATGCGGGCCGGCATCGAGCAGTCCATCCTGAAGGCCGTGCCGGAGATCAGGGCGGTGGAAGCGGTTTAAGCTGATTTGATTTTTAAAAAACCATAACAACATGATGAAAAAAATTTACCCTGTCTGTTTGTTCCTGCTGGTCCTGCTGACCGGCCAATCCCTTTCTCTTCACGCACAGTGCACCATCGACAGCACGCAAACCATCCCGGGCGTATACCCGGATACGGTTGCCGATGCCGTTGTTTTTAATGCGTATAGCCAGGATGTTACATTCGTGATGATCACGGACACACTGGGGTTTACGATCACCAATTTTCAGATTGCCGCCATCACCGGACTGCCTGCGGGCATCAGCTGGGTTTGCAACAATTCCTTCAACGGCTGCAATTACGACCCGGCCATCAATCTTTACGGCTGCGTGAATCTGTCGGGGATCCCGCTGGTTTCGGGTTCGTATATTGCCAACGTGAACGTAATTGCAACCCTGTCAGGACTGGGCGACCAGAGCATCAGCTACCTGCTGCCGATGAACGTGCTTCCCGATACCGTGGGGAATGCCGGCTTTTCCATGACAAACTCCTCCGGTTGCGCCCCGCTGACCGTTTCCTTTATTAATAACGTACCCGGACAAACTGCATACCTTTGGGATTTTGCCAACGGCGTAAACGACACTTCGGAGAACCCCGTTCCGCAGGTATATCCCATTCCCGGCGACTATGTGGTGAGTCAGACCATCACTCCCGATGCACCTCCCCAGTACTTCCTTACGGATGTAACCGTCACCAGCGTTCCCGATAATTACAATGAACTCGGCTTCCTGGATCCTGACCCCGATCTTTATTTCGTGATTTCCGATACGGCCGGCAATACCTTCTATGATTCCCGTCCGGCCACCAACAATACGCAACCGCCGTATACGTGGACCCTCCCCAACCTGTCTTTGGGTGATCAGACTTACACCCTTCAGGTTTTCGACCAGGACAGCCTGATTGTATCATTGGGCGATGATGACCTGGGCACCATCACCTTTGCGGGCTGGGGCAGCAGCGGTTCGGCCACGGCCACCGTACCGGGCGCATCCGGGCAGCTCGACCTGTCCTATACCATCTTCATGATGCCGGTACTGCCTGTTACGTATACGGATACCGTACATGTATTCCCGGCTCCTCCCGTTCCTGTGGTGAATGCAAACGGGCCCCTGACGGTCTGTGAAGGCGACACGGTAACACTGACTTCAAGCGCTGTTTCGGGCAACCAGTGGTACGATGCCAATGGCATGCTGCCGGGTGCCACCCTGGATGTTCTGGCAGTTACGGCTGCCGGCACCTACTTCACCGTGGTGACTTCATCCAACGGCTGCACCAGCAGTTCTGCAGGAACAACGGTTAACGTCAACCCGTTGCCGCCGAAACCAACTCTGTTTGCCATCGGGGATACCATATTCTGTGCATTGCCCGGCTACAGCCTGCAGTGGTACCTCAACGGAAATATACTCAACGGGGCCACCGGTTCCTATTATATACCCCTGGTGGACGGAACCTATTCGGTGGTGGCTACCGATGTCAACGGCTGCAGCCATTCATCCGATCCGCTTTTATTTGTCGGGGTCGGAATCACGGAAGTTCAGGGTGACGTCCGGTCCTTTGAAGCCGTTCCCAATCCTTCAACCGGCCTGTTTACCATTCACCTTGAAGTACAGGGTTATCAGGACCTGGGGCTGTTCGTCCGGGATGTAACCGGCAGGGTAGCCTGGGAAAAGATGCTGACCGGGTTTTCAGGCTCCGGACGGATATACACAGACCTTTCCGCTTATCCTGCCGGGACGTACCTGCTTGAACTCAAGGGCAACAAGGTTTACCTGCCCCGCCGAATCATGGTGGTTCATTGACCGGTCACCTTATTCTATTGAAAGGGAGGTTGAAAAGCCTCCCTTTTGTTTATTATTTTGTTGATAAGTAAACAGGTTGACTACGCAGCCAACAACATTTGCCCCTGATTTTTGTAAATTGTTTAAAAACAGCATACAGTGGTGAAAATGCATACCGTTAAATTTTTGCCCTTTGTTTCTTTATTCCTCTCGGGTTTCCAGACTATTTCCCAGAACCTGGTAACCAATGGCAGTTTCGAGACCTATACTTCCCTCCCGCTGAACTACGGCGATTTCTGCGTGGTTAACGGCTGGATAAACCCTTCCGGCTGTTGTGTGCTGAATCCCAATTTCGGCACCCCGGATTATGTCAATACAGCCGCTGCCTGGCCGGTGGGCTGTCCCAATAACGGATTCGGTACCATCAATCCCCGGACGGGAAGCGGGATTGTTGGTTTTACCTCTTACGCCAACTACGGCACCCCGCCCGTATTCCGGGAATATCTGACCAAAAGGCTGAACGCCCACCTGAATATCGGACAAAGCTATACGGTTACTTTTTTTATTGCACGGGCGGCCAATCCTTTTTTTAAATATGCCACGAATAATATTGGTGTTTATTTTTCGGTCAGCCAGCCCGTACAAAGCGGCACTGCTGTGATTTCCGTGATTCCCCAATGGGAGTACACCTCGGTTTTTTCCAGCAGCACCTGGACGCAGATGACCTTTAACCTGGTTCCCACCGATACCTTTAATTTCATCACCATCGGTAATTTCCGCAGCGATGCGCTGACGGCCAAATCAACGATTAACAGCGGGGCTTCCGGTTTGTATTCGCATTATTTTGTGGATGACGTATCCGTTATCTCCAACAGTCCGCTGCCCGTGGAACTGCTTTCATTTGCTGTCCGTCAGGAAGGTCCGCGGGTGAGGGCTGAATGGTCGACTTTGTCGGAACAGAACAGCGACTACTTCATGCTTGAGAAAAGTGACGACCTGGAAATTTTCAATGATGTGAAAAAGGTGGAAAGTCATCACAATACCAATTACCGCAGCGATTACGCCACCTATGATGAGCAGCCTGATCAGGGCGTTTCGTATTACCGTCTCCGGCAAACCGACTATGACGGGAAGAACTCATACAGCCGCGTGCACAGTTTGTATGTGAAGATCGACACGCCCCAGCCCCAGTCCTGGTATGATAAAAATGTGAACAGCATCCAGCTCATTATTCCGCCGGAAATGTATGAAAACGGGGCGGTCAGTTTATATGATTTCGGCGGGCGGGAAGTGTTTAGCGGTCGTATCCAGCAAAGCGGCCGCATGAACATCGATGTGGGATTTTTATCCAAAGGCATATATTCCCTGGTGCTGACGGGCAACGAAACCGTTTTTAAGAAAAAACTGGTTATTTTTTAACCGGTTCGGATGAATTCCCGGCCGCCCCGGGCGAAAAAAAATAACCGGGATGCGCCCCTGATTGGTGCGGGGTAATTCACTCTTACCGCTGCTGCAGCAAGGCAACAAAAAAGGCCCTCCGAAAGAGAGCCTTCGTTCACCTGAAGGTGTTTTTAATTGTTGAGGAATTTGGAAACTTCTTCGAAGTAGGCGTTTTTATCTATGGAGAAATTCTGATCGTTGGAGGCTGCATTTTTCACCAGGTAGGTCTTCGTCACACCTTTGATCAGTTTCATGTCATTGGGTCCCAGCAGGGGATCCTGGGGGGAGATGATAATCAGCAGCCCTTTGATCTGAGCCTTTGGTTTTTCCATGGCATACATGGGTTCATAGGTTTTATCGAAACCGAAGGGAGTATTGACATCCCGGCCCATTTTCTCCTTGATTTTCTTTTTCATATTCTCCAGTCCCGTCCAGGGTCCGTCGGCAATAATTTTCCGTGTTTCGGGCCGGTTGGCTCCGACGCCTATTGAAAGTCCGGCCCCGATGTTCAGGCCGAACAGATCGAATTTAGTGATGGCCCTTGATTTGCGCAAATAGTCGAGAACGCTGTTCAGGTCGGTGATAAACTGGGGGTAAATATACAGGTCGGCATCAATTTTAAAATCGCTGCTGGAACCATAACCCCGGTAATCATAGGTGACCACATTATAACCTGCGGATAAAAAGGAATTGGCCAGTTCGAGGTTATCGGCCATGTTTCCGTCACCGCTGCCGCTGATGACCATCCAGTTGGTGGTTTTTTTGGAATTTTCAAAAAACCAGGCATTCAGAATGGCGTCATCACTGGTTTTAATCTTTTCCTCCTTAAACTTCATGCCGAATTTATCGGGGGTCACCTTGTATTCTTTCACCGGGTTCAATGCCAGGGTGGTCGTCTGGTTCAACATGAACGGGATGAAGGCAAAGAGGCCAATCAATATTTTTTTCATTAACATAGGAATCGGTTGTCTGGGTTCATTTTTTAGGAGGATCAAAAATAAGAATAGTAACCTTCACTTCGCATAAAATTTATGAACAGGTGTTATTTTTCTTTCTTCCCACTGCGCTTTTCCGGGTTTCCGAGATCCTGGCCTGATATGAGATCCAGCCGGATGACCCGAAGCATTCAGGTTGTTTTCCAGGTAAAGAGAAACCGGGGACAACGACGGGCATAGCAATACCCGTCAAAAACCCGCCAGGCGGCTGAGCAATCAGCTTCGACCGGGCCGGCCGATCCCGGTCGGATAATTTTTGGAATAAGGGATGCGGTTCATAAAAAATGCAGGTTTATCGCGTCTGCTGTTGATGCAGTTTTAATGGCCGGGATTTATAATTTTTTCCTATCTTTATAAACTATTTACACCGGCCCCATGAAAAAGACGTTCCTGCTTCCCCTGCTGATATTAATTTATTTTCCCCTGGTCTCCGCTGCACAGGAATCCCTTCCGGATACTTCCGGGATACAGCATGGTAAGGTGTATGAAATAAAACTGAAAGCGCCCGTCAAGTGTATCCAGCATATCGAATACGATAAATCCGGAGCCGAACCTAACTGGAAACTCTCCGAGGACAACCAGACCATTTTTATCCGGGATTATATCATCAATACCAGGATAAAACTCAGGGTGGTATATGAAAACGGGCGGGAGGAGGAGTTTTTTCAGAGCCCCTGCACCATCCGGTATTCCCAGTCACAGCCGGCCTTATAGCCTTTCCGAAGTTTTCCTGCCCCGGCCGGTATGAGGCAAGTCATATTCTGGCATGATCCTTATCTTTCACCTGCATCGGGCCTGCCGGTATTTTTGTTTTTCAGGATGACGGGAGTAATGAAATCAGTCAGATAGGATTTTCTTCAGTTGGCATGCTGAAATGGTTGCAGGCCGTTACAGGCTGAAGATACTCTCCCTTGTTTTAAATTTACGAATGCTTTCATTGGATTTTATAAAACGTGATAAATAAACCTGAGATGCTGTATTTTAGCGAGTCGAATTCCCCCTTTATGAACAAAGACCAGAAGCATCTTTTATTTGAACAATTGTTTGAACATGCCACGGAAAGTATCATTGTAACGGATGAGGGGGGCCTGATCCGGTTCCTGAACCCGTCAACGGAAAGATTTTTTGGGTACAGCCGGGAGGAACTGATGGACAAATCCATCGAGGTGCTGGTGCCGGAGCGGTTTGTTACCCCCCACAAGGCTCATCGCAAGGGCTATACGACGGATCCTCATCCCCGCAGCATGGGACAGGGCCTGGACCTGTATGCCCGCAGGAAGGACGGAAGCGAATTTCCGGTAGAGATCAGCCTCAGTCCTTTCCGGTTCGAGAACAGGTATTTCATCATCGCTTTCATCATCGATATCACCCGCCGGAGAGACATCGAAACGGCCATGCACAGCCAGCAGCAGGAACTGAAGGAACTGACCCACAAGCTCACCCAGGCCAATGAGAAGCTCGAATCCCGTATCCAGGACCGCACCCGCGTGCTGAGCGAAGCCCTGATCCAGTTGGAGAATTCCAGGAATGAACTGACCGAAGCGCTGGAAAAGGAGAAGGAACTCAATGAACTGAAATCCCGGTTTCTGTCCATGGCTTCCCATGAATTCCGCACCCCGCTCACCGCCATACTGTCCTCCGCTTCACTCATCCAGGAATATGAAAAAACGGAACAGCAGGAAAAGCGGATGAAACACGTGAACCGCATCATGTCGGCTGTCAATAACCTGAATGATATCCTGAGCGATTTCCTTTCCCTGAGCAAGATTGAGGAAGGAAAGGTACTTGCCGACTACCATACCTTTAACATGAAACAACTGGTGTGGGACGTGGCCAACGACATCAAGAATATTGCAAAACCCGGACAGCGCCTCGAATACAGTCATGAGGGCCCCGAACTGGTCAAACTGGATCCCAAACTCATCCGCAACATCCTGATCAACCTGATGTCGAATGCCATTAAGTTTTCAGAGGAAAACAAAACCATAGAGGTAACCACCCAGACCAAGCCGGAACTCTTTCTGCTCCGGGTGAGGGATCATGGAATGGGCATCAGCGATGACGATAAAAAGCATCTCTTTGAGCGTTTTTTCAGGGGCCATAATGCCACCAATATTCAGGGTACCGGGCTGGGGCTGAATATTGTTGCCAATTATGTGGAATTAATGCACGGTGTTATAGATTTGCACAGTGAACTGGAAAAAGGTACTCTTGTAGAAATTAGACTCCCATTATTACCAAACTGATACTGTTATGTATAATATCTTACTGATTGAGGACAATAAGGAAGTCCGTGAAAATACGGCTGAAATCCTGGAACTGGCGGGCTATGAAGTCGATACATCTGCTGATGGCAAACAGGGTATCGAGCAGGTAAACCGCAAAAAACCTCACCTGATTATCTGTGATATCATGATGCCTGTCCTGGACGGTTATGGCGTGCTGCACTTATTGGGCAAAAACCCGGAAACCTCCAACATCCCCTTTATTTTTCTGACGGCCAAAGCCGAGCGCAGCGATTTGCGCAAGGGAATGGAGATGGGCGCCGATGATTACATCACCAAGCCATTCGATAAAATCGAACTGCTGCATGCTGTGGAAAGCCGCCTGAAAAAAATGGAAGCCCTGAAAAAGGAGTACCAGCAGGGGATTGAAGGGCTCGGAACCTTCATCAGCGATGTGGGGGGAAAGGATGCCCTGAACAAGTTCATGGAAAGCAAGAGGCTCAACAGCTATAAGAAAAAAGAAACCATCTACCAGGAGGGTAATTATCCGACGGGTATGTATTACCTGAATAAGGGCAAGGTGAAGATTTACAAAACCCATAACCTGGGTAAGGAACTGATCACCACCCTGCTGAAGGACGGTGACTTTTTCGGCTATACGGCGCTGCTCGAAGGAGGCGCCTATAATGAATCTGCCCAGGCCATGGAGGCTTCGGAAATTACCTATATACCCAAGGAGGATTTCTTCACCATATTATACAGTCATCAGGAAATCACTAAAAAGTTTCTGCATATCCTCACCCATAACATTACCGAACAGCAGGAAAAACTGCTGGAACTGGCTTACAGTTCAGTCAGGAAACGCGTGGCCGAAGCGTTGTTGTCGCTTCAGAGCCGCTTCCAGACCTCGGCACAGAATACATTTGCCATGGCCATTTCCCGGGAAGACCTGGCCGGTATGGCCGGAACGGCTACCGAGTCGCTGATCCGGACGCTGAGTGATTTTAAAGAAGAAAAACTGATTGATATTAAGGAAGGAAAAATTTACCTGATGGATGAAAACAGGCTGAAAAACATGAAGAATTGATCAGTATATATCATGATCATCCGGGTTTTCCCGTTCGTTTTTTATTTCTTCCTGCAGACTTTTTCCTTCTTCATTCTGTTGTTCCAGCGTCCAGTGATTGGTCGCTGAAGTTTCCAGCCAAATGTTGCCTGATTTCCGGAAGACCTGCGTGTAAAGCCCGAATTCACTGAAAAAAAGAGTTTCCAGTTCACTGACCGTCAGCTTGTTTTCCAGTTTGATCTGCCCGGACTTTTTCAGGCGGTGCAGGTCTTTCAGTGCCACGTCATTCAGGTACATTTTCTTCCTGTTGGTACCTTTTCCTTTGATAGTCGGTTCACGGAAAAATTCAATTTTCAGGTAGGGAAACCGGTCATTAAATTTCTTCTGGACCTCGTGAATGGTGTCACGTTCCATAATGACAGGGGATTTTGAATTCGGCTTTCGGTTCTTAATCATAACAGGAAATAATTGGATGAATACGTACTGTACAAAAGTAACCGGGCCGGCCATGTTTAAAACAGGACAGAGATCATAAACAGGAGTGACGATCATCAATCGGACCTGATCCTGATCAGGAAGGGCCCTCCAAAAAACGGATTCCGCTTCAGGACCAGTGACGTGCACAGGCCGGTATAAGGAATCAGGATGTCCCGGAACCGTCCCCGGCAAGGCTGTTCAAGGCAGCGCTGACGATGGAAAGAATCAGGCTGAATAACAGGGCCCACCAGAAGCCATCCACCCCGAAACCTGGTACCAGGCTGGAGGTCAGTAAAATCATCAGGGCATTGATGACGAGCAGGAACAGACCCATGGTCAGCAAGGTGATGGGAAAGGTCAGCAGGACCAGCAGGGGTTTCAGAAATACATTCAGCACCGATAACACAACGGCCACGATCAGTCCAACCCATGCATTTTCCATGTGGATACCGGGTAGCAGGTAGGCGGTGACCAGTACTGCCAGGGTCGTGGTGATCAGGCGGGTGAGAATTTTCATCACACGAAGGTAAATTAAAAATGGTTCAACGGTTCCCGTTTCCGGGTTAATATTTTTCTGCGGAATGGACCACGGACAGCCATGATTTTGAAAGGCGGTGAATTCGCCATCCGCATTTCGGGTCGTTTGCCGGACGCCAGCCAGGCTGCAGCATGAACAAAAAACGTTGGATTTCAGCTATTAAACGGAATGTTCAATCCTCATCCATCCGAAACCCAAAATGCTTTTGAAGCAATTTGTTGAATTCGTTTTCGGTATGAAAGGTGTGCTGGCTCTTATGTCCGTTATCGGTTATGATCAGCCGGTTATCGGTGAGCGTGATGCGGCCCTTTGAAGTCATGACGGAACAGATTTTTTTCCGTGTGAACAGGGACTCCGGTGACGTCTGGTGAAAATGATGCATACCTTGGAATTCATGCAGTTCATGAGGTTTCAACGAAAAGATATACTGGTGCTTCCAGATGCGGCCCTGTTTTTTAACCACGACAAAACTGTGCTCATCATACTCATGTAGCATGAACAAACCGTTTTCGTCTTTTTGTTCCACACCGGTTTTGATCAGCAGGGGACGGGCGCTAAAATCCCCAAAGCCGACATCTACCAGGTATTTTTTTTCCTCCAGGCTGACGGCAATGGCCAGGTGATCAAACTCCGGACCGGCCGACTCACTGGAGTTGAATACCCTTGCCGAGATCATATCGGCGTGGAATCCTTCTTTCTTCAGCAGCCAGTGAAACAGTCCGTTCAGTTCATAACAATATCCGCCCCGCTTATCCCGTATGATTTTTTTAAAGAAGAAGGGAATACTCAGTTCTATCCTCCGGAAATATTGTATGTTGAGGTTCTCGAAAGGCACCTGAAGCAAATGGTGCCGCTGAAGTTTTTTCAGGTAGGCCAGGGTGGGCAACTCTGCAGTGCGGTGTATGCCTATATGCATCAGGTAAGCACCAGGATCCGGTGTTGTCTGGCGGGAAGGATGGGCGGATTCAAAGGGGTGTGGTTCCTGGCGGTACATAAATGCTAAATGACTGGTGCAAAAATAATAGATTTATAAGACATGCCTGATTTTCTCCGAAGAATTATATTTTTTCCAATTTTGCTGCAAACAGGGTGTCGCCCCGGTAGCTGAAACCCGGAAGGATGGCTTGCTGACTGCAGCCGAAACCCAGTTCATCTTTAGCGAAGGAAATCACCTCTTCATTTTCCTCCCGGAATACCGAACAGGTGATGTAAATGATTTTTCCCCCGGGGTTCAGGCAGGACCTGATGTTTTCCAGGATTTTTTTCTGCCGTATGGCATATCCGGCAATGCCGGATTCATCAAAGTTGGTCAGCATTTCAGGTGTCCGGTTCCAGGTTCCTGATCCGGAACACGGAACATCCAGCAGGATGCCGTCAAACTTCTGTGGAGCCACCAGGGACCTGGTCAGATCCAGCACCCGGTATTCCACCTGCCGGTGACCGGATTTGAGGAAACGCCCGGACAGGTTATCCAGCACCGACTGCCTGATATCACTTACGGTAAGGGTTACGGAAGGATGATGATCGAGCATCAGCAGACTTTTACCGCCCGAACCTGCACAGCAATCCCACCAGCTTTCAGTTTCATGCTGAACCTCCGCATAAGCAGCCGATAATTGGGAAGACAAATCCTGAATTTCAAACAGGCCCTTTCGATAGGATACAAGTGCGGTGAGGTGGCTTTCCGGTTCAAATCCCAGTGCCAGGTCGCTGAGCGGTGTGGAAACGGGTGACAGCCCGGAAGCGTTTAAGTCCCGCATCACCTCATCCTTTGCTTTTTTTTTCATCCTGATCCATACCAGGGGCCTTTCAAACAGGGCATTCAGAAAATCATCCCGGTTCAGTCCGGCAGACAGATGCCCGGTAAATGGAAAGAGGTCCGTCCTGGCAAGCGCCGGAAAAAGCTGCTGCACTATTCCGAATCGCTGTAGGGGCGTTGTTGGCCCGGAAGGAGGATTCGTTTTCAGGTAACGCGGGAACAGGAAGCGGTTCATCTCATCGGCCTGTTCCCGGAAGATGAAGGCAGCCAGTGCAATCCTGATTTCCATATCTTCGGATGAACAGGCCTTTCCGAGCCTGTAGAAGGGATAAACCAGGTCACGGCTGATTCGCCTGTCATTGGAACCCATCTGCTTATGTTTCGCAAAATACCTTTTCAGGTGTATGGATAAAGGCTCCTGCCGGCTGTAGGACCGGATGATGTCGAGGCAACGGCTGAGGCGTATGGCTTCTTTCATCGATGCCGGCGCATAAAGGACAGACGCCTGAAGAGTTTCTCCCGGCTGAAGATCATGATCAGGATGAGCAGCAAAAAGGGCAGTGCCGGAACTTTGTAACGCACGAACGCTCCCATGACCGGCGTAACGAGTCCCGTAAGTGAAAACAAAAGGAAAACAAACCAGGCGGAAAAAGCAAGCAGGGGTTTGTATATGGGTTGTTTCAGGTCAATCGAAACCAGGGCCAGCAGGGCCAAAAACAGGATGAGCAGGTTTTCGAGTGCGGCCATGACGATGAATAAGGAATCGGCCTCCCAGATATAAGGCCTGAAAAGAATGGTACAGAATGCATGCGGGGTGTTTTTCAGGATGCTCCACGCATTACCCTCCAGCAGGGGAATATCGATGACACTGCCCGTCCGGACCACCGTGATCAGGTTGAGGAAATTAAATTGTTTCCGGTAAATCATGTGGGCAAAATCGTAATCGTGAAAAACATATTTCAGGTTGAAAATAACCGTAAAATAAACCAGGTAGGCCAGGGTAAAGATGCTGAAGGTAAAAGGCAGCAGCCGTGGCTTCCATTTGAAAAACCATAACAGGACCAGGCCCGGCAATACGATCAGGAGTATGTATAGTTTCAGGATGGAAAGCCACAAGGCGGTGAGTAAAATCACGATGATCCGGGTTGTTTTCCAGCCTCTCGTGATCAACAGGTGAAAGTTGTAAAAGAGGATGCCGAAGGCAAAAATCATCAGCCCGTCCTTCAACATGCCTGAGTTCCAGAAAATGACCGACGGCAGCAGGAAAACAGCACCCGTCAATTCCCATGATTTACCCTTCACCTCTTCGTTCAGCACCCTGTAAATGCCGGTGAGGCCGCAAAGGGAAATGAAACACATGAAAACGGTATGGACATAATAATGTCCCATGGAAACAAACCGAAGGAGGGTGTTCAGGCGGATGAGGTTCCGGTTGTCGTTATAGATATTGTCGGAATTATTCCAGGAAGTCATGCGTTCATAATATTGCTGCAGATCCGTGTTTCCCGAGTCAATACCGGTAAGCATCCGGAAAAAATCCCAGGGATTGGTGAATAGGGTGTTGAAAATAATCCCGCTGTCGTCAAAATATTTGAAAATATCAGCGGTTTTACGATCGGTATAATAACGGGTATAGATAATTCCCAGGGTAATGCCGGCAGCGATTTTCAGCAGAAAAATCCACCTGGTCAGGGAAACGGGTACGCCCCCGAGGGCAAAGAACCTGTATTTTCCGATGATGAAAAGAAAAATGAATGTATAGGCCAGGGTCAGGCTTATTTCCGCAATCATATCGCAAGATTACATAAAATTCATGAACCCTTGCCGGCCGTAAAGGCAGGAAAATCCAATCCGGGAAATAAGCGCCTTTCTTAAATTCCGCTTTTTTCCGTTCAGGAATACACGGCATGCCGGTTCGCAGAGTCATGGACCGGTTGCTGAAGCAGCGAGACTAAAAGTCAGCAAAGCCGGTCGGTTTGAGGAATGTTCATAAAATGCATGAACCGGATTGCCTATAATTCTATACCTTTGCGTCCGAAAAAAAACGGACATGAGCCAGGCTATTGAAGAATCCTTAACCACCATTGAAACTGCAAAAAAACTCGGATTGCTGCCCGGGGAGTTTGAAAAAATCAAAACCATCCTGGGACGGAATCCTAATTTTACCGAACTGAGTATTTTTTCGGTGATGTGGTCGGAACACTGTTCCTATAAAAATTCCATCACCTGGCTGAAAACCCTGCCGAAGGACGGCCCCCACATGCTGGCCAAGGCAGGTGAAGAAAATGCCGGTCTTGTGTCCATCGGTGATGGACTGGCCTGCGCCTTTAAAATCGAATCCCATAACCATCCTTCCGCCATTGAACCTTACCAGGGAGCAGCCACAGGCGTAGGCGGCATCAACCGCGACATATTCACCATGGGCGCCAGGCCGGTGGCCCAGCTCAACTCCCTCCGTTTCGGAAATTTGGAAACAGAACGAACCCAGTGGCTGATGAAAGGAGTGGTGAAGGGTATTGGAGATTACGGAAATGCATTTGGCGTTCCAACCGTAGGAGGAGAAGTCTTCTTTGATGATTGTTTCCAGGTAAACATTCTCGTGAATGCCATGTCGGTTGGAATTGTAAAAGAAGGTAAAACCATTTCGGCGACTTCGTACGGTGTTGGAAATCCCGTGTTTATTGTTGGATCAGCCACCGGGAAAGACGGTATTCACGGTGCCACATTTGCTTCCGGCGATCTGCATGAAGGCTCCGGTGAAGACCTGCCGGCCGTCCAGGTTGGCGATCCTTTCCAGGAAAAACTACTGCTTGAAGCCACGCTCGAAGTGATGGAAACAGGGGCGGTGGTGGGCATGCAGGATATGGGAGCGGCCGGGATCATCTGCTCCACCAGCGAGATGTCAGCCAAGGGAAAGCACGGGATGATCATCCACCTGGACCAGGTTCCCGTTCGTCAGAAAAACATGCAGGGATGGGAAATCCTTTTGTCCGAATCACAGGAACGCATGCTTCTCGTGGTGCAGAAAGGAAAAGAAGAGGCGGTTAAAAAAGTGTTCGATAAATGGGACCTGAACTGCACACCAATAGGAGAAGTAACCGGTGACGGCCAGCTTCATTTTTACATGAATGATGAATTGGTGGCTGATGTCCCCGCTTATGAACTGGTGCTGGGCGGAGGCGCTCCCGTTTACACCCGCGAATACCGGGAACCCGCTTACATCAGCCTGAACAAAGCCTTTGATGCCGGAAAAGTTCCCGTTCCCGATGACCTCCAGCAGGTGGCCTGGCACCTCATCCGCCATCCGAACATCGCTTCCAAAAAATGGGTCTTCGAACAATACGATTCCATGGTCGGCACCCTCAACATGGGAACCAACAATCCTGCCGATGCCGCACTGGTGGATGTCAGGGAGAGTCACAAAGCCCTGGCACTGACGGTTGACTGCAACTCCCGTTATGTATATGCCGATCCCGAAAAAGGCGCTTCCATTGCCGTGGCCGAAGCAGCCAGGAACATCGTCTGTTCCGGAGGGGAACCTTCGGCCATCACCAATTGCCTGAATTTCGGCAACCCGTACAACCCTGAAGTATACTGGCAGTTTGTGCATGCCATCAAAGGAATGGGAGAAGCCTGCAGGAGGTTTAAGACGCCTGTTACCGGAGGAAATGTGAGTTTCTACAACCAGAGCCGTCTGGGCCAGGAAGAAATTCCCGTTTTCCCGACTCCTACCATCGGCATGCTGGGACTGATCGATGATAAAAACAGGATCATGACGATGGACTTTAAACAGGCGGGCGATCATATTTTCCTGATCGGGGAATCACGGGATGATATTGCATCCTCCCAGTACCTGTATTCCTACCATGACATTAAAAATTCACCGGCGCCCTGGTTTGATTTTGAATCCGAAGTGGCTGTCCAGGATGTCGTTAAAAGATTGATCCGCGAACAACTGATCAGTTCGGCTCACGATGTATCGGATGGTGGATTGTTCATCACCCTGCTGGAATCCTCCCTGAACCGTCACCTCGGTTTTGATATCAGCAGCGATGAAGAGTTCCGGATGGATGCCTTTTTGTTTGGCGAGGCCCAGAGTCGTGTCGTTGTCAGTGTGAGTCCCGGGAACCTCGACCGGTTTGTGGATTTCCTCTCTGAAACGGACGTGGATTTTACCAACCTGGGCGAAGTGACGACCGGAAAAATCATCATCGATGGAGAACTGTGGATGCCGGTGACGGAAGCGGGAAAGGTTTACGACAGCGCCATTGCCGATAAAATGAAATAATCACGGGTGTCGAAAAATTGTTTGACTGAAGTAACCGCTTCCTGTTTTCCAACATCCTTTTAAACTGACCGATATGCTGCGCCTGAAACTACCCACCGATCCCCGCTGGGTAAATATTGTGGAAAAAAACATGGCTGAAATCCTCACCGATCATGCTTTCTGCGAGCAGAAGGCCGCCAGCAACGCCATATCCCTGATTGTCAAATTTCCGGAATACAGCGAACTGGTGCAGGCCATGGTGGCCCTTGCCCGGGAAGAACTGGATCACCTGAAGCGCGTGCATGATAAAATCACAGAACGCGGACTGGTCCTGGGCAGGGAACGCAGGGATGAGTATGTCAATAAATTATATGATTTCATGAAAAAGGGCGGCAGCCGCCAGTCCATGCTGACCGAACGGTTGCTTTTTGCCGCATTGATTGAAGCAAGGAGCTGTGAACGATTCAAGGTGTTGTCCGAAAACATCAGCGACCCTGAGCTCTCCGCTTTTTATCATGAACTGATGATCAGTGAGGCCGGGCATTACACCCTCTTTCTCAACTTTGCCCGCCAGTATGACGACCCGGAAAAAGTGGAAAAGCGCTGGCAGGAGTTCCTGGATTTTGAAGGAAGGATCATCAGCGCACTAGGTGTTAAGGAAACGGTTCACGGATAACAAACCCGGTTGATTCATCATGAAAATACCGGAAATCATGTTCTCCTAATCCCCATAAACCCGGACAAAAAAAATTATCGTGCAAAAAATATTGAAACGTTCCATTCAACCGGCGCTTGTGTGGCTGATCCTGGCCTCCATCGCGGTTACCTCCTGTAAAAAGGCTCATGAAGAATTCAAAAAGGACTTACTCAGCCGCTCCTGGGTTGTTTCGGCCTATAAGAAAAATGATGTGGATGAAACTGCAACCTTCAAATCCACGCTCGTTAATTACACCATCACTTTTAATGATGAAGGAAATTTCAGTATCACGTATACTTTTCTGGGTTTACCGGTTGGCATCAACGGGACCTATGCCTTTGAGAATAATGAACAGCAGATTCGTCTGACGGAATCCAACGGCACGCAGCATGTATATGCCATTGATGAACTGACGGCCGCCCGTTGCACCGTCACGTCATACGGAACGGATAAGGAACAGTTTTTCCTGGTTCCCAAATAAAATGAAAAGTCCGGTTCAAGCGCTGAAATACCCTGCTGTAGCCGGCCTTTTATTCCTGCTCCTCTTTCTTGCCGGTTGCGGTGTGAACCGGAAGGACACCCCGTTGAACCCTGCCCTGGTACCTTTAAGACCATTCATCATTCAGCTGCCGTCCCCCCGGCTGACGGGCGCGGTTGCCGTTGAAGAGGCGATATTAAAAAGACGTTCGACACGGGATTTTGCTCCCTCACCATTGCAGCTTGGGGAAATCGGTCAGCTGCTATGGGCCGCGCAGGGCATTACCGGAGATGGCGGCAAAAGAGCGGCGCCCTCCGCGGGAGGACTTTACCCGCTTGAATTATACGTGGTGTCGTGGAATGTGGACAGCCTGCCGGAAGGCGTGTATCATTACATCCCGCGTTCGCACAGCCTGGAACAGGTACTGAACGGACCGGTTAAAAAAGATTTTGTTGCTGCCGTTTCACAGGGTACGGCAGGGGAGGGAGCGGCGGCCATCGTCATCAGCGGAGTTTTTGGCCGCACCACCTGGCGCTTCCGTGAAAAGGGAAAACAATATGTCTGGATGGAAGCCGGCCATGCCGCTCAAAACATCTGTTTACAGGCCGTATCCATCGGTGCCGGTACGGTCACCATGGGTTCGTTTAAGGATACGCTGCTCAGGCAGGCTTTGTACCTGCCCTCAGGTCATGCCGTTTTGTATGTGATGCCCGTGGGAAAGCTCAACTAAGCAACATTCCCTTCTTTTTACAGCCGGATGAAGCTTTTCGACTTCGAACTTCCCGCCCTTCCCAGCGTCAGGTAATAAATGCCCGGCCGAAGCATGCCGGTGCTGAAGGGAATGGTTTTCGTTCCGGCCTGTTCCGTGCCGTTTAAAAGCTCCCGGACCAGGCGTCCCGATTCGTCGTACAGGCTAAGCGTTATCAGGGCCTGTTTGTCCACGTGAATGGTAACCGAAGCCTGGTCTTTGACCGGGTTTGGAAACACATCCAGGTTCATGTTTCCGGCTGACTGCAAATCATCCAGCCCGGCCACATCGTTCACGTCAGTGATGACGGATGAATAGATGCCGTGGGAATGCGTGGCTACCACGACCCGTCCGTCACCCTGCCGGAAGTCAATCATATCGCATACGGCATTACCAATGGTATTGGCGCCCTGCTGAACCCACACGGTGGAGAGGCCGTTCAGGGCGGAGGTGGCATAGAGCCCGGTGCTGGAGGCCACCAGGTAAACCGTTCCGTTGCTGACGGGCATGATGGAAGCCCAGCGCAGGGAAGGACCGTTGCCGCCTCCGACGGAATTGTATTCGAGGTTGCCTCCGGCCTTGACCCACGTGGTGCCCCCGTCACCGGAATAAAACAGGCTGTATACGTTGTAATTGGAAAACACGACCAGCAGTTTATCGGCATCCGAGGGATCGACGGCAATGCAGGAGACGTTTCCGTTGGCAGGAAATAAATTTCCGGTGGTCGTGGAGGTGATTTCAACGGGAACAGGAGATCCCGTGTGGGCATTATCCAGGCGGTACACCCTTTTATTGCTGGTGCCGAAGTAGACCCGGTTGGCGGGTGTTTTGGAGACGGCAACAGCGGTGATTTTTACGTTGGCCACCGGGACCGAATCGGGAAACATGAACCAGTTGGTGGTGATGGAATCCCAGTTGAAGGCGTACGGTATGCCGGACAGGTCGTTGTTGCGCCAGAGGTATTTCCCTCCGGCCAGGTACATGAGGTTGTTGTTGTTCGGATCCAGCACATATGGGTTGATGAACTGGTAACCGGTGCCGCCCAACGGGTCGATGCGGGCGAAGGAATCCACCTGCCCGGAAGGATCAAGTGTGGCTTTCATCATTTTTCCGTTCTGAATGGAGAAATAATAAGCCGCCTGGTTATCAGCGATGGCGCAATAGGATCCGTCACCTCCCCGTGGCGTAACCCAGGGCGTGGCAGGCAGGATTGAATTCGTATACCATGAACCGTTATCCTGCGCACCGGCAATCACGATATCATTTCCGGCGGCGGCATGATCCAGCGCAACCGTGTAAAACATACCCGTCAGGTAGCCGTTGTTCAGGGAGGTCCACGAAACAGCGGGAGCTGTATTGTCCGTTGTTTTAAATATTCCACCGTCGTTGGCAGACCACATCACATCGGGATTGGAAGGCAGGAAGGCCAGCACATGCTGGTCGGGATGATGACCGGCGTAACTGTTCACCACCGGCAGGGTGGCGCCTTCTTCATAACCGCCGATGAAGGTGGTATGGGTGTCATCGGCAAAAGCCGAAGTGGAACGGTACAGATTCGTGCCTCCGATAAATACGGTGCTGGTATCGTTGGGTTTAACCTGCACCAGCAGGTCATAGGAACCCTGGCACTGGAACTTGTCAAAAGGACCGCCCGTGGTGGGCAGGTTGGCCGAGCGGTCGAACCAGTAACCTCCGTTACCGGAACCGTTACCGGACAGATACTGGTATTTCCAGAGGCTGTTCCATTCCACCGTGCCGAGGAAATTGGTATCGGGCTGACCGAAACCGGGCGTGTTGGACAGGAAATAAACCTGGTTTTCATCCGACGGGGCGTAACCTATAACAATACGGTTATACGCAGAAGGGAAATTCGGCGGTGTGATGTTGGTAAACGTGATGCCATCGGTCGACCTCCAGATACCCTTGGCGGGGCCGTCATCGCTCAGCGTGGCATACACCACGCCGGAAGGGGTCACTTCCACATCGGTGAAATACGAATAGGCCGAAGTCGGGTTGCCGAGTACCTTGGTCCAGGTTGTTCCCCCGTCAGCCGACCGGTAGATGGCCCCGTATGTGGCTGCAAAAACCACATCATGGACGGTATCGGCCGGATAGGTTTTGACGTTCCAGATCAGGTCCCAGATATTGTCGAA
Organism: uncultured Flavobacteriaceae bacterium; assembly: GCA_964458125.1. Classification (GTDB taxonomy): domain Bacteria; phylum Bacteroidota; class Bacteroidia; order AKYH767-A; family OLB10; genus CAYWHE01. The sequence continues at coordinate 7,050 of CAYWHE010000016.1, read as the reverse complement.
GGATTGAGGTGTACCGGAAACGGTGGAGGGCAGGGAGTTCCAGGAGAGACCCCCGTCTGTTGACTGATAAAGGCCGTTGCCCAGGTAATAAGCCCCGCCGCCTGCGCTTGCCGAGGCCCCGTAGGCTTCACCCGATCCGGCATACCAGGTATTGGTGTGACCGGGGCGCACATCCTGGGAAAGGCAGGACGTGCTGAGATGTTGCGCCGGCGTGAATGTTTTGGACCAGCTTTGCCCTGCGTCGGCGGAACGCCACAGACCGCCCGAACAGGAACCGGCAATGAGGATGCTGTCGTTGGTAACATCTACGCCAAAGGCCCTGGTCCGGCCTCCCACATTCCAGGGTCCGCGGGAAGCCCAATTGGCTATGGATGCGCCCTTGCCGGCAAACAGGGAGGCATCTGATGGAAGCGTTGCCGCAAAGGCCAGCTCCTTTTCCCGGATGTGATCCGGGATACGTCCGGTGGCGGGATCATGCAGTCGCTGCCACTCATAGGTATAGCGTTCAAAGCCGTCTTCTTCACCGCCTATGGCCATGGCATCGCCCAAAGCTCCGGCCAAACCGTACCGGTTTTGGTTCATCGGGAAATCCAGGCGGAAAAGAAAGGTTGCGGCTCCCGCCAGCACCAGGAACGGCAGGCAGGTTTGAATAATTTTTTTCATGGCATATACGGGAATAATGGTTTGAACAGGTTAAGCAAATGTAATTAAAAATTCAGACCTGGTGTGCAGGCGGATAAAACCCCGGACGGCTTCGGCTTCTGCAACAGCCGGCTTGACTTTTCCAATGGCTGAAACCGGCGGCCTGGCACAGGGCTGAACAGGCAGACCAGGGGTCAGGGGTAAGACGCCGGTGTTCTATGGAGAATCGACTGGCTGGCGGAACAGCAGGCAGGGATTGAAAACATTCAAAACCGAATGCATCACGTCCGTGCAGAAATTAAATCTTTTACCTTTGTCCGTAAGTTTTCATGTATGTTAAACCTGACGTTTTACCGGTTAGTCCTGGTTTTTTTATCGGCCATTCTCATGTTTGCGGGGTGGCCTGCAGGCGGTTTTGCACCCTTGCTGCTGCTGGCCTGGATTCCCATGCTGGCCCTCGAGGATTTTTACTATGAGAATCGTGAAACCATCAGGCACAGGCAGGTTTTCGGGTATGCCTATGCATTCTTTTTTTTATGGAACATCCTCACCACCTGGTGGATTTATTTTGCGACCGGCTTTGGCATGGCGGCCGCCATCTTCTTCAACAGTCTGTTTATGGCTACCGTCTTCGCGGTTTTTCACCGGGTCCGTTGCCGGCTTGGCAGCACCTGGGGGTACGTTTTCCTCCTGTCCGGCTGGACGGCCTTTGAATACCTGCACCTGAACTGGGATCTGAGCTGGCCCTGGCTGACCCTGGGTAACGGGCTGGCGGCCTTTCCCAGGCTCGTTCAATGGTATGAATATACGGGAGTCCTGGGCGGAAGCCTGTGGATTCTGCTATGCAATATTTTAATGTACCGCCTCATCCGGCCCCTGCTGTTCGGGAAAGCAACTATGCCTCATCATGGCCGGTTGATCGCAGTTACAGGTTGTGTGATAGGGATCCCCGTCCTGTTGTCCGAATTGATTTACGTTTCCTATACCGAGCGGCCGGCCCCGGTCAGCATAGCCGTCACCCAGCCCAACATCGATCCGTACAGCGAAAAATTTTCGCGACTGAGCGGGGCCGAACAGGTAGGCATTATGCTGAAGCTGGCCTCTGCGGTGATCGACAGCACAACCGATTACCTGCTCGGACCGGAGACCTCCCTGCCGTATACCATTTGGGAAGACCGCATGAAACAGCAACAGGACATCCGGACCATACAGTCCTTTCTGACGGCCTTTCCCCGCCTTCACCTGGTAACGGGGGCATCCACGGCCATCGCCTACGAAGGAAAACCTCCGACCCGGACGGCCAGGCAGTTTACCGACAGCCCCGAATATTTTGATTCCTACAATACGGCTTTGCAATTACATTCCGGCGACTCCATACAGGTTTACCACAAATCGAAACTGGTCATCGGTGTCGAGAAAATTCCTTATCCCGCCATCTTCGGCTATTTTGAAAGATTCGCCATCGACCTGGGCGGAACCGCCGGCAGCCTGGGCGTACAGGAAGAGCCTTCCGTATTTGTTTCAGCCGGCGGATTGCGGGTGGCGCCCGCCATCTGTTACGAATCCATTTACGGGGATTATATCACCCGGTATATACGAAAGGGAGCAGTCTTTATATTCATCATCACCAACGACGGCTGGTGGGGCGATACACCCGGATACAGGCAGCACCTGCAATACGCCAGGCTGAGGGCCATCGAAACCAGGCGGAGCATTGCCCGCTCGGCCAATACCGGCATTTCGGCATTCATCAGCCAGCGCGGTGACATCCTCGAACAAACCTCCTGGTGGAATCCGGCGGCCATAAAGAAAACCATGAATGCCAATGACAAACTGACCTTTTATGTGAAGCATGGGGATTATGCCGGAAAGATAGCCGCGGGTATCAGCCTGCTGGTAATGCTTGTCATGCTGTTAATTCCATTGTTCCGGAAAAGGAATCCCTGATTTGTTATCCCGGTTATCCTTAGTTAATGAATAAGAACTGAAATAATTTACATGAATTCATACGATATCATCATCATCGGCTCCGGTCCCGGAGGGTATGTGGCGGCCATCCGATGCGCCCAGCTGGGCATGAAAACGGCCATCCTGGAAAAATACCCGACCCTTGGAGGCACCTGCCTGAACGTGGGATGCATTCCCTCCAAAGCCCTGCTGGACTCCACCGAGCATTACCATGCCGCACAGCATACCTTTGAAGCCCATGGGATAGCGGTGAATGGCCTGAAGGCGGACCTGAAAAAAATGATGGAAAGAAAAGACCTGGTGGTGAAACAGAATGTGGACGGTGTCGCCTTCCTGATGAAAAAAAACAAGGTGGACGTATATACCGGTCACGGGACCTTTGCCGATGACAGGCATATCGACGTAGCCGGAGCCGGCGGCCGGATCACCCGTTTGGAAGCAGGATATTTTATCATTGCCACCGGATCCAAACCGGTTTCACTTCCGGGCGTAGCCCTGGATAAAAGGAGAATCATCACTTCCACGGAAGCGCTTCAGCTCAGTGAAATTCCCAAACATCTCCTCATCATCGGAGGGGGTGTGATTGGCCTTGAGCTGGGTTCGGTGTATGCGCGGCTGGGCAGCAGGGTCAGCGTGATCGAATTCATGGATACCATCATCAGCAACATGGACCGCACGATGGGAAAGGAGCTGCAGCGGTCACTGAAGAAACTCGGGATTGAATTTTACCTCAATCATCAGGTTACGGGTGCATCGGTTAAAGGAAAGGACGTGACGGTTTCGGCGGTGAACGGCAATGGCGAACCGGTTTCATTTACCGGTGATTATTGCCTGGTCAGCGTTGGAAGAAAACCGTATACGGAGAACCTCGGCCTCGAAAAGGCAGGTGTGACCACGGATGCCAAAGGCCGCATCGAAACAGATGAGCAGTTGCGCACCTCCGTGAAAAACATATTCGCCATTGGCGATGTCGTCCAGGGACCCATGCTGGCGCATAAGGCAGAGGAAGAGGGTGTGTTTGTTGCGGAAACTATTGCAGGTCAGCAGCCTCATATCCATTACCTGCACATTCCAAGTGTGGTGTATACCTGGCCGGAAGTGGCCGGTGTGGGATATACCGAGGAGGAACTGAAAGCCTCAGGAAGGCATTATAAAACAGGCACCTTTCCATACAAGGCGCTGGGCCGTTCGAGGGCCAGCATGGATACGGACGGGCTGGTTAAAATTCTCGCTGACCGTGATACGGATGAAATTCTGGGCGCTCACATCATTGGCGCCAGGGCGGCGGATATGATCGCCGAAGCGGTGGTGGCCCTTGGGTTCAGGGCATCAGCCGAAGACATCGCCCGCATCAGCCATGCCCATCCCACTTATACCGAGGCTTTCCGCGAAGCCTGCCTGGATGCCACCGGTAAAAGGGCCTTGCATGTATAAACCGGCAATCTGGTTTGATGTTGGGTGTAACACCCCGTTATACGCGGGGAGAAAAAATGTGTTGCGACCATGTACGTGTTGGTCCTTCATTCAATTATCCCTGCGGGGTTGTGCCGCTTCCGGTAAACGCAAACGTTAAGGATGCGTTCACTACTCAACAATTTTCCAATAGGAATCCTTTCGGATGACCTGTCCTTGGTGAAACTCCCAAAGGTCACAACCTCTCACGTTAAGCCTGATCCCGGAAGTGGTTGTTCCGGAAAGCGTCCATTCGGATACACCCCTGCTTCCTTCGGCTGAAATCCAATGCCGGTCTTCACCGTAATAAACATCTGGAATTCCCTTGAAGCGGCCTGCAAGCGCCTCACGTACCTGTGCCTTGCCGATGAAACGTTGTCCCCAGGATTCAGGTCCTCGCGGAAAATCAAAAGAGCAATCATCGGAGAAGAATTCCATTATTGCATCCAGGTCATGCCGGTTAAAGGCATCCAGGATTTGTTTTAAAGTTTCTGCTGTGATTTTCATTTCTTAGGTGTAGGCTTGAATCTGCCATATTTTGTCTTTTATCTTTTACGGCTTGTTTACATCAATCATGCTGCTCCCGAAACGGGTTGCCCGGCCGGCAATTTTGGAATGGGGGCAGTATCCCGGGTATGAAATATGCTTCAAAACAGCAGGCGGGTTACCCGGTTCCGGGCAGTTTTTTCACTCACAAATTATTCTGATTTATTTTGGTCAATCGTTACCGTGAAATTTTGCCAACCTTCCTGTGCCGGATGTAACCATCCCGCCTCGGTTGTTTTCAATTAACAACATGTTTAATGGATGTGCCATCGGCCGGGAAAATTTCCTACTGTTTAATAAATTTTAACGGATGCTGCTTATTGTTTTTTAGGCGAATAAGGTAAAATCCGTCGGGAAAACCGTCAATACGAATTTTCGTTGTTGCCGATGCGGTGATCGATTTTATTAAACATCCGGTCGCATTATATATTTGAATCGTTTCGTTTACAGGGTATTTTGCAAATTTAATGGTAATGGTTTCCGATGCCGGGTTTGGAAACAGACTCCAAAATAATTCCCGGTCCCTTTCCTGAACACCAACTGCTCCACAATCATATTGAAGTACGGCGTAGGTTGTATCTAAAGGGCAATTGGAGTTAGGGTTAATGACTTTGCATTCGTATTTTCCTGACCCGGATATAAGTAAGGTGTCTTCATTGGTCATCAATGACAAAAGCGTATCATTTTTAAACCACAGGATATTTTCAAAACCGGACAGGAAACCGTTTATATGTAAGACGGCAAATGCTACCGTATCCCCTGCGCAAGGGTCACCTATACCGTCAAAGTAATAACCAGACCATGAAGGAGTATTCGTAAATACCTGAGATAATTCAGAACAACCGTTCAAAGTCGAAATAACGGAAAATCCGGAATTACCATACTGAAAATAATTCGCCAGGTATTGACTGGTTTCAGGTATTGGCAGTCCATAGGCAAGCCATTGATAGGAATCTGCTGTTTGCGTCCAAAGTGTGTCGTAGTTGCACACCCATGGCTGAACGGTACTGACGGTTGGCGTATGACTGCAGAATTGAATAACGGTATCTGCAAAGCTGGTGTGTGTTCCTTGCAGATCACAATTGGTGGCTGTCAATGAGACCGTGTAGGTTCCATCGGTTAAATAGGAATGGGTTGTATATGCAGCGGAGGACGTATCGCCATCTCCAAAATCCCATAAGCATGTTTGCGCCACCCCCTGGTCTATGGATTGAAAAATCACCTCATTAATGCCGGTACCTGTCTGGTATTGAATGCCGGCAATGGGCAGTCTCTTAAAATCCCACCATTGCAAACTGTCGAACACTTGTGTTTTGGCAGCATTTCTGATGATGGAAGCATCGTTTGCATTTAATCCGAAGTCATAGGTAATCAAGGCGGGATCTTTTTTAAATAGGGTTGCGTAAAAGCAACAAGCGGCGGCATAGGATCCCTCTGCCGATGGATGACTTTCGTCCGGCTGGTACAATTCAATGTTTGGATAATTTTGTCGCAGGTGATTCCAGACAACGGAAACAGGCGACAGTTCTCCCTGAAGCGATGATGCCAGTTCCAGGTATCTTAATCTCAGGGTACTGTCCATACTCTCATAAGTGCACATGACAGGAAAGTTCGGACAATTTGATGCATCCCCGTTTTTTCTTCCCCAGGTCATATAAGGCATTGTTACCGCACATGCATTATATTGTTTGATGAGGTTATACAAAGCCGAGGCGCCGGTGAAAAATTGATTGGATGACATAATGGGCTCCTGGCTTTGTCCCTGGAGAACTACATAATCCCAACCACCAGCCATTATTTTATTTTGACTGACCGGGTCGGTACTGTGATCTGTTAAATGATACCCGCCTGGAGAATGGCTGTCAAAAACCAACGTATCGCCGGCTGACAAGGCAACGTCATGTATAATTTGCGGTAAATCATTAACACTGGTGTAACTGTTTCCAAGGAACAGCACCTTGTAGCTGAGCTGAGCTTTTGTCTCATTCGCTGAAATACAGAGGCAGAATGAAAAAAAGGCGATTGGAAAATATTTTATTTTAATGATGATTAAATGTTTTCGCATTTGACACTTTCCGGGAATTGATCACGTATTTGAATTACCCTTAACGTCCGTTCCCCGCATGCCTGGGAAGCAGGCAGAGCAAACGCCCCTGTTTTCAATTTCAATCCGTTCCGGAACCTGTGACAGGGTCTCCATTTGGGTTGCCAGGGCAAAAACTGATTTCATTATGGGCACGCTGCGGATGACCATTTTTTCAAAGGTAAAAATAAAAATTCTTTTAGCAATTTTTTTACCCTTTTGTTCCTGAAATGTTTGTCAGCCGGCGGATATGGAAAAACAAATGAAAATACCCGGGCCGTTATACCCGCAGGATAGCCATCGCCGGTAACCTCATCCGGTATACCGGTGCGCTCAACCGGGTAACCTTCGACTGCAAG